>NZ_JBEZIX010000095.1:0-18092 GCF_040651315.1 Streptomyces sp. NPDC048506
CGCGGCGACTACGCGCCGATCGACCAGTTCGGCTGGGACGGCGGCACCGGCACCACCGCCTACGCCGACCCGCACAACGGACTCGTCGGCGTCCTACTCACCCAGGTCGGGCTGTCCCTCCCAGACCCCGCACAGCTCATCCACGACTTCTGGACCACGCTCTACCAGGCAATCGACGCCTGACACCAAGCCCACGCCCCCGGCGCGCCCCAACAGCCACGCCCCTGGACCCGAACCGTCGACATCCCCACAGGGTTCGGCCACGGCCCTGTCCGACAGGTCGGGGTCGCCCGAGGCAAGATGCCCTCGGGCGACCCCGACCTGTCCGGGCCAGCAGGACCGCGTCGTCCGTCCGCTCGATCGCATGCCACCACAACAGCTCCGAAGGAGCGCACAGCCATGTCCATCATCCTCACCGACCAGGACAAGGCCACCCTGCCGCACACCGTCGTAGCCCGCCACGCACAGAACTCCGCCGGAGGGCGGATTCCCAGGGGCCTCGCCTACCCCCGGGCCTTCGCATCCCCCTCAGGGCGCGCAAGAGTGGGGGCGCACGAGCCGGCGGCGGTCTTCACCCCCACTCCCCCATGCCCTCAGCGAAAGCCTGGTGCTCGACGTGATCCCGCATCGCTTGATCAGCCTTGAGGCGATCTCTAGGCATAGGGCGCGAGTTGAGGGTCGATCGGGGCGTCGGTGAGGCGGTTGGCGAGGGTGGAGAGGGTGTAAGCGCCGATGCCGAGGACGACTTCGAGGGCGTTCTGACGGGTGAATCCCTGGTCGAGGAAGGCCTGAACGGAATCCGCGGGTACGGCGCCGGCGTGGTCGAGGACGGCGAGGGTGAAGGTGCGCACGGTCTCCAGCCGGATGTCGGGCAGCGGCCGCTGCTCGCGCAGGGCGGCGATCAGCTCCGGGCCGGCGGCCAGCTCGGCGAGCTTGGCGGTGTGCAGCAGGTGGGCGCCGCGTTCGGCACCGCGCTGCTCAACTCCATTGCGACCAGCGTCACCACGGCGTACTTCGAGGACCACGGGAATCGTCCGGAAGCCGACGACGTCGCCACCGTGCACGGCTACACAGTGGCGCTCTGGCTGGCATGCGGAATTCTCGTGTGCGGCGCGCTGGTCGTCGGCCTCTTCTCCCGAGGCGGTCAACGAACCGCCCGGTCAGAAGCAGTGCTCGAAGCGTCGAACTGAGCCGAGAAGCAGCCGAAGAGGAGAGATCGATCATGTCAGATGACCAGGTGGCCGCCACCACTACTGATGGTTTCGTGCCCATCATCGACTTGTCGTCGAAGGACACGGCTCAGGGACGTGTCGCGATCGCCGAGGCGATCGACCAGGCGTGCATGAATTCTGGATTCTTCGTCATCGTCGGCCATGGGGTCCCCCAGAACCTCGTCGACCGCATGTTCACGGCGACAAAGGCGTTTTTCAATCTTCCTTACGAGGACAAGGACCGCGTCGCACACCGGCCGGGGGTCTCCGGCTACCGACGGATGGGCGGGACGACCGCGCTCAGCCTCGATCAGGAGACACCCCCGGACCTCTGCGAGGCCTTCGCCGCGCATGTGACGGGTGAACTGAGCGAGGAGGAGCGCAAGAAACTCGGCGATCAGTGGGCGACCTGGACGCTCGCGAACATCTGGCCGGACAGTCCCGTCGACTTCAGGGACGTGTGGCAGGAGTACATCGGCGCCGTAAGCGACCTGGCGGCCGACCTCATGCGCCTGTTCGCCCTCGCACTCGGCATCAACGAGGAGTTCTTCCACGACAAATTCGACCACCACGGCTCGTCCGTCGCCGCCAACTACTACCCCCCGCAGGTCGATCCCCCGCTCCCCGGCCAACTGCGCCGCGGCCGGCACACCGACTTCGGCAGCCTGACCATCCTCTACCAAGAAGACGACCGCGGCGGCCTCCAGGTCCTCCAAGGCGAAGACAACTGGCGCGACGTCTCCGCCATCCCCGGCAGCTTCGTCGTCAACATCGGCGATCTCATCGCCCTCTGGACCGGCGGACGCTGGGTCTCCACCATGCACCGCGTCATCAATCCCGCACGCGGCGACACCTCCTCCCGAGTCACCATCCCCTTCTTCTACCTCCCCAACCACGACGCCACCATCGAGCCGCTGCGGCCGTGCACGGAATCGCCCGACGGCCGGCAGCAGTTCGGCATCAGCGTGATTGCCGGTGATTGGTTGTCGCGCAAGCTCCAGAAGTTGTTCGCCGGAACTGCGTAGCGAAGAGCAGACGTCCGCTGCCGGCCCTGGCCGATCCGCCGTCGATGCGCCTTCCCCTGCCAGGAGAGGCGCATCGGCCGGCGGACCGGCTGGTGCTGTGAACGGATGGGTTCGCCGGATTCCCGGAACGGGCTGCCTCTGCGATCCAACTCGCTTTGCACCCTGGCGTGTTCGCGCGCATGTGAGGATGAGCCCATGGGGTCGAGACTGCCGTTCGGGGAGCAACTGCGGGCCGAGCTTGGCGCACCGTGTCGGGGTCGCCGACTGGATAGCAGCCCGCGATCACGGGTATGGCGGGCCGAGTTGTCCGGCACACCAGTGGTGATCAAGCAACTCGTCGACGCTCCGGAGGCCGACGAGCGGTACGCACGCGAGGTGGCCGCGCTGAAGCTCGCGTCCCGGGTGGACCCGCCCGTGGTGCCGAGGCTCCTCGGCACCGATCCGGCGGAACGGGTCCTGGTCCTTGAGCACCTGGACCACCAGCAGCCCGGCCCGGACTGGGTGGTCGACTACGCCTCGGCGTTGGCCCGGCTCCACGCGGCCACCGGCGCCGACGATGCGGGCCTGCTTCCCGTCTGGTCCGGCCCGACCCAAGACGACATCGACTCGTTCCTCGGGCTTGCCAGGACGCTCGGCGTCGCGGTGCCGTCCGGAGTACGAACCGAGCTGGACGGCCTCGTGAACCGTCTGCTCGGCACACCGGGCCATGCCCTACTGCACGGTGACCCCTGCCCCGGCAACGACATGCACACCCGCGGTGGCGTCCGGTTCATCGACTTCGAACAGGCCACGCTGGGCAACGGGCTCGTGGAGCTTGCCTACCTGCGCATCGGCTTCCCGACCTGCTGGTGCGTCACCGCTCCGACCCAGCCCCTGCTCCACGCAGCGGAGACCGCCTACCGCGCGACATGGCGCAACGCGACGGGCACCGAGGTCCAAGACGATCTCACCGACGCGTGTGCCGGCTGGCTGCTACGCGGCGACGCACTGGTCCAACGGGCCCACCGCGGAACCGCCGACCACTTGGCCGAGATCCCGAACCGGGACTGGAAGTGGGGCACGGCAACGGCCCGGCAACGACTCGCCCACCGTCTCGGAGTCGTCAGCCGGATGACCGCCGACGGCGGCGAGCTCAAGGGCCTGGGACAACTCGCCGCGACCATCCGGCACGGCATGCTCACCCGATGGCCCACGCTTCAACCGCTGCCCCTACAACGGCCATAGGAGAACCCGTGCCGGCAGACCGAGATGGTCTGCTCCAGGTCCGGAGTCACGGCGACGGCCACTCGAGGGCGGTCCGGGAACTGTCCGCCGTTACCCTTCGTCTGCGCCGCACCGACGTGGACGCGGATCGAGCGGGGTGAGTACGCCGAGGCGCTCCTCGATCCGCTGCGCCGCGTCCAGGCACAGATCCTCGCGATACATCCCTGCCATGACCTGGACGCCCTGCGGCAGGCCGGCCGTGAGTCCGGTCGGCACGGCCACGGCCGGCACCCCCACATACGTCGACGCGGTCAGCAGCCGCATCGGCGTGAATGTCGCGTCGCGCTCCTCCAAGGTGCGTGGCACCACGGGCTCGGGTATCGGCTGCGTGGACACCGGCCCGAGCAGCAGCGGGCAGCGCTCGAAGAGGCGGGCCCACGCGCGCTGGACGCCGAGGCGTACGCCGGTCTGCCGGACGTACTCCTCCAGGCCGACGGCCGGGTGGCGCTGGGTGTCCAGCTCGATGTGGCGGGCGCTGTCTTCGGTGAGCAGCCGCCTGAGCATGGGCCAGGCCAGGGAGAACTCGGCCCGCAGCAGGGCGCCGTAGCCGTCGAGAGCGTCCTGGAGCCGCGGCACCTCCACCTCCTCGACGGGGTGGCCGGCGTCCTCCAGGGCTGCTGCCGCCGCCTCGATCGCGGCGCGCACGTCCGGGTGGACGTCGCCCCGGCCGCCGGGGTCGGTCACCACGCCGACGCGCACCGGCGCCTTCGGCCTCGGCCCGTACAGCGGGGCCGGAACCGCCCGCGGGTCCTGCGGGTCCGTCCCTGCGAGCACCTCGTACGCCGCCCGCAGGTCCGCCACTGACCTGGCCAACGGCCCGTCCACCGGGAAGAGTTGGTGGCCCAGGACCGGCTCCTGGTCGCTCATCCGGTGGTCGGCCGGGAACCGCCCGTAGCTCGGCTTCAGCCCCGCGACACCGTTGAACGTCGCCGGGTTGCGCACCGATCCGCCGGAGTCGTTGCCCAGGCCCAGCGGCGCCATGCCGGTCGCCACCGCGACCGCGTCGCCGCCGCTGGTGCCACCGGGAGTGCGCTGCGGGTCCCACGGGTTGACGGTGTCCCCGAACAGCTGACTGACCGTGTGCAGTCCGGCGATCGCCAGGTCGGGCATGTTGGTGCGTCCGATCGGAATCGCCCCGGCCGCGCGCAGCCGCCGCACCGGGGGCGCGTCCGCCTCCGCCACCCAGTCGCGGAAGTACGGCACGCCGTGCGTGGTCGCCGATCCGGCGACGTGGATGTTCTCCTTCACCGTGAACGGCACCCCGGCCAACGGGCCCAGCTGCTCGCCGGCGGCCCGGCGCCGGTCGGTCTCCCGCGCCGCCTGCCGGGCGCTGTCCTCCAGCAGCCGGGGCACCGCGTTCACCTGCGGGTTCACCGCGGCGATCCGCTCCAGGTGGGCCTCCACGGCCTCCGCCGCGGACACCTCTCCCGACGCCACCAGCTGCGCCAGCTCCGTCGCCCCCAGCGACCACAGTTCGTTCGCCCCCATCGGGCCTCCCTTCGTTCCGGGCAACAAAGATACAGATACGTATCTGGATACGGAATTGAATATCCCGGCAGAGGTGCGCCGTAGGATGCTGCCGTGACACCTGAACGCAAGCGCCTGACCCGCGAAGAGAGCCGGCAGCAGACCCGCGGCCGCCTGCTGGCCGCCGCCGCCGAGCTGTTCACCGAACGCGGCGTCAACGGCACCTCCGTCGAGCAGATCGCCGAGCGCGCCGGCTACACCCGCGGCGCCTTCTACGGGAACTTCGAGGACAAGAACGCCCTTGTCGCCGAGCTGCTCCAGCACCGCACACACCGCGAACTCGACGAGGTCCGCTCCCTCACCCAGGACGCCACCTCCGGCGCCGACGCCCTCGACAAGCTCCGGGCCTGGAACCGTGACCGCGCCCAGCACCTGCCCCAATGGCTCGCTCTGCGCATGGAGCTCGTCCTGCACGCCCTGCGGAACGACGAACTGCGCCCACTGCTCGCCGAACGCGAACTCCTCGCCCGCAACGCCCACACCGCCGGCCTGGAGCAGGCGTTCGCCGCCCACGGTGTCGCATCGCCCGCAGACCCCGCGTTCCTCGCCCTGATCGTCCACGCCCTGGAGGACGGCCTGCTCATCCAGCGCCTGCTGACCCCCGACGGCATCCCGGACGACGTCGTCGTCGACGCCTTCGACCTGCTCCTGCGCTCCTGGACCGCGCTCGCACAGCATCCGCCCCGGGAGCGCAACGGCCAGGGCCCGTCGTCGCAGGGGTAACAGGCTCCGCGATCGGTCGTGCTCACGCGCTCGGACGGCACGGGTCGTGGCGAGGCCGTGGGGCAACTGACGGTCCAGCAGAGAACTACTGGTTCAGGATCGCGGCATCCCGTCACCCGAAGTCATGTGCAGCGGCAGCCACACGGCTCGGCGACGGCCTCCGCCCCCACCTCCTCCGACGTGACGTCGAAGAGGGCGTCCACGACCGGGTGGGAGGGGAACGTGACGGTGACGGACCGGCGCTCGCGCACGGCGGGCAGCGGGATGGCACGCACCAACGGGGCGTCGGTGCCGAGCGTCTGGCGCAGCTCGCTGCTGCCGATGCCGGCCATGACGCTGACCACGACGCTGTCGCTGCCGACCTGGAGCCCGGCGAGGGCCTCGGAGTGGTCCTGGAGGCGGACGGCGATGATCACTGTCCCGGAGCGGTTCACCACGTCCTGGTTGTCGGCGCACCCACCGCTGCATGGATGTGCGCGCACTGTGGGCGCACAGGCGCGCTTGCCGACCGGCAACCCCTTGCCGGCCGAGGCGGCACTCCCACGGAGACCCCTGCGGAGCTACACGCTCCCCCAACTCCTCGATCATCAGTGCGGGTTGCGGCTACGATCTTGCCATGGCCAAGCTATTCACGCACCGACTGCGAGTGCGCTACAGCGAGTGTGACCAGCAAGGCGTGGTGTTCAACGGTCACTACCTCTTCTACTACGACGTCGCCCTGACCGAGCTGTGGCGAGACGTCATCGGAGCCTCCGAGTCCACGGTCGTGGACGGAGCCGACCTGGTCGTGGCGGAGACGCGGATCGTCTACCGCCTGGGGGCGCGCTTCGATCAGTTGCTCGACATCGAGATGCCCATCACCCATCTCGGCACGACGAGCATGATCGTGCGCCCGGTGTTCAAGATCGGTGAACGGCTCATCGCAGAAGGCGAAGTGCGGCACGTGTTCGTCGATCCCGCGACGCACAGCAAGAAGGAGATGCCCACCCGGGTTCGTGCCGCCCTCCAGCCCTACACCGCAGCAGGGTAAGGGGACCGGCTCAGCGGCACGCGCTGCACCACCCGATGTTCCCCGCTCGGTTCTCCCACCGTGCACATGCACGGCCCGTCACGGAGCCGGGCCCTCACCAACCGCGTCTGTCAGGGACACGGGCGGAGAGGGCCCGGAACCACCGAGCCGTCGGAACCCCGCACCACCACCGCCCGCGGACACTGCGGCCTTCACCCAACTCACGGCTGCCGCCTGCACGAAGGGTTCGTCATGAGCGGGCTTGGTCGGGATCCGGCCGCAGCACCGGAATGGCGTGGTGCTGGTGCGCGGGTCGGCTCAGCCGAAGACGCGGATGTTCTCGTCGACCCAGTCGCGCAGGGTCCGCGGCGGCTTTCCGGTGATCTTCTCGACGGAGTCGGAGATCCTCCAGTCCCAGGCGGCCGACTGGCGCTTGAGTTCCAGCAGAGCTTCGAGGCGGGGTCCGCCCCAGCCCAGGCGATCGAACTCCGCCTGGGTCTCGGCCCTGGTGCGCTCGATGACCCTGACCTCCTGGCCGAGGGCCTCGCCGACGATCTCGCCCTGGCGCTGCGGGCTGAGGGCCTCGCCGCCGGTGAGCGTGTAGGAGCGGCCCTCGTGACCGGTGGTGGTGAGGACTTCGGCGGCCACGGAGGCGATGTCCCGCGGGTGGATCATGGCGGAGACCGGGTCGCCCTCGGTGACGTACATGGTCCGCTCCTTGCCGATGGTGTCGGCGTATCCGTAGAGGTAGACCATGAAGGTGCCGGGGCGCAGGATCGTCCACTCCAGGCCGGATTCCTGGATGACCCGCTCGCCCTGGCGGTGGCCGGAGGTCAACGGGTCGGTGGCGCCGAAGCCGACGCCGCTGGTGGAGAGTTTGACCAGGTGCTTGACGCCGGCCTCGCGGGCGGCAGCGACGAGGGTGCGCTCCTGGACGGGGCCCTCGGGGCCGTAGCCCGGTGGGACGACGAAGACACGGTCGACGCCGGCCAGGGCCGCAGGGAGCGTCTCGGGCTTGTCGAAATCGCCGGCCACGACCTCGACGCCCGCGGGGAACGCGGCCTTCTCGGGCGAACGGGTCATGGCCCGCACAGGCACGCCTTCGGCCGCGAGCCGGGCGACGAGTTCGCTGCCGACGTTGCCGGTGGCGCCGGTTACCAGAATCATGCGTGTGTCTCCTTGGGATGTGGGGCACGGCCGGACGCCGTGCGGGGAGTCCACTCGTGGAGTGGGAGAGTCAGGATTCGCCGCGAGCGGCGGAGGAGGAGCCGGCCGTGGCGGAGTCGTCGCCGGACTGCTCCGGCCCGGCGCTGCCGTGGCGGTGGCCGTGGCCGCCGGCGAGCTTGATGTCCTTGAGGAAGAGGGCGGTCACCAGCCCGACGAGGACGATCGGGATCACCGCGTGGAAGACGGAGCGGAGCGAGTCCGCGTAGATGTCGGCGAGTTCGAGGCGGACGGAGTCGGAGAGGTGGCCGAGCACCTCGGGCGACAGCGAGCCGTTCTTGTCGATGCGGACGCCGGATCCGCCGCCGAGGCGCTCCTGGAGTCCGGTGCCCAGACGCGCGGTCATCAGGGCGGCGAAGAACGAGACACCGAGCCCGGTGCCGAGCTGCCGCATGAGGGTGGCGGTGCCCTGCACAGCGCCGATGTCCCGGATGCTCGCGGTGTTGCGGGCGGCCAGGCTCAGCGCCTGGGAGTTGAGGCCGCCGGCGATCCCGAAGAGCAGGACGTACACGATGGCGAGGGCGAGGCTCGTCCCGGGGCCGGCGGTGGAGAACAGCACGGCGGCGACGGCGAACACCGCCATGCTGAGCACCGGGAACCACCGGTAGGAGCCGGTGTTGCCGATGACCTTGGTGCTGATCCAGGAGGTCAGCACGACGCCGAGCATCATCGCGGTGAGGACGTAGCCGGACGTCTGGACGTCGAGGCCGAGGACGGTCTGGAGCCAGAGGACCAGGTAGTTGATCATGCCCAGGCCGACGAAACCGGCGATGAAGCCGAGGACGACGACGATGCTGAAGGTCGGGTTGGCGAAGAGCCGCAGGGGGACGACGGGGTCCACCGCCCGGCGCTGCGACAGGACGAACAGCACCACCGCGAGGACCGATCCGGCGGCGAGGCCGAGGATGACCGGCGAGCTCCAGGCGTACTTGACACCGGCCCAGCCGGTGAGAAGGTTCAGGCCGACGATCGCGCCGACGAGGAGGACGACGCCGACGTAGTCGATGTGGGCCCGCTTCGACTGAACGGGCAGGCGCAGCATCAAGGAGACGACGACCAGAACCACGGCGCCGACGGGCAGGTTGACGAAGAACCCCCAGCGCCAGCTGGCGAGATCGGTCAGGATGCCGCCGAGGGTGGGGCCGGCGAGCGAGGCGGCGCCGAAGGTGAGGGAGAACCAGCCGTAGTAGCGGGCGCCCTCACGTGGGGAGAACATCTCGCCGATGAGGGCGAGTACGCAGATGAACACGCCACCGCTGCCGATGCCTTGGAGGCCACGGAAGGCGATGAGCTGCCCCATCGTCTGGGCGACGCCGCAGAGCGCCGAACCGACGAGGAACACGACGATGGAGGCCATGAAGACGCGCTTGCGTCCGAAGAGATCTCCCAGCTTGCCGTAGACGGGGGCGGCGGCGCTGCCGCCGATGAGATAGCCGGTGGTGACCCAGCCGAATCGGTCGAGCCCGCCCAGGTCACTCACCACGCTGGGCAGTGCGGTGGCGACGATCTGGGAGTCGAGCAGGGAGAGGAAGACCGCTGACATGAGCGTCAGGACAAGTGCGTTGGTCCTGGCCGACGGAGCTGGTGCGGTGGCAGCGCCGATGGCAGGTTCCGATGAGCGGGAAGCCACGAGGAATCCTTGTAATCGAGGAGCGATGCCCATGGGAACGGGACATCGTCCGGAATGGGAGTGCGCAGAACGAACTCGAAGAAGAACGCTGCCTGTCATCAGCAGCGGAGATGGGGTGGTCGGATCTCGTCCGACTCCGGCCTTTCCAAGGCCCTCTCAACCGTTGATCAGTCATCAGCAGTGCTGCTGATCACGGTCCTTCAGTGTTCGTTGTGCCTCTCGCCACTCCCTCTACGATCGATTACAGATTTCTCGGACTATAACCACAGGTCCACGGCGAGTGCAACTGCCAAGTCGACCCGGGCAGTTGGTGAGCGCGCTCGGTGTGGGTGTCGCGCGCGAGCGGGGCGGTGACCTTGAGCAACGCGACCGGGCTTCGTGCCCTCACTGGTCCGGTCCGCCACCGTATGCCGCCGATCGCAAGCCGACGCTAGCGATCTTCGAGGACGAAGACGTCGTTGCCGACCATCATCACCTCGCCCGCCTTCATCTGCTGGACTGCCTCGCCTCCGGTGCGGACGCCGCTCTCGTTGACGCCGGCCCTGCCCACGAGGACCACCAGCGCGAGAACCAGCATGGCCGCCGCGATGGTGTCTGCACTGCTCCTTGGCACTTCTGCCCGCCCCCAACTGATGACCCCGATGTTGCGGCGACCCTAGCGGACCGTGCAGCCCACGGTTGACGCAGGGCCAGCGCTCCGCCAGTGCCCCGCCAGCGTCGGGCCGACGGAGCGCGGGGAGGGCGGGGAGGGCGGCAGCGGTCAGCCGTCGCCGGGGCGTGGGGAGTTGGCCGTAGGAGCGGAGCGTTGGCCTCTCTCTCACAGGTTTTCGAGGTCGTCGGCCACGGTGGAGGTCGGGGAGTTGAGGATGGCGTCGAACGCGTCGAGGACGGGGGTGTGCAGGTAGGCGCTTTGGATCCGGATGCGGTCGGGGCCCGGGACAAGGTCGGCGTGGTCACGGGCTTGCGGGCGTGCCCGGTGGAGATCGGCGATGCTGAGCCCGAGTTCGGCGTCGGCGAAGGCGGCTTCGATGCTTCCCGGCTCGGGCTGCTCCAGCGCGGTGGCCTCGACGGTGAAGCCGAACCGTGTGTTCTCGTCGCGGGGCATGTCCGCGGTGTGCCCGGTGGTACTCGTCAGGCCGACGGCGAAGTACTCGTCACCGAGCGCGCGGTGCAGGTGCTGCCCCATGGGGAGTCCCGTGAGGTGGCCGTTGAAGGAGACCGGTGTTTTCTGGATGTGGGCGTTGTGAGCCGCCAGTACCACGCGGGTCCCGGGTTCGAAGCGCTCCAGGTGCCACAGGACCGAGCCGGCCATGTAGACGTCGCGGGCCGAGGTGTCGGCGGTCAGCCCTTCGCCGGCGAAGAGGTCGGCCATGGCGCGGAAGGTGTAGTCGGCGTGGCAGGCGCCTTCAAGGCGCCGCAAGGCGATGTCGTAGCTCTGCTGGTCGCCGCGTGAGACGTACAGCGGTTCGACGGAGCGGAACCGGATGAGCAGGCGCATCAGGATCGCGCTGAGGTTGTCCTGTTCGGCGGTGGCCAGGCGTGCCCACGCGGGCGCGGCGACGGCCCCGGAGCCACCGGCGAACGATTCGGCGATCCGCATCGCCGTCTGGACCGCCGGCAGGGTTTCGGGATCGATGTGGCGAAGGTAGTCGGCGACCGGGGCCAAGGCGGGGAGCAAGGACCCACCGGCCGCCGGGATGTCGATGCCGGCGAAGCGCACCGGCGGGGAGGCTGTGCGGTTGTGCCGACGCATCCAGCGCAGCGGCTCATCGAGTCCCACGGGAATCGCCGCGGCGAGGTGGGCCGACAGGTCCTCGTCCGTTCCCTCGCCCTGGGCCCACGCGTCGAGGGGGATGCCCTCGCTGAAGCCGTACTCGAAAGCCAGGACGGTGAAGCCGCAGCGTTCGACCAGGAACCGCAGGACGCGCTCGCGCATTCGCGCGAACTCGTCGATGAAGTGAGAACTTTCACCGATCGCGACGATGCGGGCATCGCCGATGATGGCGCGCAGCGGCTCCAGGTCGTCGAGTGGCGCCTCGGGGTCGAGGTGGGTGAGGGGGACGGCGTGAGTGCGCAGCCAGTCGGCGAACGGGTTGTGGTGCGGCGAAGCGGGCATGCTGACAGCTCGATTCTCGGTGCTGGAACGTGGAGGGATCGTGCCGGGACGGTTCAACGGCCCGTCGCGCTGTGGGGCGGTGGGTCTCGACGTGGCTATTCCATCTGCCCGGCCGCCGCGTTCTCCAGGTCGTCGATGCTGCCGGACATGATCGTGCGGATGTGTTCGGTGATGTGCTGGAGCGGCCAGTCCCACCAGGCCAGGGCCAGGAGGCGGTTGATGTCGGCATCGCTGTAGCGGCGGCGGATGAGGCGGGCGGGGTTGCCGCCGACGATGCCGTAGTCGGGCACGTCGTCGACGACGACGGAGCCGGAGGCGACGATCGCTCCGTGGCCGATGCGGACGCCGGGCATCACCATGGACCGGTAGCCGAACCAGACGTCATGGCCCACCACGGTGTCGCCCCGTCCGGTCAGGCCGGTGATGAGGTCGAAGTGCTCGGACCAGGAACCCCCCATGATGGGGAAGGGGAACGTCGAGGGGCCGTCCATGCGGTGGTTGGCGCCGTTCATGATGAACCGCACGCCCTCGCCCAGCGCGCAGAACTTCCCGATGACCAGCTTTTCCGGCCCGTAGTGGTACAGCACGTTGCGGGTCTCGAACGCGGTCGGATCGTCGGGGTCGTCGTAGTAGGAGAAGTCTCCGACCTCGATCAGCGGCGAGGTGATCAGCGGCTTGAGCAGCACCACCCGCGGCTGCTCGGGCATCGGATGCACCACGGTGGGGTCGGCGGGAACGGGCGGTGTCATCGATCACTCCACTAGTGCGACAGCTGCTGCTTTAAGATGTTGCCATGACGTTGTTTCCCTGAGCAAACGGACTATCAGCGATGACTTCCACAGCCCCAGAGCCAGATGGCACCCGGCCGCCACCCCGACGCCGCCCCGGGGGCCGCACCGCTCGTATTCGCACGCAGGTACTCGACGCGGTCCTCGCGGAACTCGGCGAACACGGCTATGACGGGCTCACCACGGACTCCGTCGCCGCCCGCGCCGGTGTGCATCGCACCACGGTGTACCGGCGCTGGGGGGACGTCGGCGGCCTGCTCGCCGACGTCCTCGACGCGGCGAGCGACGACGACTGGCAGCCACCGGACACCGGCTCACTGGAAGGTGATCTGGCAGCGCTGAACCAGGAGATCCAGACAGCGCTGACGGCACAGCCACCGATCGTGGTGGCGCTGATCGCCGCCTCGTTCCGCTCCGAGAAGGCCGCCCACGCCCAACAGCGGCTCTGGGAGGACCGGTACGCCCGCTGCGAGATCATCGTCAGCCGGGCTGTCCGGCGCGGCGAACTCCCACCGCACACCGACGCTCGGCGACTGCTCCTCGCCGCCACCGCACCGCTGTACCACCAGTTGGTGCTCCTCCGCACCCCACCCGACCCGCAACTGCCCGGCCACACAGCCAGAACCGCCGCCCTCGCCGCAGCCGCCGGCGCCTTCGCCGAGCCCCCGCCAGCGGGCGACACCTGAGGGAGACTTCTGAACGCGGAGCATGCCCGGCTGGCCGGGGCGGTCATGGCGGGCGCAATCCTGCGCGGAGCGGACTTGAGGCAAGTTGCACGCCCCCGGGCAGCTGACCTACCTGATCACGTCGTGCCTGTTGCTCAGGAGGTCAGGCCCAGGGTCTTCTCGGCCAGCTCGAACGCCGGGAGCATTGCCTTGTGCTCGCCGGTGTTGAGCCCTCCGAGATGGAGGACCACGCCTCCGTGCTTGGTCATCACGGCCAGCGCGCGTTCGGGCCTGACCTCGCCGGCGGCCAGGTCGGTGACGGTGTAGCTGGCCTCGGTGGCGGGCAGGCCACCGGCCTTGGTCTCGCGGAACTTGACGTTGCTCTCGAAGTTCTCGGCGCCGACGAACGTCTTCATCAGGGCGCGGGATGTTCCGCCGGGAGCGGCGGCGCCCTTGGTGCCGGACCACACGGTGAGGAAGCCGATGTTCCCTGCGGGTTTGGCATCGAGCTCGCAGGCGGGCGTGAGCGGCCCCTGATGGCCGAGCGGGCCCATCCGGTCCACCGTCGCCTGTGTGATGGCCTCTGCCTTCCATGACGTCGCGAGGGTGAAGTGCACCGGTAGTTCGCACGCCGTGCCCTTGTCGCCCAGTTTCTTCTCGGAGACTTTCTTCTCCTCATCCCCGCCCCAGCCGAACGAGCAGCCGCTGAGCATGCTCATCGCGACCACCACGCCCACCACGGCCTGCGACACCTTGCGCATTCCGAACATTCCGCACCCTTGACCATGAAGCTTTGAAAATTCGCCGCAGCTTATACGAGACGTTCGATCTCGAACCACACCGTTTCTCCGCTACCGCAGGGGCAAGAGTGGGGTTCACATCCGTCCGGCAGTAAGGAGAGCAGCTCCGGCCCGCGTCCCGACTTGTCGTCCGGCGAGTGCTGTTGCGGGTCGGGCACCGGATCAGCGAAGCCGACCTACGGCGGCGTGCGGGGCTACGCCCGGGGTCGCAAGGCAGCTCTCCACACTCAGAAACACGCTCCTGACCAGCAGGAACAGCGAGCCGAATCGGGAGTGACGGTACTCCGCTGCTTTTTGGTGCCGGTGCTGGAGCAGTAGCTGCACTTGTCCGAAAGGACAATGCACCCCTGTCGCCAACTCCCTTCCTATGCACGGCAGTTGGAAAGAGAATCATTGACAACGCCGGAGCCGAAACCCTAGGCTCGGCCGCCAACTACCGGCTATAAACCCATTATTCAACATCTGGGTGGAACAACTGTGGAGGTAAGTCAGTGAGGACCAAGCGACTGGTCGGTGCGGCCATTGCAGGAGTAGCATTGTCGGCTGTTGTCGCCGCGCCTGCGATGGCCGACACCGCGGTCACCGGCGGCAACGTCGAAATGGTCATATTCGGCAGCGGTTACCACGTCAAGAAGGTCACGATTCACGGCGTACCGGAACTTCAGGGGCCCGCCCAGTACGAGTTCATCTACTCCGCCACGACCTCGCCGACCAAGACGTACACGATGATTTGCGGCGGTAGCGGCACGGGCAACAGCTGTAGTCACAACTTCACCATCAACGCCACGTACGCGCACGGGGTCGGCATCAAGAGCTGCGGTCAGATCAAGCGCGTCGACAACAATCAGAGCATGGGGGTTGCCTGCAAGAAGTGGTGATTCGGTGAACTCGACTGAGCAACGCCGGCCATGACGCGGCGGCGCTGCTCAGCCGTTTCTATGAGTGGTTTGTTTGGTCGTCGAAATGGCAGCCACGGAGCCGGATCAGCCGCCGGGACGCTACCTCGTACGACTGAACCGCGCCTCCCCGCCGCGGCATTTCACCGTGCCCCTGTCAGCCCGTATGGACCTTCAACGCCGTCCGGACTGCGGACTCCAGTGCGCCTTCGATCCAGGCCGGCTTGATGGACGTGTGGTCCCCCGCAAAATGGAGCGGGCCCTCGGACGTGGGGACGTCGGGGAACAGTTCCGTGTGCTGGCCGGGGAAGAGCACGGAAGCCTCGCCATAGGCGTAGTGGTCGCGCATCCATGACTGGGTCCTGCACTTGTTGGTGAAGAAGACCTCGCACCGGCGGCCGAAGACGGCCTGCACTCCGGCGAGCGCGCGCAGATACCGCTCGTCGTCGGCGAACGCATCCCATTTGAGGGCGTCGTCGGACCAGCTGTAGGAGGCGAGCACGATGCCTCCGTCGCTGCCCTCCAGAGGGTGCGCGTGCTCGAAGTACATAAAGCGGTTGGCGTTGTCGCTCACGTTGCCACCGCCACGGATGTGAGCGGCCTCCGGTTCATCGCTCATGACGGGCCGGAAGACGGCGAAGCACTTCTTGAGTTCGTCGGGGATCGTCACCCCCAGGTCCTTCACGGACTTGTGCGCACCGAGATACTCGCCGTGCTTGACCCCGCCCGCCTTGTACTTGTCGTAGAGCTTGTCCTCGATGGAGTTCAGCGCCACCTTCCATTGCGCCTCGGTGAACTCCCACCAGCGCTGGGAGAACTCCAGCAGCACCTTGGTCGCGGCGTCGTAGTGCAGTTCCGTGATGGCCCGGCGCTTGCCGTAGCCGAGCGGAGGGTCGAAGGCCACGTGGCGCAGCCCTGAGAAGGGGACGGTGATGATCGCCTCGTCGCCCTCGAAGACCTCCGTGACACCGCCCTTGCCGGTCTGGCAGTCCTCGGAAACGGTGTGCACCTTGACTTTGCCGGCGTGGCGCTCGATGCGTACGGCACGTCTGTCGAGCCGCACCCTCCCCTTCACAGGCTTGTACAGCGCGTCGGCGAACAGCGCGGTGCCGCCCTTGATCTCCCAGAACGTGGTCTTGGGGTCGATCAACGCGCTGGACAGAAAGCTGTGCGTGAAGGAGAGGTGCAGCCGTGAGGTCAGGTTCTGGATGGTGCCGATGAGGTCGATGGTCCTGGTGTCGAGTCCGGCGACTTCGGTGAGGTACCGGTACATGGACCAGTGGCCGTACTTCTTGAGGATCTCAACCCATCCGTCGACGAGGTCTGCCCCTTCCTTGCCCCGGATGAGCTGGTGTGCGGGTTCGAGGGCCTGCGCGAGGATGGCGGATGCGGTCTTCGTGCGGTTGGCGCCCGTGACGCCGAAGGTGTCGTTGACCTTTTCGGGGTTCTTCTCGTAGTCGGCGCGGCGCATGTGGATGCCGTTGACGTGGATCCAGGCGCGGTTGACCTTCTTCGCCGGATCGTCGACCTCCACATCCACCAGGTAGAACTCCTGGAGCGCAAGGCCGAACTTCTTGATCAACGCCATCAGGAGGGGGTGGCTGCCGGGCAGCCGCATGGCCCCGGCCTCGGCGTACTGTTGGGGGTCGGCGAAGGGCTGCTCCCCGTTCTCGTGTCCGCCCTTGCGGAAGGTCTTGATACGGCCGCCGACGCGGTTGCCGTTGGCCTCGATCACGACGACATCGTGACCTGCCCGGTGGAGCAGGTTGGCGGCAAGCAGACCGGCCGGTCCGGCCCCGACGATCAGGACCCGCTTCGTTGCCTTCGCCCGGCTGGCGGGCAGGCCGTTCTCGACGGCCTTCAGGTAGGCCGGTACGAGGGACTTGTCGTGCTCGTCGTAGACGGCGATGGCGCGGGCGACCGTGGTGTACGCCTTGGGGTCGACACCGGGTGGCGCCGCGGCCGGCGCCGTCGAGGGTGCGGTGGCAGGACTCAGCGCGGTTGCGGGCGCGACGGAGGCGGCGGTGAGTCCGGCGGCGAGAGCCGAGGCACCGGTCGCCGTGACCACGGCGCGCCGTGAGGGTTGCGCACCGTGCGACCCGGGCGAGGGGCAGGAAGGCCGCGAGGCGAGTGATGCAGCCGGTACGGGCTGCGCCTCGTGGGACGCTTCCGTGTTCGTCGTGCTCGGAATGCTCACGCCTGGAGTGCTCTTGTCGTATGTATTCATCGCTTATGACACTTGGCGTATGGGCGTCCCAGAGCCAGCGCCTTCACACGGACGGGAACGGTAAACCACTCTCACGGCTACATCACGTGACTCTTCCGTCAACGGCCTTACGAGAAAAGGACGTTCGCTCCTGCTGGCCTTCGCACAGCACTTTGGCAGAGCCGTCTCCTCTGCTTCACGGGGTACTTGGTGTGCTCTGCGTGCTCCCTGAGTGTCATGCCTGCCGCGTGGGCAGCACGATCGCCTGGCGCAGGTTCACATGGCGGGCGCGGCTGGTGGTGTAGGCGATCAGGTCGGCGATGTCGTCCGCCGACAGGCCGATCAGCGCGTCGAACATGCCGTCCAGTTGGTGGGAGAGCTCCGCGTTGTCGATGTGGCCACCCAGCTCGGTGTCCGTGAGGCCCGGTTCGATGTTGGTGACGCGGACGTCGCGCGGGCCCAGCTCCGTGCGCAGCGACTGCGAGAGGTAGGTGAGCGCGGCCTTCGTCGCGCCGTACACCGCGTAGTTGGGGAACGCGATGTGCGCGCCGATCGACGAGATGTTCACCAGGTCCGCCGTCCGGCCGGCCTCCGCCACCGCGATCAGATCCGGTGTGAACGCGCGGATGACCCGCAGTGCGCCGGCCACGTTCGTGTCCAGCATGCGCTGCCACTCGTCGGTGCGGCCTTCGGTGACGGGGTTCGGCAGCATCACGCCGGCCGCGTTGACCACCAGGTCGACCTCGCCGTACGCGGCGTGGATCCGTTCCACCGCCGCATCCACGGAGGCCGCGTCGGTGACATCGGTGGCGACTGCGAGGGCCTGCCCGCCGTCCGCCTCGATCTTGGCGGCCAGCTCCGTCAGCCGCTCGGCGCGGCGGGCGAGCAGCACCACCCGCACGCCGTGCGAGGCGCGGTGCTGGTGGTCTTCGTCGTGGCGGCGGTGTGGGCGCTCGCCGCGCACGGGGCCGTGCGGGGCTGGGCCGAGCCGTTCACCGGTGAGGGCGGC
>NZ_JBEZIX010000096.1:0-17957 GCF_040651315.1 Streptomyces sp. NPDC048506
CGGCTCCGATTTTCGCCGGTGCGATCCGGCCTTTCGGCTTTCTCGCGGTTCCGACTTTAGCAGACCCGGATTCGTTTCGTTTCCGGTTCCGATTTTCGTCGGAGGGTTTGCCTCGGAGCAGCTTTTCCGCTGCCCTTTCGGCGTGATCACTACATTAGCGGAATCCCTCGGCAACTCATAATCGAGTCCCGGTCCGAATTCCGGCATGCCGAAATTCTTCCCGGTGAGGGGCCGTGCGGTAGTGGTGTGCCGCTGAAGCGGCGGGATGGCTGCCGTGGGGCCGGTCGGCTCCGTGGCAACTCGAAGAACTTACACGATCCTATGGGTGCGGCACGACTTGGGGGCGCGTCCGCGGTGGTTCGAGCCATCCCGGAGCGCTGGGTCGCCGGACCACCTGGCCACTGGGGCACCCGCAAGGCAGGCGTACTCCGATGGTCTGCCCCGGGTCAGCACACTCGCAATGGTGGGCCGCCTGCGAGGGGGACCGTGAGGGACGCATTGGGCGTTGGTGCCGTCCTCCCACTCCACTGAAGGTTTCGCCGCTGTCCAAGAGGTGCGCCGAACGCCGCCGTCGCTGCAGCGTCCAGCAGCGCCTCGACGATCTCGGCGGCCCCTCGGAAGAGCTGGAGCAGGCAGACGAGGGCACCGCCTGAGACGCCACAAGAGCCGTTCCGCACAGGGCCAGGGGGCTCCCCGGCCCAGGCACCACACCTCCAATACCGGAGATGCCAGCACCTGGTGCCTGGCACCGGAGTGTCAGGCACCAGGCTCCGAGGGGTGCTCCGTGCACCCGACCGACCGCGGAACCACGCCGGACCACGGCTTGCGGCGCACGGGAAGGCCCACAGGTCAGGCGCCCTTGGTCGCCCGCTCCAGCACCACAACGCACTCCATGTGATGCGTCATCGGAAACAGATCGAACACCCGCATCCGCCGCGGTGCGTAGTCCGCCTCGGCGAAGTACTTCAGGTCGCGGGCGAGGGCGGCCGGGTCGCAGGCCACGTAGGCGATGCGGCGGGGGGTGAGGGAGGCGAGGTGGTGGACGGTCTTCTTGCCGGCGCCGGCGCGGGGCGGGTCGAGGACGACGAGGTCGACGTCGGTGATGCCGGTGCGGGGGAGGATCTGGTCGACCTTGCCGTGTTCGATGCGGACGCGGTCCAGGTCGGCGAGGTTGTGGCGGGCGTCCTCGACGGCGCGCTTGCCGGATTCGATGCCGAGGACGGCGCCCTTGTCGCCGACGCGTTCGGCGAGGGCACCGGCGAACAGGCCGACTCCGCAGTAGAGGTCGAGGGCCATGTCGCCCTTCTTCGGCATGAGGCCCTGCATGACGGCCCCGACGAGGAGGTCGGCGGCCTTCGGATGGACCTGCCAGAAGCCGCCGTCGCCGACCCGCCAGGTGCGGTCGGCGGCGCGTTCGCGGACGAAGGGGCGGCCGTGGACGCGGTGGACCGCACCGTCCTTCTCCCCCACCCTCATCACCGATACCGGCTTGTCGAGTTCGACGATCGGGAGGCGGCCGCCGGGGCGCGGGGTGAGGATGACCTGGCGGTCGTGCGAGCCGGTGGCGGCGATGGCCTCGACGGTGGCGATCTGGGGCCAGTCGCGCTTCTCGATGCCGAGTTCCGAGACGCCGGGGGCGGCGATCATGCAGTGGGTGATCGGCTCGACGTCGTGGGAGCGGTGTTTGCGCAGGCCGGCGTGGCCGTCGGCGTCGACGGCGTACTGGACGCGGGTGCGCCAGGCCGGCACCTCGCCCTTGGCGACCTTGTCGCCGGGGGCGGGCTCGACGGTACCGTCCCAGCCGGCCGCCTCGGGGGTGAGGCCGGCCAGCCGCATCAGCTGCTCGGCCACCACCTCGCCCTTGAGGCGGCGCTGTGCGCCGGGCTTGGCGTGCTGCCAGTCGCAGCCGCCGCAGCGGCCGGGGCCGGAGAAGGGGCAGGGGGCCTCGACGCGGTCCTTGGAGGCCACGTGGATGTCGACGGCGTCCGCCCGCAGGAAGCGGGCGCCCTCCTCGCCCTCGGTGATCCGGGCGGTCACCCGCTCGCCGGGCAGTGTGTGCCGGACGAAGAGCACCTGGCCCTCGTCGGTGCGGGCGATGCAGTGGCCGCCGTGGGCCACCGGGCCGACCTCGACCTCGTACTCCTCGCCGACCAGCGACTTCTTCGGTTCTGCCTGCATGGCGGGAGGGCTCCTGGGGTGGGGTGGGAGGAGGGCGGTGCCGGAGCGGTACCGGCGGGACGACAGCCGTCCATTTTACGTCCCGCCGGGTGGTGCCCCGGGCCATGGCCCGGTCCATGGCCCGAGGCATCGCCCGTTACGGCCGGGAGTCACGTTTCTCGTGCTCCGCCCTCGCGTCCGTCACCGCTTGGTGGCCGTCTTCTCCTTCTTCGGCTGGGTGACCGGACCGCGGCGTACCGCGCCCGGCGCGTTCCAGTCCGCGCGCTTGCGGGCGCGGAGCTTGGCGGCCTCGGAGGAGTCCAGCTGCCAGGGGACGGAGGTGACCATGACGCCGGGGGTGAAGAGCAGGCGTCCCTTGAGGCGCAGCGCGGACTGGTTGTGCAGCAGATGCTCGTACCAGTGGCCGACGACGTACTCGGGGATGTAGACGGAGACGGCGGCGCGCGGGCTCTCCCGGCGCAGCGACTTGACGTACTCGATGATCGGGCGTGTGATCTCGCGGTAGGGCGAGGCCAGGACCTTCAGGGGTACGTCGATGCCGCGGCGCTCCCACTCCTCCCGAAGGGCCTTGGTGTCGGCCTGGTCGACGTCCACGCTGACCGCTTCGAGGGTGTCGGAGCGCATCAGCTTGGCGTAGTTCAGGGCGCGCAGGGTGGGCTTGTGGAGTTTGGAGACCAGGACGAGGGAGTGCACGCGGGAGGGGCGTACCAGGTCGTCGTCGTGGGTTTCGTCGGCGGCGATCTCGTCGGAGACGCTGTCGTAGTGGCGTCGGATGGCGGACATCGTCACGAAGAAGATGACCATGCCGAGCAGCGCGACCCAGGCGCCGTGGGTGAACTTCGTCAGCAGGACGACGACGAGGACCAGGCCGGTGAAGAAGGCACCGAAGGCGTTGATGGCGCGGGAACGGTGCATCCGGCGGCGCTTGGCCGGGTCCTTCTCGGTGAGCAGATGGCGGTTCCAGTGCCGGACCATGCCGGTCTGGCTGAGCGTGAAGGAGACGAAGACGCCGACGATGTAGAGCTGGATCAGACGGGTGGAGTCCGCGCCGTAGAGGTAGACCAGGATCGCCGCCGCGCCGGCCAGCAGGACGATGCCGTTGGAGAACGCCAGCCGGTCGCCGCGGGTGTGCAGCTGTCGCGGCAGGTAGCGGTCCTGGGCGAGGATCGAGCCGAGCAGCGGGAAGCCGTTGTAGGCGGTGTTGGCGGCGAGGAACAGCACCAGTGCGGTGGCCGCGGCGAGGATGACGAAGAGCAGGCTGCCCTTGCCGAAGACCGCCTCGGCGACCTGCGAGATGACCGGGTTCTGGGTGTAGCCGGGGCCGAGCGGCCGGCCGTGGTCGAGCAGGTCCTTGGCGGGGGTCTCCGCCATCCGGACGTGGGTGGCCATGGCCAGGGCGATGATGCCGCAGAACATGGTGACGGCCAGGCCGCCCATGAGGGCCAGCGTCGTGGCGGCGTTCTTGGACTTGGGCTTGCGGAACGCGGGGACGCCGTTGGAGATGGCCTCGACGCCGGTGAGCGCGGCACAGCCGGAGGAGAAGGCGCGCAGCAGGAGGAAGATCAGCGCGAAGCCGGCCAGGCCGCCCTGTTCGGCGTGGATGGTGTAGTCGGCGGTGGGGGCCTTCATCGTGTCGCCCAGGAACACGGCGCGGACCACGCCCCAGGCGATCATGACGAAGACGCCGGCGACGAAGACGTACGTGGGGATCGCGAAGAGCTTGCCGGACTCCTTGACCCCGCGGAGGTTCATCAGGGTCAGCAGGACGATGACGGCGATCGCGCAGAGCGTCTTGTGTTCGACGACGAACGGGATCGCGGAGCCCAGGTTCTCGATGCCGGAGGAGATCGAGACCGCGACGGTCAGGACGTAGTCGACGAGCAGTGCGCTGGCGACGGTGAGGCCGGCCTTGGCGCCGAGGTTGGTGGTGGCGACCTCGTAGTCACCACCGCCGCTCGGGTAGGCGTGCACGTTCTGCCGGTACGACGCGACGACGGTGAACATCAGCACCACGACCGCCACCGCGATCCACGGGCTGAAGTTGTACGCCGACACTCCCGCGACGGACAGGACGAGCAGCACCTCGCCCGGCGCGTAGGCCACGGAGGACAGCGGGTCGGAGGCGAAGACGGGGAGTGCGATGCGCTTGGGAAGCAGGGTCTCCCCGAGCTTGTCGCTGCGCAGTGCGCGCCCGATCAAGATCCGTTTGGGCACGTCGGTCAGTTTGGACACCCGAGGATGCTAAGGGTTCGTCAAGGTTCATGCCCAGCCACCACCCGGATGGGCGGACGGCGCGCTGCGCGCCGGCGCACACCTGGCCTGCTCGGGGGCGCCTTCGAGCCCGGTGCCTCCACAGGATCCGCACGTCACATGCACGTCGCGCCCGTACCGGGGCGGCTGTCGTGGCGTTCGTCACGGCAGTCTTACCTCAGTCACGGGGCGCGACAGGGGAGTCACAGTGAGGCGATAGGGCTGTCATGGCGCCGCGGTCACGACGGGCGACCGCGTCACGACGGGGGCGGTGCGGCGGCACTTCCGGCGCTGCGCGCACGGCGGGAGTGCAGCGCGCCCAACCCCTGCCGGGTGGCGACCAGCAGCACCCGGTCCTGGGGCCGGAGGACGTAGTCGTCGCCCAGCTCGTGCACCAGGCGGGCCGGCTGGCGCTCCGCCTCCGCCGGCGGTGCGACGGGCGCGGCGTCCGGCTCCGGTTCGTCGGGCGCTGAGGTGTCGACCGCCAACACCCGCAACCGTCCCGGCCTCAGCACCTCGCCGACCGTACGCCCCTCCAGCGCGGCATGGCCGCGCACCTCGACCCGGGCGACCAGCAGCATCCGCCGCTCGACCGGGATGGCCCCGAGGATCTCGCGGCCCATCATCGCGCCGGCGAAGGCGGGCGCGGCCAGGAACGAGACGCTGCGGCTGCGGGTCAGCGCCCGCGGGTGCGCGGCGCGCAGGGTGCGGTAGACGGCGGTGGCGAAGCGGTCGTCGAACAGCCGCAGCGTCACCCGCAGCTCCGGATTGACCGAGCGGGCGTAGAGGGCGGCTTCCAGGTTGGTGGTGTCCTCGCTGGTGAGCGCGAGCAGACCGGCCGCCCGCTCGACCATCGCGGCTTCCAGGACCCCCTCGTGCGTGACGTCTCCCAGGACCGTCGGCACCCGCAGCCGCCGGGCCAGCGCGATGCCCCGGGCCTCCGGGTCGCCCTCGATGATGACGACGGGGATGCCCATCTCGTGCAGCCGGGCCAGGACCCGGGTGCCGACCTTGCCGAGGCCGAGCAGCACCACGTGCCCCGACAGCCCGCGCGGCGGACGGCGTAGCGCCGAGGCGCTGCGGAAGGTGCCCAGCCCCTCGAACGCGGCCGCGACCAGCACCGGGAGCAGCAGCAGGCCGGTCAACCCGGACAACAGCTGGAGGATCTTGCGGGGCAGCGGCTGGCCGATCGCCGGATCGTTGATGGCGAAGAGGTCGAGCAGCGAGAGGTAGGCGGCGTGCACCGGATTGTCGCCGGTGGTGAGGGAGGAGGCGATGGCCAGCGCCAGCACCGCGCCGACGACACCGGCCAGCGACCAGCGCAACCGCCGGGAGAACAGCGAGGCCAGCGGCGCGCCCCGGCCGCGCAGTCCGCGGCGGCGCACCGTCCGTCCGGTATAGGAGACGGTCTCCAGGACGACGGTGCCGCATCCGGTGGCGGCCGCGGCGGCCGCATCGTCCGGGAGCAGGACCGGGCCCTCGTCGCCCGCCCCGGGGACCGGCGTCTCCACGGGGGCGTGCGGGGCGGACGCCGGGTCGGTGGCGGAGGCGGAGAGCAGCGCCAGGGTGCACAGTCCTGGCTCGCCGGGGCGGCCGGGTGGCGCCGGCGCACGTTCCACGGCGCGCAGCAGCAGCCCGTCCGCCTCGATGACCTTGCTCGTTCCGGCGACCGCGGTGGCGACCAGCGCGGGCGCCACGGTGTCGGCGTCGGAGAGCACGGTCGTGGAGGCATCGACGCCCGTGACCTCCGCAGCGTCCGCGACTCCGCCGCCGGCCTGGGCCGCGACCGCGGCGGCCTGGTCGAGCAACTCCTCCAGGTGCTGGCCGAGTTTGCGGTTGTAGAGGCGGATGACCAACCGCAGTCGGGGGTTGAGCCGGCGGGCCCGCAGGGCGGCGTGGATGTTGAGCTCGTCGTCGTCGTAGACCAGCGCCAGCGCCTCCGCCCCGGCGATGCCCGCCTCGATCAGCGTCATGTCGTCCGGCTCCGCGGACTCCAGGATCCGTACCAGTTCCTCCGGTGGCTCCTCGCCGTCACCGGGTGCCTCCGGTGGCAGCAACGCCGTACGGCCCATCGCCGCGGACACCCGGCCCAGCAGCGCGGTGGCCTGGACGAGCGCGCGGGCCGGCGGGGGGATCCGGGGGCGGTGCGGACGGGGTTCCCCTCTGCTCGTCAGGAGCTTGGGGGAGGGCGGGGGGACGACGAGCGTCACCCGTTCGCCGTGGACGTCGCGGAGCTCGGCGGCGAGCCGGTGCGCGAGCGCATCGTCGCCGCAGACCATCATGTGCGGGGCAGCGGAGCCCTGTTGGGGCGGCAGAGGCAGGTTGGGCACGCCTCGTAGCGTGCCTTACGGGGGCGCCGTGGCGCAGCCCGGCGCGGGAGGTCGCCGTGCCGACGTGTCGGTCCGCATCCTGCCGCGGCCCACCGCACCCCTCTACCGGGGGCGGTGTTGCGGCTACGGTTGTACCGGACCACGGTGCGCCCGGCGCCCGCGCCAGTGCACCCGGTCCCCATCGCGAGCTGTGGCTTCGTGACGCCGGTACGTGGAGAAGAAAGTAGTGAGCAGGGTGTTTGGGCAGGTCAGCGCGCTAGTACAGGGCACGGGGTAATCAGCATGCACATCGTCATCATGGGGTGCGGGCGCGTCGGCTCCGCGCTTGCGCAGACCCTGGAGAGCCAGGGCCACACCATCGCGGTGGTCGACCAGGACCCGACCGCGTTCCGGCGCCTGGGGTCGACCTTCGGCGGCCGCCGGGTGACCGGCGTCGGTTTCGACCAGGACACCCTGCGGGAGGCCGGCATCGAGGAGGCGGGTGCCTTCGCGGCCGTCTCCAGCGGTGACAACTCCAACATCATCGCCGCCCGGGTGGCCCGCGAGATGTTCGGCGTCGAGAACGTCGCGGCCCGGATCTACGACCCCCGCCGCGCCGAGGTCTACCAGCGGCTGGGCATCCCCACCGTCGCCACCGTCCGCTGGACGGCCGACCAGATGCTGCGCCGGCTGCTGCCGTCCGGCGCCGAGCCGCTGTGGCGGGACCCGAGCGGCGCCGTCCAGCTCGCCGAGGTGCACACCTCCCCCGCCTGGGTCGGTCACAAGATCAGCGCGCTTCAGGAGGAGACCGAGGTCCGCGTCGCCTTCCTCACCCGGCTGGGCGAGGCGATCCTGCCGACGTCGCAGACCGTGCTGCAAGAAGGCGATCTGGTGCACGTCATGATGCGCACCGACGAGGTCGAGAAGGTCGAGGCGGCATTCGCCACGGGTCCTGAGGAGGCGCACTCATGAGGGTCGCGATTGCGGGTGCCGGCGCGGTGGGCCGTTCCATCGCCGGCGAGCTGCTGGAGAACGGGCACGAGATCCTGCTCATCGACAAGGCGCCGACCGCCATCTCGGTGGAGCGGGTGCCGCTGGCGGAGTGGCTGCTGGCCGACGCCTGCGAGATCACCTCGCTCGACGAGGCGGCGCTTCAGCGCTGCAACGTCGTCATCGCGGCGACCGGCGACGACAAGGTCAACCTGGTCGTCTCGCTGCTCGCCAAGACCGAGTACGGCGTGCCGCGGGTGGTCGCCCGGGTGAACAACCCGAAGAACGAGTGGCTGTTCAACGAGGCCTGGGGCGTCGACGTCGCGGTGTCCACCCCGCGTCTGATGTCGGCCCTGGTCGAGGAGGCGGTCAGCGTCGGCGACCTGGTGCGGCTGCTGCGCTTCAGCCACGGCGACGCCAACCTCGTCGAGCTGACCCTGCCGCCCGAGGCCGCACTGGCCGGCACCCGGGTCGGTGATGTGGCGTGGCCCGAGGACACCTCGCTGGTCACGATCATCCGCGGTACGCGGGTGCTCACGCCCAACAAGGACGACGTGCTGGAGGCCGGTGACGAGTTGCTGTTCGTCGCGGCTCAGTCGCGTGAGGAGCAGTTGGAGGACCTGCTGTCGGTGCGCCGCGAGGACGCGTAACGACGACGGATCGGTTGGGCGCACGCGCACGCCAGGGGCCCGGGAACCAGATGGTTCCCGGGCCCCTGGCGTTCCGGGCGGGCCGGCCGGTCAAGGCCGTCAGCGGCGGTGGCGGGCCCCCCGCGGGCGGTCGTCGGCGGACTCCGCGATGGCCTGGGCGGTGACATCGCCGTACACGTCGTCGGCGACCCGGTCCAGGACCTCGCGCTCGACGCGGCGGCGCTCCTCGGCGTCCTGCTCCGCCTTCTCCTTCGCCTCCATCTCGGCGAAGACGTCGATCGGCGGCGGCGCCTTCACCAGGAAGACCCAGGTGAGGTAGAGGGCCAGCAGGAACGGCGGAATCTTCAGTGCGACCAGTACCCAGCCGAGCTGGGCGGTGTCCGCCCACCAGTACAGCGGGAAGAGGATCGCGCACTTGGCGAGCAGGATCAGGCCCCAGGCCAGACTGGCCTTGGCGTACGCCTTCTTCCGGCCCGGGTTGCGGGTGCGCCAGGAGAGGTTCTCCTTGAACACCGGGCCCAGGATCAGCCCCATCAGCGGGACGCCGGCGATCGTGGTGACGATGTACGCCACGGCCAGGCCGAGGGTGTAGAGCATGCCCGGCAGGTAGAAGTCCTTGGCGTTGCCGGTCATCATCGCGAAGACCACGCCGAAGGCCACCCCGAAGACACCGCCGAAGGCGTGCTTGACGGTGTCCTTGCGGACCAGGCGGGCGGCCGCGAGCACCAGCGAGACGGCCAGCGCGGCGATCGCCGAGATGTGCAGGTCCTTGTTGACCGTGAAGATCGCGACGAACAGCAGGCCCGGCAGGACGGTCTCCACCAGACCGCGTACGCCGCCGAAGGCCTCGAAGAGCGCCGCCTCGGTCACCTGTCTGCCGTCGGCGCCCTGTTCGGGCGCCGAGCCCGGGGCGGCGCCGGTACCGGCGGCATCCGTGTCAGTGGTCGGTCGGTCGTGGGACGTCACCGGCTACTCCTGTCCGAGCGGTCGCAGTTCGTACTTCGGGTTGAAGAGCACCCGGCGCCCGTGACTCAGCGAGACCCGGCCCGAGGCGATGAGCTTGCGTCCCGGCTCGATCCCGACGATGGAGCGGCGGCCGAGCCACACCACGTCGAGCGCCGCGGAGCCGTCGAACAGCTCCGCTTCGAGCGCGGGCACTCCGGCGCGCGGCCGCAGCGTGACATGCCGCAGGGTGCCGGTGACCTTCACTATCTGCCGGTCGTCGCAGTCGCAGATACGGGTGCACCCCGCGTCCTGCGCATCCTGCTGCAACTCGGCGGACTGAAGCTCCTCCTCGGAGGAGGCCAGCCTGTCGAGCATCCGGCGGAAGCGACCGGCCGGCTTCTCGGGTCGGGTACCAGCACTCATGGCTCCCAGCGTACCGGTGGCCAGGTCCGGGAATCACGGCCCGCACACGCACTGCGTGCGGGTCCGACGAGGCCAATCATGGCGACGACCTCGGACCGCCGACGCGCGGACGCCCCGGGAAACCGCCCCCGCCCCCGGCCGGCACACCTGCCGGCACCCCGCCCTCACTGCTCGAACCGGTACCCCGTCCCCGGCTCGGTGATGCCGCACCCCCCGGGGGCCAACCCCCGGACCCCCGGCCGGCACTCCGCCTCACTGCTCGAACCGGTACCCCATCCCCGGCTCGGTGATGAAGTGCTTCGGGTGCGAGGGGTCGCTCTCCAGCTTGCGGCGGAGCTGGGCCATGTAGACCCGCAGGTAGTTGGTCTCGGTGCCGTAGGAGGGGCCCCAGACCTCCTGGAGGAGCTGCTTCTGGCTGACCAGGCGGCCCGAGTTGCGGACCAGGACCTCCAGGAGGTGCCACTCGGTGGGGGTCAGCCGGATGTCCCGGCCCCCGCGGTTGACCTTCTTTGCGGCGAGGTCGACGGTGAAGCCCTCGGTCTCCACGATCACCTCGTCGTCCGCCGGCCCGGTCGGCTCCGCGCGGCGCACCGCCGCCCGGAGCCGGGCCAGCAGCTCGTCCATCCCGAACGGCTTGGTGACGTAGTCGTCCGCGCCCGCGTCCAGCGCCTCCACCTTCTCGTCGGAGGTCTGCCGCGCGGAGAGCACCAGGATCGGTACCCGCGTCCACCCCCGCAGCCCCTTGATCACCTCGACGCCGTCCATGTCGGGCAGCCCGAGGTCCAGGATGATCACGTCGGGGTGGCGGGCGGCGGCGAGCTTCAGGGCGGTGGCCCCGTCGGGGGCGGCGTCGACCTCGTACTTGCGCGCCTTCAGGTTGATCACGAGGGCGCGGACGATCTGCGGCTCGTCATCGACCACAAGCACCCGGTTCACTGGCTGTCTCCCTGTGGTGTCGTCTTCCCGCGGGTCCGGCCCGCGGAGCGTGTGGTGAGTGTGGTCCATGGGGTACGACTCATGTCGTGGCCTGGGCCGGTAGGTCGGGTCGGACCAGTGGGCGGCCGGGCGCGGCCCGGAGGGTGAGAACCATGGTCATGCCGCCCCCGGGGGTGTCCTCGGCTGCGAGCGTGCCGCCCATCGCCTCCGCGAAGCCGCGTGCCACGGCCAGGCCCAGGCCCACGCCGGCGCCGCGCGGGGCGTCACCGTAGCGCTGGAACGGCTCGAAGATGCGGTCCTTGGCGCTGTCCGGGACACCCGGCCCGCGGTCGGCGATCCGGACCTCCACGCGGTCGCCGAGCGCGCTCGCCGCGACCAGCACCGCCTCGCCGTCCGGGCTGTACTTCACGGCGTTCTCGACGAGATTGGCGACCGAACGTTCCAGCAGCCCCGGGTCGACGGCGACGATCGGCAGCTCCTCGGGGATGTCGAGGGTGACGCTGCCCTCCGGTACGCCGCCCAGCGCCATCGGCACCACCTCGTCGAGGTCGATCTCACGGATCAGCGGGGTGACCGTGCCGGTCTGTAGCCGGGACATGTCCAGGAGGTTGCCGACCAGGTGGTCCAGCCGGTCCGCGCCGGCCTCGATCCCGGCCAGCAGCTCCGCCTCGTCCTCCGGGGACCAGGCGACGTCGTCGGAGCGCAGGGACGTGACGGAGGCCTTGATGCTCGCCAGCGGGGTGCGCAGATCGTGGCTGACCGCGGCCAGCAGCGCCGTCCTGATGCGGTTGCCCTCGGCCAGCTCCCGGGCCCGCTCCGCCTCGCCCACCAGCCGCTGCCGGTCGAGGACGACGGCGGCCTGGGCGGCGAACGCTGCCAGCACCCGGCGGTCCTCGGCGGGCAGCACCCGGCCGGTCAGCGCCAGCGCCATGTGGTCGCCCACCGGCATGTCGACGTCCGCGTCCTCGGGGCGCAGCAGGGGCTCGGCGCCGTCGCCGTCGGGACCGCCGGCGCGGCCCGCGCAGCTCCACGGCTCGACGTCGCTGCCGCGCTCCAGCAGCGCCACGGTCTCCATGCCGAAGGTCTCCCGCACCCGCTCCAACAGGGCGTTCAGGGTCGTCTCGCCGCGCAGCACGCTGCCCGCGAGAAACGAGAGGATCTCCGACTCGGCGCGCAGCCTGGCGGCCTGGTGGGTACGGCGGGCGGCGAGGTCCACCACCGAGGCGACCGACACCGCGACCGCGAAGAAGATCACGATCGCGACGATGTTCTTCGGGTCGCTGATGGTCAGCGTGTGGGTCGGTGGTGTGAAGTAGAAGTTCAGCAGCAGCGAGCCGACCGCGGCCGAGGCCAGCGCCGGCAGCTGGCCGCCGAGCAGCGCGGCGACGACGGTCAGGAACAGGAAGAGCAGCACGTCGTTGGCGAGCCCGGGACCGTTGGCGACGCTGGTCAGCAGCAACGTGAGCAGTGCCGGGCCGGCCACCCCGACGAGCCAGCCGGCGATGATCCGGGTCCGCCCCAACCGGGCGCCGCGCGCCACCGGCAGCCCCCGGCCCTTGGCGACCTCGCCATGGGTCACGATGTGCACGTCGAGATCGGGGCCGGAGTCGCGGGCGACGGTGGCGCCCACCCCCGGGCCGAAGACGTACTGCCAGGCCTTGCGGCGGCTGGACCCCAGCACGATCTGGGTGGCGTTGACGCCCCGGGCGAACTCCAGCAGCGCGGTCGGTATGTCGTCGCCGATCACATGGTGAAACGTCCCGCCCAGGTCCTCCACCAGCGTGCGCTGGACGGCGAGTTCCTTGGGCGAGGCCGAGGTCAGGCCGTCGCTGCGGGCTATGTAGACGGCGAGCACCTCACTGCCCGACCCCTTGGCGGCCATCCGGGCGGCGCGGCGGATGAGCGTACGGCCCTCGGGGCCGCCGGTGAGCCCGACGACGATCCGCTCGCGGGCCTGCCAGGTCGAGCGGATCGAGTGCTCGGCGCGGTACTCCTGGAGGTACTCGTCGACCCGGTCGGCGACCCACAGCAGGGCGAGCTCGCGCAGCGCGGTGAGGTTGCCGGGCCGGAAGTAGTTGGACAGGGCGGCGTCCACCTTGTCCGACCGGTAGATGTTGCCGTGCGCCATCCGGCGGCGCAGCGCCTGGGGCGACATGTCGACAAGCTCGATCTGGTCGGCCCGCCGGACGACCTCGTCCGGCACGGTCTCCCGCTGCCGCACCCCCGTTATCGACTCGACGACGTCGCCGAGCGACTCCAGGTGCTGGATGTTGACCGTCGAGATCACGTCGATCCCGGCTTCCAGCAACTGCTCGATGTCCTGCCAGCGCTTCTCGTGGCGCGAGCCGGGGACGTTGGTGTGCGCCAGTTCGTCGACCAGCGCCACGGCCGGCTTGCGCTCCAGGACCGCGTCCACGTCCATTTCGGTGAAGGACGAGCCGCGGTACGTCAGGTCGCGGCGCTGGATCTGCTCCAGTCCGTGCAGCATGACCTCGGTCCGGGGCCTGCCGTGGTGCTCGACGAACCCCACGACGACATCCGTACCTCGCTCCACGCGCCGGTGCGCCTCGGACAACATGGCGTAGGTCTTGCCGACGCCCGGTGCTGCCCCGAGATATATCCGTAGCTTGCCGCGTGCCATGGCCTCATTGTCTTACGTGAAGGCTGCCCCCACCGGGCTGGACCTGCTGCGACCCTACCGACCCTACAAGGGGACAAATGCACTGGATGCCGACTTCGCGCCCGGTCTTGACGCGACTCTGATACGTGCGCCGAACGGGTGCCGGGACGCCGGGCTCAGGAGCCGGGCGAGCTCCCGGACCTGCTGGTGGGGACGTTGATGAGCACGGAACACCACCCGTACGGGTAGTCGCCCGCGGGCGGATGGGCGCCCATGGGCGGATGGGCGCCGCGCGAAGAGGTACGCGGCGCCCACCGCTGCGGCCAGCCCGACCGCTCCGGGCCCCGCACTCCACGCGCCGCCGGAGGGCGGCCGGTCCGTCAGCACGGTGCGCCCGGTCGTCCCCCATGACAGCGGGTGGACTCCTCGGGCACCAGACCGGCCGGCCTTCCCTGACGCATCGCTGACAGGCAGGGGCGTCGGGAACCGCCCCGGAGAAAGTGGCCGGAACAATCCCGTGGCCCGGTTGCGGTCCGGCTGCGACCATGCCGCACATGGCCGACACCCATCCGACAGCGCCCCGCCCCGCCGCGGTGCGCCTCGCCCACACCGCCGACCTGGACACCGCCACCCTCCAGGCCGCCCGCGCCCTCCTCCACGAGGTCTTCGACGACATGGCCCCCGAGGACTGGGAGCACTCGCTCGGCGGTCTGCACGCTCTGGTCCACGAGGACGGCGACCTGGTCGGCCATGCCGCAGTGGTGCAACGGCGGCTGCTGCACAACGGGCGGGCGCTGCGCTGCGGGTACGTGGAGGGCGTCGGAGTCCGTGCGGACCGGCGGGGCCGCGGCCATGGAGCGGCCCTGATGGCGGCCCTGGAGCGGGTGATCCACGGCGCCTACGACCTCGGCGCGCTCGGCGCCTCCGACGAGGCCGGCGACTTCTACGCGGCCCGCGGCTGGCAGCTCTGGCGCGGCCCCTCCTGGACCCTCACCCCGTCCGGCACCCGACGCACCCCGGACGAGGACGGCTGCATCCACGTGCTGCCGACCGCGGCCGCTCCGCTCGACCTCGACGCCGACCTGACCTGCGACTGGCGCGACGGCGACGTGTGGTGACCCGGGCTCAGCTCGCGGCCCGCTCCGTTATCAGGCCGTCGTTCAGTTCCAGGACGCGGTCGGCGAGGCCGAGCAGGTTGGCGTCATGGGTGGCGACCAGGGCGGTGACGCCCTCGCTGCGCACCACGGCGCGCAGCAGCTCCATCACCTCCATGCCGGTCTCGGCGTCCAGTTGACCGGTCGGCTCGTCGGCGATGAGCAGGGCGGGGCGGTTGGCGAGCGCCCGCGCTATGGCGACGCGCTGTTGCTGGCCGCCGGAGAGCTCACCGGGACGCTGTGCGGCGTGGTCGGCGAGGCCGACCAGCGACAGCAGCAGTGCGACGCGCTCCTCGCGCTCACGTGCCGCGACCTTGCGCAGCCGCAGCGGCACGCCGACGTTCTCCGCGGCGCTGAGGATCGGTATCAGCCCGAAGGACTGGAAGACGAAGCCGAGGCGCTCGCGGCGCATCTCCAGCAGATCGCGCTCACCGAGGTCGGCGAGCGGTGTGCCGTCGACCGTGATCCGCCCGGAGTCCGGGGCGTCCAGCCCGCCGATCAGGTTGAGCAGGGTCGTCTTGCCGGATCCGGAGCGGCCGCGCAGGGCCACCAGTTCACCGCGCGGGACGCGGCACGACACCCCGCGCAGCGCGTGCACGGCACCGGCGTCGCTGCCGTAGCTGCGGTGCAGCTCTTCGACGACGACCATCGCCGGCCGGCTCTCCTCGGCTGTGGTTCCCCCACCGTCCATCGTCTGCTCCCCCACGAGCCCACTCCCCCGTCGCTGCGCCGGCACCGGGTCACCTGCCGACCGCGTCAGTATGCGTACCGCGCGGTTCGGCAGGCAACGCCTGTGGAAAACTCCCGGACGCCGCCGGCGCGGCCCCGGATCAGCTCGGGTTCTCCGCGTGGGTCAGGGTCTCCCAGCCGACGAAGAGGTTGTTGGAGCCGGCCGGCCGCTGTCGTTCGGTCAGCTCCTGGGTGTGGGCCATCTCGTAGTGCATCCGGTTGTGCAGGGCGTTGTAGCCGACCTCGGTGACCGGGCCCAGGCCGCGCTTGACGCTGCCGCCGCACAGCCAGGACGGCGGGGCGGCGCCCAGTTCGTAGGTGGCCTGGAAGCCGAGCGCATGGCGCAGCCGGTCGGCGACCTCGGGGTAGAGGTCCTGGCCCTGGAGACGGCTGGTCTCGGCGATGTGCGAGATGGCCGACAGGCCGTATCCGGTGTGCGTGAAGTCGCGGCAGGTCTCCTGGGTGAGGCCGTCGACGAAGGTGGACTGGCCCTGCCAGTACTTGATGATCTTGTCGCGGGTGTTCAGACCGCTGCCCGGTACGGTCCTGGGCAACTCGCCGTCGGACTTCAGGTAGATGTACGCGGGCACACGGGCGCGGAAGGCGGCGATGGCCTTGTCGTAGGAGGCCTTGTCCTCCAGGAAGACGGAGATGCCGACCGCCGCCTCCATCATGCTCAGCTCCCAGTTCCCGTTGCTGTGGGAGCCGCCGATGACCTCGGGGAGGTAGACGGTGCGCAGCATGCCGGCGAAGCGGTCGATGCGGTCCTTGGGCCAGCCGTCGTAGGTGTAGCGGATGATCTCGGCGGCGCGCGGCCAGGAGGAGCCGGCCCAGCCGGTCTGTAGCGGTGCGTTGCTGTTGGTGTGGTCCTTGAGGGTGCCGGACCAGGCGTCCATGATCTGGATGGCCTTGTCGGCGTACCTGCTGTCGCGGGTGAGGTACCAGGCCAGCGAGAGGGTGTACGCGGCGAGGGCGTCCTCCCGTTCGTCGGTGCAGCCGTGGTTCGGGTCGGAGTACGGGCCGCACTCGACGACGGCGCGGGGCTTGGGGGTCCGGGAGAGCGTGGCGTACCGGCTCGCCATCATGGCGTCGAAGGCGCTCTTCCAGGGTTGTGCACCGGAGTCGACCTTGCTGCGGACGAGGTCGAGCTGGGCGGTGCCGACGAGCACGCCGGGGTGGGTGAAGGTGGCCGGGGCCGCGGCCGAGGGCCCGCCGGCCGCCGGTGCCGCGGTGGACGGGGCACCGATGAGCAGGCCTGCCGTCAGGGCGCCGGTCAGCGCGCCGACGACGAGCGTGAGCTTTCTGCGCATGGGGGGTGGGTGCCTTCCTGTCGAGATGCTCGATGGACGGGAGCTGTTCTCGTACATGAACGACAGGCGTTGACATGAACACCTGCGATGGCTGGGGAACGTACGGGCCGGCCATCGCGGCGTCAAGACGCGGCGCAGGAAGGTGCCATCAAGAGGTGACCGGAGCAAGCGGCTTCAAAGGGGTTTCAACCGGCTTGCTCCGGTACGGAGTTCGGGTGCCGCAGGAGCGCGGGGGACCGACAACAGCGCGGCGGCCCCCGAGGATCCGCTCCTCGGGGGCCGCCCGCCGGCTGACGCCGCACGCCGCACGCCGCGGCGTCAGCGCATCAGCCCTTGCCGCCCTCGCCGTTCACCAGGTCCTTCAGGGCGATGTTCAACTCCAGGACGTTCACCCGCGATTCGCCCATGAAGCCGAGCTGGCGGCCTTCGGTGTGCGCCTTGACCAGCTGCGCCACCTTGGCCGGGGGGACCTTGTTCTCCTCGGCCACCCGGTTGACCTGAAGGGTGGCGTACTCCGGCGAGATGTCGGGGTCCAGGCCGGAGCCCGACGAGGTCACCGCGTCCGCCGGGACCTTCGACTCCGCGACGCGGTAGGTCTCGGCGACCCACTTCTTGCGCTCCTTCACCGCCTTGACGAGGTCGGTGTTGGTGGCGCCGAGGTTGGACGCGCCGGAGACCTTCAGGTCGTACTGGGTGTTGACCCCGTTGGTCTTGTTGCTGCCCAGGCCCGCCGACGGGCGCGGCTGGAAGAACCGCAGGTCCGGGATCGGGTTGCCGTCCTTGTCCGTGCCCTTGTCGTAGCGCTGGCCGAGCAGCGAGGAGCCGACGACCTTGCCGTGGGAGCTCACCTCGGACCCGTTGGCCTTGTCGTGGAAGGCCGCCTGCGCCACGCCGGTGACCACCAGCGGGTAGGCGACCCCGCAGAGCACGGTCAGCACGAGCAGGGCGCGCAGCCCCGCCCACATCAACCGGGCGGTGTTCCGTACCGAGTTGTTCATGTCGGTCACCACTCCTTAATCAATGCAGTCCGGGGATGAGGGAGATGAGCAGGTCGATCAGCTTGATGCCGATGAACGGGGCGATCAGGCCGCCGAGTCCGTAGACCGCGAGGTTGCGGCGCAGCATCTTGTCCGCGCTGACCGGCCGGTACTGCACGCCCTTGAGGGCGAGCGGCACCAGCGCGACGATGATCAGCGCGTTGAAGATGATCGCCGACAGGATCGCGGAGTTGGGGCTGGACAGCCGCATGATGTTGAGGGTGTCCAGGCCCGGGTAGGCCACCGCGAACATCGCCGGGATGATCGCGAAGTACTTCGCGACGTCGTTGGCGATCGAGAAGGTGGTCAGCGCGCCCCGGGTGATCAGCAGCTGCTTGCCGATCTCGACGATCTCGATGAGCTTCGTCGGGTTGGAGTCCAGGTCCACCATGTTCCCGGCCTCCTTGGCGGCCGAGGTACCGGTGT
>NZ_JBEZIX010000097.1:0-17710 GCF_040651315.1 Streptomyces sp. NPDC048506
GCGCAATCTCGGCATGAGGATGTCCCAGCTCGAACAACTCGACTGCCCGCATACGTCGGGCCTCGGCCAACTGCGGCCGCGTCAAAGGCGGAACGAACACCTCGGAAGGAACAGACTGAGACTCGAAAAGCACAGCAAGATCCTGCCACCAACCGAGCCCACCACACCCACAGAACTAACGAAAACCTCAGTAGACGAAAAGTTCCGAATGCTGGCGCTCCGTCCCGCGTGCTGATTCCTTCAGTTGTCCCGCAGGAGGGCTGCCCTCGTTCTCACCTGCGGGCTTATGAGCCGCCGGACGCGTGCACGAACAGGCTGCATAGGATCCCCGGATGGCAACCACCAGTTCCCTCCTGCAAGGGCCGCGAGTGGCCATACGCCACGTCCGCCGCCAGGACTACGACGAGCTCACCGTGCTGGCCCAGGAGAGCGCCGAGATGCTTCGCCGCTGGCTGGGCACCCGCGAGAACACGGTCGAAGCGTTTGAGAGCTACCTTGCGCGGTTCGAGCAGCCCGCCCATGAAGGCTTCGTGATCTGCCTGCGCAGCACCGGCGCGATCGTGGGCGGCGTCAACATCAACAACATCATCCGGGGCACCCTCCAGACCGGAACCCTGGGCTACACCTCGTACGTCTCTACGACCGGCCACGGCTACATGACCGAAGGACTGGGGCTTGTGGTTCAGTTCGCCTTCGGCCAACTGGACCTGCACCGGCTGGAGGCAAACATCCAGCCGGACAACGCCGCCTCGCTGAATCTCGTCAAACGTCTGGGCTTCCAGCATGAGGGCTACTCGACTGCCTTCCAGTACATCAACGGCGCATGGAGGGACCACGAACGCTGGGCCATCACCGCCGAGATGGCACACGGAACAGTACAGTTCACGGACTCCCCGACGCCCCGCGGGTGAGGTAGCGGACAGCCCTCCGGCAGGCCAACCCTCCGAACTGGTCTGTCTGGCCGTCGCGCAGGCGCTGCTGCGCTTCGGTACGCCGAGCCCGGACCAGCTACACAATGGGAACGGATGACGCCTACCGGGCCGGGAACCGAGGACTCGGCCGCACTGACCCGAACTCGCCGGCCTCGTTGTGGAGTCGGGCTGCGCTTCGTACCCTCGACGTACCGAAACTGGAGAGGATGCCATGAACACCCGTCTTGGACGTTTAGCCCGCATCAGGTCCTTCCTTCTGTATGGACGCCGGCCGCGCTTCGACCACCCCAATTCGCACCGCACCGCGCGGCCCGACCAGCTTGCAGGCCTCGCTTTCCACTACCGCCCCTCCTCCACGTCGGCAGGCGGTTCCGGCAGTTCAGGAGGCTTCTGACCGCCCCTGCGGGCACAGGCTCGTGTATCCCTGGAACCGCAGCACGTCGAACCCCTCCGCCCGCCGCTATTGGTGAGGGGAGCGTACGGGTCCCCGCCAGCTCCGGGGCGTCCGACTCCTCGAATGGATCACGGCAGTCCGAGCCGACGGCTTGCCCAGCATGCAACGTTCGCCAACGGCTCCGAACGTGATCTCGACGCTGTCATCGCGAGTCTCGCACTGCCCTGGAACTCGGGAATCGTCGAAGGCCATGTCATCCGCATCAAAATGATCAAGCGCCAAATGTATGGCAGGGCTGGCTTTTCCCTCCTCCGGAAACGCGTCCTCCCGGCGTGATGCGTGTGTCCCGTGCCATCCAAGCAAGGCGATTGACAGCGAACCCAAGCAGGCCGCCGACTGCGCGGATCGCAGAATTCCCTGAGAAGGCTGTTGAGCAGGCTCGTTGGCGGGAAGGTCACACGCTGGTCTGGGTCGGCTGAGTTTCGCCCTGGCGGTTTGTGGATCCCCCCTCACCTGCTGGCCGGCACGCACCTGAACCCGTGCCGGGGTGCACGCGGACCTCCACGGGGAAGGCACGCGGGTATGACCGCCATCGTCGTATCAGTCGTGGGCGTGCTGGGCACCGTCATGGGAGCCGCTCTCACCGCCTTCGTCGCAGCCCGTGTGGAACAGCGCAGAGAAGCGACACAGAACAGGGTTCAGTTGAATGAGCTGCGGGTCGAGCACCAGCGCTGGCGCCGTGAACGCCGACAAGCTGCCTACCTCTCCTTCCTCGATGCGCTGGGGACCGCTGACCGAGACAACCAAGCCTTCTTCCGCGAGCTGCAGGCCAGAAACTCGCCGGTATCGCTCGATGAGGCGCGGATCGCCGCGATCAGGCCGAAGTTCAAGGACGCTGAGAGCTCGGGACTCGTGGTGATCTTGGAAGGTCCCGAGCTCGTCGCGGAGGCAGCACAGAACCTCGTCGATCAGATTGCTTCTCTGGTCCAAGACGTTCGGGAGTACGCGGAGGCAGCCACGGCGGATGGTCTTGCAGACCGGGGTAACACCGTCCACGAGGCCGGCATGGAATTCATAGCGCAGCGCAAGGCATTTCTCGACATGGCCAGGGAAGCGCTTGACGAGGTGGCCATGCACGACCAAGGCCTCCTCGATGTCCGCTGAACACATCCCTGTCACCCGACCGTTCCAGTCCGGCTGAAGCCCTACCGCCACCCGCACCGAACAGGCCAAACCGCCGCTCACCGATCAAAAAACCCGTCCCGGACGGCATCGGCCGGTGAGGCCTCGTCACAGCTCATCGAGGTGCCAGCGTTGCTCCTCCTCGGCCAACGCCTTCGGGTCGGGTGCTCGGCGACGAGCCCGTCCGGTCCAGTCGACAGCCAGCAGGATGAATGTCTCGACGTCTTCCGGGCGCACCGCTCCTTGTTCGTCGATCAGTGCCGACAACGCTGTGGCTGTCTCCTCGCCGTCGTCGCACGTGGCGCACAGGACAGCCTGCTTGAACCCGCGGACCGGCTTGCCGTTGTGCCCGTGCCAGGTGTGGGGGAAGCGGGCTGACATCAGGCCGGCTCTCCCGCATTGCGGGCAGGTGGGGGTGTCTTCGGTCTCCTGCCGTGTGGTGGTCGCGGCTGGTCGGTCGGTGGTCATGTCGTGCCCGTCCAGGCCTCGGGGCCGAACGCGCCCTTGATGTCGGAGGCGAGGGTCGAGGCGTTCACCAGCCTGCCGAGCGCGTACACCGTCGTCGTCTGTGGAGACCTGACCCGCAGGTGCACCGGCGAGTCGCCAGGATGGGCGCCCAGGATGCGTTTCAGCTCCGCGACGGCGGAGGCGTTGACGCGGTGGACCGGCATGTGGAGCTGCACAGGTGGCCGGCTCCCGCCCTCGGGGGAGGACACGTCGAGGACCTCCAGTTCCCGTCCGTGGAGGTTCAGGGTGCCGTCGCGGTCTTCGATGCGGCCCCGGACGGCGATGACGTTGTCCTCCACGAGCGCGTGCTGGAGGAGTTCGTAGATCGCCGGGAAGAACAGGACCTCGATCGAGCCGTCGCGGTCGGCGAGGTTGGCGATGGCCCAGGGGTTGCCCTGTTTGGTCATCTTGCGCTGCACGCCGGCGATCAGCCCGGACAGCTTGATCTCCCCCGTGGTGCGGCCGGAGCCGAGGAGCTCTGCGATGGAGGCATCGCGGTGGGCGGCGAGGAGGTGTTCCGCGCCGTCGAGTGGGTGGGCGGAGACGTACAGGCCGAGCATCTCGCGTTCGGTCGCCAGCAGCTGCCGGCGTGGCCACTCGGTGTGGCTGATCGTGAAGTCGAGGCCGAAGGCGGGGGTGTCGGCTTCCTGGCTGCCCAGGTCGGCGAAGAGGTCGTCCTGGCCGTAGGCGGCTGCCTTCTTGACCGGGATGACGGAGTCGATGGCGTCCTCGTGGATCGCGGCGAGGCCTTTGCGGGTGTGGCCGAGCGAGTCGAAGGCGCCGGCTTTGATCAGGGAGTCGACCGCCCGTTTGTTGAGTGCGGCGATCTCCGCCTTGTCCAGGAAGTCGGCGAAGGAGGTGAAGGTGCCGTGCTTCTTGCGAGCCTGGATGATGGCGTCGATAACGTTGTCGCCGACGTTGCGCACCGAGCGCAGACCGAAGCGGACGTCGTCGCCGATGGCCGTGAACTCCGCAGCCGATTCGTTCACGTCCGGCTGCAGGACGCGCACGCCGTTCTTGCGGGCGTCGGCAAGGTAGACGGCGGCCTTGTCCTTGTCGTCGCCGACGGAGGTCAGCAGCGCCGCCATGTACTCGGCCGGGTAGTTCGCCTTGAGGTAGGCGGTCCAGTAGGCGACCAAGCCGTAGCCGGCGGTGTGGGACTTGTTGAACGCATAGCCCGAGAAGGGGAGCATGACGTCCCACAGCGCCTTGATGGACTGCTCGGAGTAGTGGTTGGCGGTCATGCCGTCGTGGAACTTCTCCCACTCGGCGGCCAGTACTTCCGGCTTCTTCTTTCCCATCGCGCGGCGCAGCATGTCCGCGCCGCCCAGGGTGTAGCCCGCCAGCTGGCGGGCGATGGCCATGATCTGCTCCTGGAAGATCAGCAGGTGGTGGGTGGAGCCGAGGATGGGATCCAGGGCCTCCTTCAGCTCCGGGTGGATCGGCGACGGCTCCTGTCTTCCGTTCTGGCGCAGGGCGTAGTTGGTGTGCGCGTTGGCAGCCATCGGGCCGGGCCGGTAGAGGGCCAGGGCTGCGGCGATGTCCTCGAACCGGGTGGGCTCCATCTGCTTGAGGAGAGCGCGCATGCCGCCGCCGTCGAGCTGGAAGACCCCGAAGGTGTTGCCGTCGGCCAGCAGCTGGAAGGTCGTGGCGTCGTCCAGGGGGATGACGAGAGTCGAGGAGTCGCCGTCTTGCGGGTCTACGGTGGCGAGGTTCACGCAGCGGTTGTGTCGGATGTTGGCGATGGCTTGGTCGATGACGCCCAGGTTCCGCAGGCCCAGGAAGTCCATCTTGATCAGCCCCATGTCTTCGCAACTGGGGTAGTCGAACCCGGTGATCTTCACGCCGTCCTTGGCGCGCATGTGCAGCGGGATGCGGTCGGTCAGCCGGGTCTTGGACAGGATGACCGCCGCGGCGTGCACACCGGTGCCGCGGGTCAGGCCCTCCACCCCGCGGGCGGTGTCCATCACCCTGCGGACGTCGGGCTCACCTTCGTACATCTGTCGGATCTCGCCGCACTCGCCGTAGCGCGGGTGGGTGGTGTCGAAGATCCCGTCGAGTGGGATGGACTTGCCGTTCTGGTCTGGTGGGAGGGCCTTGGTGATGCGCTCGCCGTGCGCGAAGGGGTAGCCGAGGATGCGGGAGCTGTCTTTGATGGCGTTCTTGGCTTTGATCTTGCCGAAGGTGTTCACCATGGCGGTGAACTCGTCGCCGTACTTGTCGGTGACATAGCGGACCATCTGGTCGCGCTGGCGGTCGTCGAAGTCGAGGTCGACGTCCGGGGGGTTGATGCGTTCGGGGTTGAGGAACCGCTCGAACAGCAGACCGTGCGCAAGAGGGCAGAGCTCGGTGATGCGGGTGGCGTAGGCGACGATCGAACCGGTAGCCGAGCCGCGGCCCGGCCCGACGGAGATCTTGTTGTCCCGCGCGTAGCGGCAGATGTCCGCAACGACCAGGAAGTACGAGCTGAAGCCCATCGGACCGATGACGGCCATCTCGGTTTCGAACCGGTCCAGGACGTGGTGCGGGACGGGGTCGCCGTAGCGCACGGCCAGGCCCTTGAGCACCTCCTTGCGCAGCCACGACTCCTGCGTCTCGCCCTCGGGCACGTCCGGGTATTGGGGCATCTCGTCGACGTAGTCGAAGACTTCGTCGTACGGCTCGACGCGTTCGGCGATCAGGAGGGTGTTGTCACAGGCCTCGGGCAGCTCGGCGAACAGGCGCCGCATCGCCTCGGCGGTCTTGAGGTAGTAGTCGGTGCCGCTGAAGCGGAAGCGATTCGGGGCGTCCTTGTTCTTGCCCACCCCGATGCACAGAAGGTTGTCGTGGGCGTCGGCCTGGTCCTCGGCGACGTAGTGCGCGTCGTTCGTCGCGAGCAGCGGGAGGTTCAGCTCCTTGGCCAGGCTCAGCAGCCCCTCGCGCACGTCCCGCTCGATGGACAGGCCATGGTCCATCAGCTCCAGGAAGTAGTTCTCCCGGCCAAAGATGTCCTGGTACGCCGCGGCGGCGGTCTTCGCCTCGTCGTACTGGTTCAGGCGCAGGCGGGTTTGGATTTCGCCAGAAGGGCAGCCGGTCGTCGCGATGATTCCCGCCGGGCGCTCGGCGATCAGCTCACGGTCCATGCGCGGCTTGCCGGCCGGGAACTGCCCCTCGTAGGAGGCCTGCGTGGACAGCCAGAACAGGTTGCGCAGACCGTGCACGTTCTGCGCCCACATGGTCATGTGGGTGAAGCGGCCACCGCCTGAGACGTCCTTGGAGCCCTCGCCGTCGTCCGACACGGCCCGCTGGCCACCGGGCCCCCAGAACTCCTGCCGGCGGCTGTGCCGGGAGGAGGGGGCGACGTAGGCCTCGATGCCGATGATCGGCTTCACACCGGCGTACTCCTTGGCCACCTGCTGGAACTCGTAGGCGCCGAACATGTTGCCGTGGTCGCTCATCGCGATGGCCGGCATCCCCTGCCGGGCGACCTCGGCGAACATCGGCTTGAGCCTCTGCGCCCCGTCGAGCATCGAATACTCAGTGTGATTATGCAGGTGGACGAAGCTTTTGCCGGACACCGAGCAGACACCTCCGGGGCAGGTCGGGGAAGCCGTCACCCTATCCCCGCAGGCCGCTCCAAGGACTCCTTGGCGCGCGCCTCGCGGAAGAACAACTTGCCTGTACAGCGCCGACCTTGAGGTATCACGCAAAGTTCCTGCCGACACGGCGCGGCGCCCTTATCGAGCGCGCTGGAACCCCTACAGCGCCCTGAATTACGGGCTTGACGGGCCGCCCCGGCAGTCACTCTCAGTGATTCTCCGTGGGTTGGGGCACTGTCTGTTCGAAAGCGGCACGAGACGGCCCCGGTCGCCGCGTACGGGGGAATCGCGACGGCCGGGGCCTATCAGACAGCTTAGTGGTCAGCCTGTGACGTAAGGCGCATTCGAAACCGCCGTGCGAGCGGCCCAGGTCCTCGCCTTCAGCGCACAGGTCCTCGCGCAGCGGCACACGCGGACTCGGGCCCTCCGCGAACCGGCCGGCACCCCGCCTGGACCGGATCGGGAATCGTTCCCCGCCGGATCCGGCGTGACCTGTTGACGTGTTGTCGGCTGGTGGTGAGGGGACCGAATGAGAGCGCGGACGATGGTGAGCGTGGCGGTATCGGCCTGTGTGGCGCTGATGGCGTGCGCGTGCGGTCCGGGCAAAGCGAAGGAGGACACGGACGCGAAGCCTTCGCAGCCGTCCTCGTCCACGCCGGCCGAGGAGCCGTCGGCCACACCGCCCGTGCCCGCTCGGACCGAGAAGCCGTCGGCTGGGCCGACCGGCGACCAGCCCGCGCCCAGGACGAAGGAGGGCGCGATCCAGCGGTACGAGCAGTACCTCCACGCCCTGGGCCGTGAGGACATCGACACGGTCTGCGAAGTGGCCAGGCCCGCCGCGAGGAAGGCACAGGACCAGGGGCTCGGCCCGTGCACGTCGACGTACGCCGCCGTGTTCCAGATGATCTCGCCCGCGCACAAGAAGGCCCTGAAACACCGCAACGGTCGCCCCACAGCGCATCGTCGTGCGCACGCCCGACAGATCGAGATGCCGATCGAAGCGGTCAGGGCCTCCGCCACCTTCTCCGAGAGCGACCTCGGCAGCTACACCCGGGAGTACCTCAAGAACGATGGGTACATCACCGACTGAACCCAACGCCGTACGCGGAGCCGCCCGACCGATGGCTCCGCGCACACGCCACCCGGCGGCCGGTCGACCGACGCCCGCCGACACCCTTCAGCCCGCACCGTGCTGTCGGTTGTCTCCGCCCCCGTGTCTGGCCGCGCCCGGTGCACCCCGGGGCGGCACCGGCCGCCGCGCCCCGCCCCCGCACACGGCTCCTGGCGCCGCTGCGCGACCCCGCGTTCCGGCGCGTCTTCGTGGCGATGCGTCGTCAGCGGCCTTGAGGAGGGATGTGGTCGCTGCGGTAGATGGTGTCCCATGGGACACGTTGCCACGGGCTGCTGGTGTTCGTGGGGTCCAGCAGGCGATGCACAGCCTGAACGGAGTCCTCCTGGGAACCGGCCCAGTCGCGACCGGCGTTGCGCATCCACAGCTCGCGTCCACTGACGAAGTCGTGCGCGAACGCCTCCCACGATGCGTAGCTCTGCGCCACGGGGACGACCGCGCTCGCAAGGAGTTGCCAGGCGGTGACCTCGTCGATGTAGCCGGCGCCGAATCCCAGCCGGATGACGGTGACGTAGCGACCGAAGTCCCACGCGACGGGCGGGTGCCCGATAGCCGCTGCCATCTGCATTCGGTGTCCCTCCGAGGCCAGCCACTGCAAGGTTGCATGCAGGCTCTGTGAGGAGGAGATATCCCAGCTCTGTTGCAGGCTCACCTGGCAGTTGGTGGGGTTGATCCGCTTCAAGGGATACAGCATCAAGTGGCTATGCCCCCACATCCGCTCGGCCAGAACAGCGTCGAGCGACACCATCCACCGCTGGTGAGCTGTCAGCGGGGTCGGATAGCGCCTCTTCGCAGATGGCCCAAACGCCATCTTCAGCAATGCCCCCACAAGTATTCGAGCACTCATGCAGGGATCCTCACAGGACGCCCAACGGCAGGTCAAAACCGGCAATGCCCGTGTGCGTGCTGGTTATCGCTGTCACTGGTGGTGCGCTGCGCCATGGAGGCCACGCTCCCCTCCCCAGCGACGTAGAAGTGGCGACGCCCCCGCAGGGACGCCGACAGACATGTGTCCGCAGGTCGCGTTCGAGAACCTGGTCGCGGCCAACACGATTGACCTGCGATGGTGTGCGCCATGAAATCCGAGCCGAGCTCCGACCCCGCGCGCCACTACGACCGGGGAGGGTGGCTGGTTCAGTTCACCGGCCACATGCTTGTCGTCTGCCCAAGATGCAGCGGCCGCGCACTCGTCCTTCCCCGCCCCGGCCTCCCTGAGCCCAAATACTCTACGGAGCTGCTGTTCCTGCCACGTCGACTGGCTTGCCGAGGGTGTGGTGCTGTCGCCGATTGGGAGCCGGAAGTACGAGGGGCCGGACTCGTCGCGGCGAATCCGGGTGGCACAGAGGATCCGTTCTTCCGAAGGCCACTATGGCTGCAGACCCGCTGTGTCGGCCAGATCCTGTGGGCCTACAACGAAGAGCACGTCACCGAACTGTCGGCCTATGTCGGCGCCACCTTGCGCGAGCATGGCGCGAGTCCGACAAGGGCCATGATCCCGCGACTGCCACGATGGTTGAAGAGCTCCGCCCATCGCTCCGAAGTCCTGGCCAGCTTGGAGACACTGCGCGTCCTGGCGAATCGGTCAGCTCCCGCCGATCGGTCCGATGCCGCGCATGAGCGTGGCGACCGCCCTCAGCACTATGGCGCCCTGTACTTCCGAGGCGGCCCATACAACAACGGGATCACATAGGCCTGACGCCCGAAACGCTACGAGACCCCAAGGACGTCATAGGGCGGATTCCTGGGGGCTGGTGCTGCCGGCAAACGCCGGGTGCCTGCGGGTAACCGGCTGAGCCCTGTCGCAACGGTGCGACGGTCAGCGGTCCCGTGCGGGCAGGTGGGCCAGGCCGGTGTCGAGCATGATGCGGTCAGTGGTCTCGTGCAGGGCGCTGTCGGCGCCGATGACGGTCTCGATGCCGTCGGGCAGCAGATCGCGCGGTCGGTACCAGTCGCGCAGTTGCGTCTCATTAACGTCATTGGCGATCGGCTTGGTGGCATGCCGGGCGAGGGTTTCGCCGAACGGCACGTCCAGGTAGTAGCCGTGGGTCGGGCCGCGGTGATCGGCACGCAGCTGGGCGAGCATGTCGCCGTAGCGGTCGGCGTAGAGGATGCCCTCGACCACGACGTGATAGCCGGCGTCCAGGGCGTAGCGGGCTGTCAGGTCGATCAGGCCGATATTCGCGGCGCCGGGCCGGTCCCGCTCGCGGAGCACGATACGGCGCAGGTTGTCCTGGCCGACCAGGGCCAAGCCGCGGCCGAACCTCTCACGGAGGCCGGCCGCGACGGACGACTTGCCCGAAGCACTGTTGCCGCGCAGTACGACCAGCCGGGTCTCTTCGGATCCCACCATCACGACCCTCACGCTACCGACCGTCAGTGAGTAGATGACGCTGTCGGGGATCTTGTAAGTCCCCGACAATCCGGAAGATCATTGGCTGGAGTCAGCGACGCTGGAGGGGCGTCCTTGGGGCGGTGGTTCTTTTGACACCGACGGCTCAGAACTGGGTCTGGGGCAAGCCCCGGCATCCTGCCAGGTGGCTGCTCGTTGCAACCATGTTTCCGCGAACCTTCTTGTAGGCGCGGACAAAAGGCGGCCCTGGCACCCACTTTCGAGGGCCTGCGCTTGTTCGGTGAGATCGGCATCTAGCTCACCGCCCATGACGACACCCGCGATGACAGCAGCCTCGTCATCGGCGTATGCCCAACGGCGGTGCTCCACTGGCGCGTTCTCGCTGCGAATACGACTTGAAACCGTACAACCCCTCAGTGTAGTGACATGGCATCACGCAGCTCCACAACCCAGAATGCCGGTTCCACTCCATGAATGGCGTTTCATGGAGGTACCCAGGCAAACCGGATTGGATATACGTTCCCGCCCACAACTTCTTCATGGAATCTTCATTTTTGTGGGCGGGGGATGACGGAGATGCCTGGATCGGTGCGTCGAAGACGCGTTCATCGGGCGCTGTCGGCAGGGATGGGCGGGCTGCCGTCGGCAGGCCTACTGCCCGCATTGCTCGGGCCGTCCGCTTCGGCCGCGCCTCACCCGCCGCCGGAGCGCGCCACGACCACCGTCGCGGCACACAAGTCGGATGCCCAGGCTCCTACCGAGGACGCCGCCCTGGAACAGGCCAGACGCACCGGCCGGGAAGTTGAAGTCGCTTCCCTGCGCGGCGAGTCGGCCGACGTTGTGGCTACTCCGGAGGGCAAGCTTCAGGCCCGGCAGTACCTGCGCCCGATCCGTACAAGGGTGTCGGGGCAGTGGAAGGACATCGATACCGACCTTGCCAAGCAGAGCAACGGGACGGTGGAACCGAAGACGGCAGCCGTAGGCCTGGCGTTCTCGGGCGGTGGCGACACACCGCTGGTGACGATGCGCAAGGCGGGGCGCAAGCTGTCGCTGTCCTGGCCAGGGGCGCTGCCCGCTCCGGTACTCGATGGTGCGGAGGCTACCTACCGCGACGTGCTGCCCGGCGTGGACTTGAGGATGGGTGCGCAGGCAGACGGTTTCACCCAGCTGCTGATCGTCAAGTCGGCTCAAGCGGCGAGCAGTTCGGAGCTGGTGCAGCTGCGGCTGAAGCTGGCGGCGGACGGCGTGGATATCAAGGAGACTGCCGCCGGCGGGCTGAGCGCAGTGGACCGGGGCGCCGGATCGCCGGTGTTCGAGGCACCAGTACCGCTGATGTGGGACTGCAGCACGGGCCCCGGATCCGGGGCTCCCCAGGCGGTCACCTCCCGCAATGCGACGGGAAAGGCGAGCGGTGCCGCCGCCGATGAACCCTCGGCGGGCGAGTCAGGGAAGCTCGCGCCTGTGGGGGTGGACGTCCCAGCAGACCAGGACCAGGTCGTCCTCAAGCCCGACGCCAACGTCCTGAAGGGCAAGGACACCGTCTATCCCGTGTTCATCGACCCGCAGTGGTCCACCCCGCGGGCGACCTCCTGGACGATGGCGTCGAAGTACTGGGCATCCTCGCCGCAGTGGAAGTTCAACGGCGATCACGACGCCGGGCTGGGCTACTGCAACTGGAACTACTGCCAGCCGAACGACACCAAGCGCCTCTTCTACCAGATTTCGACCTCGGCCTTCGCCGGGAAGTCGATCCTGTCGGCGGAGTTCGTGGTCCGTAACACCTGGTCCGCCTCCTGCAGCAAGCGCGAAGTCGAACTGTGGCGCACCAAGCCCATCTCCACCTCCACGACCTGGAATTCTCAGAACGAATCTGGGTTCTGGCAGAAACACCTGGCCTCCGACAGCTTCGCCTACGGATACGAAGGGTGCACGGCCAAGGACGGAGAATTCGGCGTCCGGTCTGCGGTGCAGGAGGCGGCGGACAGCAAGTGGCCGACGCTGACGTTCGGGTTGAGGGCCGGGAGCGAGAGCGACGGTTACGCATGGAAGCGGTTCTCGGACAAGGCGTACCTGAGGGTGACGTACAACCGGCCGCCGCCGCAGGTGAAGCCGTCGCAGCTGATGATGGAGTACGGCGGCAGCTGCAAGAAGTCCGACGCTCCCGCTCGGATCCGCACCCGGGGGAAGATCTACGCCAACAATGTCACCGACCCGGATCGCGACAAGGTTCAGGTCCAGTTCCAGGCCAGCTGGGACGCCGGCGACGGCAAGGGCAGCATCGCGCGGTGGAAGCCGGGGCTGACGACGGCGAAGAAGTCCGGCTCGGACTTCGCCGTCAGTCTGCCCACCTCGATTCCGGCGGACAAGACGGTGAGCTGGGCCGTGCGGACCTACGACGGCGCACAGTATTCGCCGTGGTCGTTCACCGGGGCGGCGGAGGCGTGCTACTTCGTCTACGACACACGGCAGCCCGCGGCCCCCACGATCGACTCAGGGGACTATCCGGCCTCCGATCCGGAGAATCCGGACGACCCGTGGTACGACGGGGTGGGCCAGTACGGCTCCTTCACGGTGGCGGACACGCACCGTGACGTGAACCGCTATGTGTACGGCGTCAACGGAGACCCGTCCGGTAAGAACGCGGTGACAACGACTGGTGGCGCGGCGCGGAACATCTCCGTCCAGCCGGAGAGGCCTGGGCTGAACTTCGTGACGGTCCAGGCCTTCGACGCGGCCGGCAACAACAGTGAGATCCGCACCTACCGGTTCCGGGTGAAGGCCGGTCAGCCCGAACGGGCCACCTGGCAGTTCGACGAGCCGGCCGGCGCCACCGAGGCCAGAGGGTCCACCCCGGCCCGTACCGCGGACCTGCACGGCGGCGCCACGCCGGGTGCGGAAGGTGTGGCCGGCACCGCGCTGTCGCTGAACGGGACCGACGGTTACGCGGCCACCGACATCCCCGTCGTGGACACCTCGCGCGGCTTCTCCGTCTCGGCCTGGGTCCGCCCGAGCCAGATCCCCGACCACCCGGCGATCGTCGCCACCCAACCGGGCAACAACCGGCCGGGCTTCGAGCTGTACTACTCCTCCGACCTCAAGCGGTGGGTGTTCAACCAGTACACCGCCGACAGCCCCGACGCCGGCATCGCCCGCGCGATGGCCGACCAGCCCGGCGGCGTCACAGCGAACGAATGGACCCACCTGGTGGGCGCGTACGACAGCACCGCCAAGATGCTGCAGCTGTACGTCAACGGCAAGCTCGCCGGTCAGGCCCCGTGCGCCACCGCATGGAACGCCCGCCGCGGCCTCCAGTTGGGCGCCGGCTCCTACGGCGGTACGCCCGGGTCCTTCTTCCCCGGGTCCATCGACGAGGTACAGATCTTCGACAAGCCCGTCTCCGCCGGCGAAGCCACCCGGCTGTACAACAAGGAGCGCATCCATGGCCCCGGGCGACCTGCCCGCGCGGTCTTCCCGCTCGACGAACCGGCCGACGCCCAACAGGTCACCGGTCACGGAGATGTCATGCCGGCCGTCCTCCACGGCGGTGCCGAATCCGGCAGGGCAGGGGTAGCGGGCAATGCGCTGACGCTGGACGGCAAGGACGACTATGCCGCGGTGGACGCCGCTCACTTCAACACCGAGCGGTCCTACACCGTCACCACCTGGGCCCGGGTTACCGACGCGAACCGCAATCAGACGGTTGTCGCGCAGGACGGCAGCTTCCTCAGCGCCTTCTACCTCTCGTACGAGGCCTCCAGTGGCTTGTGGAGTGTCCGGCTGGCCACCAAGGACGCCACCGACGGCAACCTCCAGCAACGCGTCGCCTCGAAGCAGAAGGCGAGCATCGGTACGTGGGTGCACCTCGCGGCCGTGCACGACACGGTGGACAACACCGTGAGCCTGTACGTCAACGGCATCCTGCAGGGCAGCACCGCCGCGCCGCAGGCCTGGTACGGCGACGGCGCCCTGCAGGTCGGCCGTGCCTTCTACCGCGGTGCCTACACCGACTACCTCGTCGGGCAGGTCGACGACGTCCGGATCTTCGACCGTCCGGTCTCCGAGGGCGAGATCCACCAGCTCGTGCAGCGACGACCGGTCCTGACCGGCCGCTGGCAGTTCGACCAGACGGCCGATCCCGGAGCAAACTCCGTGGTACGCGGACCGGCCATGACACTGGGCGGCGGGGCGAAGCAGGTTCCGGGTGGAGGGTTCCTGGGGGACGGCGGGCTGGTGCTGGACGGCACACAGAACTACGCCTCCAGCGCGATTCCCCTCGACACGAGCGAGAGTTTCACCGTGACCGCATGGGCGCAGGCGGCATCGATACCCACGCGCCCGGCGGCCCTGGTGAGCGCTGAGGCAACGAATGCCAGCGGTTTCGCCGTGGGGTTCCTGCCGAACCCCACGAAGACCGGTGAGGGGGTGTGGCAGGCGGTCACCGCCCGGTCGGACACGGCGGAGACCGAGTACGACTGGGCGGGCAACGCACAGCCCATGAACAGCGTGACGGACTGGAACCACATCGCGATCGCCTACGACGGCTTCGCCCGGCAGCTGCGCATCTATGTCAACGGTGAACTCGGCGAAGCAGCCTGCCTGGACGCGGACGGCGACGGCCAGGCCGACGACGCGCAGTGCACCGAAGTGGTGCCCTGGGCCGAGGACGTTATCTCCATCAAGGCTCTCAAATCTCTGCAGATCGGCCGGGCGAAGGGACGCAACGCCTTCCGGGACTACTGGCCCGGCGCGATCGACGATGTATGGACCTTCCAGGGGGCGCTCACCGACGAACAGATCGGCCGCCTGGCGGGCGAATGGTACGAGCTGCCCACCGAGGTACCGAACGTGCCCGAAGCGGGCTGATCAGGGGCGGGCGGTATCGGACCGTCCGCCACACACCAGCGCACTTTTCTTCCGGAGTGGAACACCACGGTGCCGACGGCTCCGATCGGTGAGCAGCAAGGGGTGGGGACAGAAGTGAACGGCATGCGTGGGCTCTTCCGGCATACTCGGCTCCAGCAAAGACTCGCCATGGGCGTCGCCACAGTGCTGGCCGGATCCCTGTTACCGGCTCTCCCGGTGGCTCAAGCCGCAGCGCCATCTGGAGCACCGAGCCGACCCAACGTCGGAGAACCCGTTCCGGGGGCCGATGGCATGCGGGTCAAACCGCGGAAGCTGGCCAAGGGACCACGCATCCCCACCGCACACCCCAGGAGCGTTTGGCCCGAGGCCAGTTCCGCAACGTTCCGTCCTGCCGCAGGAGGCGCCGCTTCACCATCGACATCCGGTGCGGGCGGGGATCTACCTCTCACCCTGACGCCCGACCTGGGTGTCAAGGCATCGTCCGCTGCGGGGCACTCCGCGACGCCCGGCGCGGTGACCGCTCGAACCCTCGGCCGGAAGCAGACCCGCCGGGCCGGCGTCGATGGCATGCTGTTCACCCTCCAGCCGAACACGGCCGCCGCGACGAAGGGAACTGCGTCCCCAGCCCCCGTGCGAGTGACCGTCGATTACGCGGCCTTCGCCGAAGCCCACGGGGGTGGCTACGCCTCCCGGCTGCGCCTGGTCGAGCTGCCAGCCTGTGCGGCGACCACCCCGGACAAGGCCGGCTGCCGCACCGCGAAGCCACTCACCACCAGCAATAACACCGAGAAGCACACTTTGACCGCGTCTGCGGTGCCGCTACGCGCAAACAGCCCCACCGTTCTTGCAGCGGTCGGTGACGGCAAGAGCGTCAAGGGCGATTACAAAGGCACCAGTCTTGCCCCCTCCGCGACCTGGGACACCAACCTCAACACGGGCGGCTTCACCTGGTCCTACGACATGCCCGTCCCCGAGGTCCCCGGCGGCCGCAAGCCGAGCGTCGGCCTGTCGTACTCCTCCGCATCCATCGACGGGCGCACCGGCAACAGCAACAACCAAGGCTCCTGGGTCGGTGACGGCTTCGAGCTGTGGCCCGGCTACATCGAGCGTCGCTACAAGCCCTGCTCCGACGACGGCGAGAAGCACGCCGACGGCAACAAGCCCGGCGACCTGTGCTGGTCGTATGAAAACGCCTTCGTCTCCTTCAACGGCAAGGCAGGCGAACTCGTCCCTGCGGGCAAGGACGAGTGGAAGCTCCAGAACGACGACGGGACGAAGATCAAGCGGCTGACCTCCTCAGCGCGCGACAACGGTGACAACGACAACGAGTACGGGGAGCTGACCGACCCCTCCGGGGCACGCTTCTACTTCGGCTACCACAAGCTGCCTGGCTGGGCCTCCGGCAAGGACACCACGGACTCGACGTGGACCGTCCCCGTCTTCGGCAACAACAGCGGCGAGGACTGCCACAAGGACACCTTCAAGGACTCCTGGTGCCAGCAGGCCTGGCGCTGGAACCTCGACTACGTCGTCGACCCGCACGGCAACGCCATCGCGTACTACTACGACAAGGAGACCAACTCCTACGGGCGTGACCTGAACAAGGACGACGACACCCCCTACACCCGTGGCGGCTACCTCAAGCGCATCGAGTACGGCCGCACCTCCAGTGACCTCTACGCCGGCAAGCCGCTCGCCCAGGTGTCCTTCACCAACGCCGAACGCTGCCTGCCCCAGACCGGGGTCACCTGCGCCGCCGACACCATCGACGCCAAGAGCTTCTACTGGTACGACACGCCCTGGGACCTTAACTGCAAAGCTGGCTCCACCTGCGACCAAGGGCGCCTCTCCCCCACCTTCTGGACCCGCAAGCGCCTCACGGGCGTGACCACCGAGGTCTTCAAGGATGGCGCCCTAACCCCGGTCGACTCCTGGTCCCTGGACCACCGTTGGGGCAAGGCCGACGTCGACTACCAGCTGGAACTGGAATCCATCCAGCACACCGGCCACACCGACACCGCGCCCCTCACCCTGCCGAAGACCACCTTCGCCTACACCCAGCTGGCCAACCGCCTCGACAAGATCGGCGACGGCTACGCCCCGTACGTCAAGGACCGCCTGTCGACCATCGACGACGAATACGGCGGCCAGACCGACGTCAACTACTCCGCCCCCGCCTGCTCCTTCGACGGCCTGCCCGCCCCGGAGTCCAACACCACGCGGTGCTTCCCGCAGTTCATCGGCGGCAGCGCCAGCGACGACATGGACAAGTCGTGGTTCAACAAGTACGTCGTCACCTCCGTGACGACCAGCGACCGCACAGGCGGCGCGCCCGATCAGGTCACCCGCTACAGCTACCTCGGCGACGCCGCCTGGCACTACGACGATGACGACGGGCTGACCCGGGAGAAGTTCAAGACCTGGTCCCAGTGGCGCGGCTACGGCCACGTCCGTGTCCAGACCGGTGGCCAGGGCACCAGCGCCGACGCCATGAAGACGCAGGAGGAGAGCTACTTCCTGCGAGGCATGGACGGCGACCGCAAGTCCACGAGCGGCGGAGCCAAGGATGTCAGCGTCTCCCTCGGCGAGGGTGAGGGCGAGCCGATTGTCGACCACTCCTCGGCGGCAGGCTTCCCCTACAAGACCGTCTCCTACTCCGCCCCCGCCGGGAAGGTCCTGGCTAAGAGCTCCTAACACAACGCTGGTAGCCGTGCCCTCTGGACAGGTGCGTCGGTTGGTTAGGTATGGGAAAGCGGAACCCTCAACCATGGCTGG
>NZ_JBEZIX010000098.1:0-17674 GCF_040651315.1 Streptomyces sp. NPDC048506
TCCCCACACCCCCCTCCCCCGCGCCACTATTCTTAGGCTGTCACGTCTTTTTGTGTGGGGGGGGGGGGCGGGGGGCGCCCCCCTCGCAGGCCGCCGCCGCGACGCCTTCATCCGGGCAGTGCCGTCACGGGCCCGGTAACGGCAGGAGACGCGAAGACTCCCGGCCGCAGCTCGGTGGCCCAACCCCGCGCTGCCAGCCGCTTCACCCTGAAGCGGACCCCTGCACCCGGGACCCTCTGCCACCTCACCAAGCGAGGCCACCCGCACGGCCTCCTTATGCACCGCACCTGTCCTCCTTGCTCGGGCCGGCCTGCACAGCCCCAACTGACGACATCTGCGAGGGCCGCCGCGAACGGCGGACTGGACCGAGCCTTTGCATCACGGATTGGGCTGTGCGGCTGGTCAGACGTCGGGGACGCGTGTTCGTGGTGTTCGGTTCCGTGAAGACCCTCACGCTGTTTTGTTGCGCCCGGTGTCGACCGGATGCCCTGTGCCAGGCGCGTATGCCTGGTGAAGCGAGAGATCCGGGAGTGGCTGTTGACCGTCGAGGAGTTCGAAGTGCAGGAGGCGTTCGTCTTCGAAGCCTGTGCCTGCCTGTCTGCCGCTGTGTGGTCTCAGGACTTGGTTGACGTTTTGTCGTTGGGAGATGCTTGACGGGATCGCGGGTTGGCCCCAGCTCCGGTGACGCACGGCGCGCACCCGCGCGAGCTGCCTGGCCTCCCTCGACGAACAGCGCTGTGGGCAGGTCGGACAACGCCTGGATCCGCACCTAACCGAGTGCCGGCGGGTGCTCGGCTGGACGGCGTCCCCAGGCCGAAATCAGCGGCGCGAGTGTCAGGTCGAGTTTGCCCGCGTGGATGGCGGCCAGGTGCGCGTCGATCTCGGCGTCGTCGGCCAGGCCGGCCGCGAGCAGCTCGCCGCGCACGTGCCGGATGGTCGCCGCCTCCAGCCGGTCGCAGGCCAGCCCGCCGACCGGGAAAGTGCCCCCCGCGGCGACATCTACCAAGCCGGCCTCACGCAATGCCCGCGGCAGTGTCCGGCCGTAGCGCAGGTCCGCGCCGCGGCGCGTCAGCAGCTCCCGGACCGCGTCGCGCAGCCGGTTGGCCCGCCGCTGCTCAGGGCCGCTGTCGTCCAGGCAAGCCAGTGGCTGCAGAGCGGTATCGGCGTCCTCGACCAGCAGCCAGCCGCCGGGCCGTAGCGCTGCCGCCATCGTGGCCAACGCCCGGGCCCGGTCGGGTACATGGACCAGCACGAGCCGGGCGTGCACCAGATCGAACGTCCCCGGCTCCGGGGGCGGATCAGCGGCGACGTCGTGCTGGCGCACCTCGTACCCGTCGCCTGTCTTCAGCCACGACGGGTCGATGTCCGTGGCCAGCACGTGGCCGGTCGGACCGACGGCCGCCGTGAGCGCCTCCGGGATACTGGGGCCACCGGCTCCCACCACCCAGCAGCGCGAGCCAGCCCTGACCCCCAGTCGATCGAAGTGCCCGCGCGTCACACCGTCGAACAGCTCGGCCAGCCAAACGAATCGCTCGCCCGCCTCGGCGCGCGCGTTGTCCAGCAGGTACCCGCGGGCGGGAGCGGACTCTCCACCGAGTGCGGTAGTCCCGTTTATCGGATCCGGTCGGCCACCAACGTGCGGCGGGCGGGGCGAGGAGGTCATCACTACATGGTCAACCTCCTCAGGCCACCAGCGCCACGACGACGGGAGAGGGATATCTCACACAGCCGGCGAACCCCGTACTCGCGCCACCGTCGCAGGGCCCACGACAGCATGAACTCCAGACCGGTACGGGTGTCCGCGCCGATCAGGGTCACGCCGTGGTCATGACCGTTGGCCAGGGCAACCGGATGGTCCGGTCGCCCGAGTTCCGGCGCGGGTACCAGCCAGTCGATGTCGCCGCCGTCGCCGAGGGAGCCGAAGGGCACGAACTCCGGAGTGGCGAAGTGCGGTACGGAGAGCAGCCGATCCTGGTTGTCGAACTCTGGGTAGGCATCGCAGCCATCAGGCGGGCGGGGGACCGTGGCCAGGTCGAACATGAAGTCATAGCGGGATATCAGCAGGGCGTAATCATAGGTATTCGTTTTCTTGGTAGAAGTCGTACGCGTCCCGCCAGGCGATGTCGATCAGGGGGCGGAGCGTGGGCGGAGTGGGGAACGGGAAGAGGTCGTCAATCCATGGCGGCGGTGTCAAATCCGTCACGGCTCCAGAGAATACCGACCGACATCAAACGCCAAATGTCGCCCCCGGGTGGGCAGTTCCACCATTGCCTGGCAGCCGCTTGTCATTATGAAGGAGTGGGGCGGCCTGGCCGTCATCGACAACCGCGCCTACGCAGGCTTCACGACGGATCAGATCCAGACACGGATCGGGCGTGATGACGAGGGCCGGCCCGACAGTACTCTCGTCCTCATCGCCGACGAGTGGGCACTGGGCTCCGCAGAGTCCCCGTTGCCGGCCGTGAACAACCTGCCCGACGATGACGGCGATCCGTTCGGGATTGCCCTCGCGGCGGCCGGTTCCTTCGTCGTCAACATGGAGCTGGCGAACACGAGCTTCGGTGAGTGGGGCTGTGGTGTCGACGTGGACGGCGTCTACCGGGAAGGGCACTACTGGCAGCGCTAAGGGGGCGCAGACCAGGTGGTGTGCCCCCCTTAGCGCTCTCATCTACTTGATGAGCGAGCGGCCTGTGGGCGCCGGCCGCAGTGTCCGGGGCGCTGCTCTCTGTTCTCTCCCGATGCCCGGCAGGACCTCGTCCCGTATGAGGGGATGGGCCTGCACCTCGGCAATGTGCTGGCGATACGCACATTCGCCGGGGTAGGAGGTGAAGACCGCGGCGACGTTCTCTCCGGTGCGGACCGGCGGCCTTGCGAATGTGTTGTGTGCCGTCCCGGTGGTCAGGACGGCGAGTGGCGCGGGTCCCGTCGTGTGGAGCACGGGGAGGAGAGTGTCCCGGATGAGTGCGATGCCGTCGGGCCGTCCGGGAGGGAAGGACCACACGGTGGCGGACACGAACCGGTCGGTTGCAGTACTAGCGGCCTGGGGAGGTGTCATTCAACGGGGTTGCCGTGCGGCACGTCGAGGATGATGTCGGAGGCGCGGGCGATGACCGGGGCGCGGGTGCGGCCAGGGTGGTCGGCGGCGAGGAAGTGGTTGCCGATGGCCATGCAGAAGGCGAGCAGGGCACGGGCCTCGACCTCGGCGGGGTCGGTGCAGAAGGTGCCGATCGCGTCGCGCGCCAACTGAATGCGCTTGTTGTCCACGCGGCGCAGGCGGTCGGCGACGGTGTGGTCGCGGCGGGCCCATTCGCGGACGGCCAGGTCGATGGGGAGCAGGCGGTCGCTGGAGAAGGTGAGCCGCCCGGCCAAGCGGACCTTGTCCCGCGCGTCGCCGCCCGCCCGCTCAACCTGGTCGATGACATCGTCGACGCTCTCGCGCTCCCAGGTGTCCAGCATCTCGGCCAGCAGTGCGTCGCGGTCGGCGAAGTACCCGTAGAAGCCGCCCTTGGTCACCCCCAGCGTCTTGGCGAGCGCCTCGACCCGCACCGTGTCCACCCCGCCTGCGGCCAGCGCCTGGAGTCCCGCCTCGATCCACTTCTCCCGCGGTGTGCGCAATGCGCCCATCTGTGGCCCACCTCACTCGCTCAGGCCTGTTGTACGGAGCCGTATAACGGGCTTAGGGTTGCGTTATACGGCATCGTACAACCCGAGAGGGGATACCTCATGTCATTCGGTTTCGTCGCCTTCCACTACCCCGCTCCCGAGCACCTCGAGGCGTTCGTTCGCGAGTGCCACCAGGTCGCCGAGGCGTCGCGGCGCCAGCCCGGCTTCCTGTCCGTCGGGGTCTGGGTCACCCCGGACGGCGACGCCGTCGTCACCACCGGCGCGTTCGAGTCCGAGGAGGCCTTCCTGGCGGCGGCCGACGTCGGCCGCGAGATGGGCGCGACACCTGACGGCCTGAGCGACCTGGAGGTCAGGCCCCGCGAGGTCCACTTCCTTGTGTCGCGCTAGAACGCCGACCAGGGCGCCGCTCCGGCTCGGGGGGAGCGGCGCCCGTCTCCGGTTCCGTGAGTGACCATCACGGGGCGCCGACAGCGGACAGTCGCTGCGGGATTTCTCGTACACCGCCGTACGCAAGGGGGAAGAACGATGGGGATGGTCTTCGATAGTAGTGATGTGCCGGTGCCTGACCGATTCGATGTCTGGCGTGAACACCTGGCCAAGACGATCTGTCCCATGGAGACCAGCAGCGAGCATTCGGGGGACTTTCGCGCTGAGCTGCGCAGTCTCCAACTGGGGCCGATATCGGTTGTACCGACGAAGGTTCAGCCGGTCACGGGGCTGCGGACAGCGAAGTTGATACGGCCGTCCGATCCGGAGTGCTACACCCTTGCTCTCCTCCTGCGTGGAACCCTGGGAATTCGCCACGCCGGTCAAGAAGCCGTGCACGGTGCACAGGAGATGTATGTCGTCGACACCTCACGCCCCTGGGAGGCCGTAGCCGGCTCTGTGACATCGGTGGGAATGGGGGTACCCAAGGAGTTACTGCCGTTTCCTCCCAGCAGCGTTGACCGGTTTCTCGCCCGCTCCTTATCGGGCCGGGACGGAATCGGAGGCCTGCTCGCGCAGTTCCTCACGCGCCTGGCCACTGACACCACGTCCTACCGGCCCGCAGACACCGCTCGGCTGGGCACGGTGGCCCTGGATCTGCTCACCGCCACCCTCGCCCACCACCTGGAAGCCGACGACCAGGTGCCCCCCGAATCCCACCGACGCGCGCTGATCCTGCGCATCCAAGGATTCATTCACCGGCATCTGGCCGACCCGGACCTGCGGCCCCCGGCAATCGCAGCCGCGCACCACATCTCCACCAGCTATCTCCACAGCCTCTTCCAGCACGAAGAGACCAGCGTTGCAGCATGGATCCGTCGACAACGTCTCGAACGCGCCCGTCGCGAACTCGCCGACCCCACCTGGCGTACCACCCCCATCCATGCAATCGCCGCTCGCTGTGGGTTCGCCCGTGCAGCCGACTTCACCCGTGCCTTCCGAACCGCATATGGCATGCCACCAAACGACTACCGGATGTCGGCCTGCCCCCTGACTGGGTAGCCACGACTTCGGGCGACAACGTTGAAGGCACCGGCGAGAGGGAACCGATGCCTTCAACATCTCACAGGCACTCAGCAGCGATGCCGCTCGTCTTCCCGCGACGAGACGCAGTGTGGCCCCGGGGGCCAGATGAGCACGGAGGTCATGGCCGCGATGTTCTTCGTGGCCGCCACACCGGTAGAACCCTCTCCCCGAGGGTGAGTTATCCGGCCTCCATTGCCGCATGCATGGTCCCGGCCGGCACCGCGGGGTGCACGGACTGATCGCTCCGCTGGAGTGGAAGAACGGGTGGACGCCGGCCGAGGAGGCCGGCCATACGGGCCCTGATCGTCTCCACCGGTTTTTGAACCGGATCGAATGGGCCGCGACACCGTCGTCACCCGCTGGGCACTGGGTCAGCCCGTCCACGAGCTGCTTGTCGAGCTGCCGCGGCGGAAGCGGAGGCGCTGGTCTTGCGGCAAGGGAGCCCAGCCGGTGGGCGACCGAGGAGTGCTTCCAGACCGCCAAGGGCGAGTGCGGCCTGGACGACTACCAGGTCCGGCGCTGTCCCGGCTGGCACCGGCACATCACCTTGGCGATGGCCGCCCACGCCTGCCTGGGACGCATTCGACTTTCCGGCTGGGGGAATCTGCTCGATCAGCTGACTCGTTGTTCAAAGCATGCTCAGCAGGGGCGGTTGTTCAAGCATGCTCAGTTGGGGTGGCAGTGACCGACAGCTTGTGGCCGGACACTCCGGCGATGTGTCGGGTGGCCTCGGCGTACGCCATGTTCACGCCCTTCACGAAGGTCGTGGTGGTGACGTGCCGGCGGCAGGGGCATTCAGCTTCGGGTCGTTGCCGGAGGTCGGCCCGAAGCGATGCCCAGGACCAGTGGTTGATCGGGCGGGTTCGATGAGCGCGGAGCGTGTCGAGGCGGGGTTGGCTGGAGGCGACTCTTCCGGATCGTCTCGCTGCCCGGACGAGGATGCTGCGAGGTGGAGTCCGGCGAGGAAGGTGGTCGCGACCTGCCGAACGCGCACGCACCCCGAACCTCTCGGCGCGCTTACGTTCGTCTTCCAGGCTCTACGAGGACGCACCCATGGGCGTGGTGCCGGCTGTTCACCGACCCACGCCCATGGCAAAGCATCACCGTTCAACGGAGATACTTCATTTAGTCCTGGATCACCGAGCCGACACGGACAAGGTACGACGCCCCTGGACAATGCTTGCTCGACGTCTTCGCGTTGGCGACCCACGGACCGTAGGTGGTGTCCTCAACGCCTCGAATATCCGTGCACACGACCTTGACCCGGTGCGCACCGACCGTCCCAAGGCCGGAACAGTAGGCGTACCCGGTCTGCCCCCTGGACCACGTGTTGCAGTCTGCCGACTTGATTCCGACCTCAGTCGCACCAGCCGAGGGTGCGAAGATACCCGCACCCATGACTATTCCCGCAACGACGAGGCCAGCCCTCTTTCTGTTCACTCTGAACTCCGCTCAAAATCTAGGTTCTGACTCCACGTGACGGTCGACACTCAGCCGAGCTCGACCTGGTAGCCAGCCTTGTAGAAGTAACCCGATCCGGGGCAGGACTTGGTCGACCACTCCCCGCTGCGGCCGTTCTTCCAAGGCCCGTAGGTGTGGTCCTGCACCCCTCGGGAGTCAATGCAAGTCACCTTGACCCGGTACTGGTCGATGCTTGCGAGGTTGGCGCACTTGGCCGATGCAGTGTTCCCCGAGTGCTTTGAGGTGCAGACGTACTCGGACGCCTTCGGGGTCACGTTCGCGGATGCAGCAGGCGCCGCAATAATGCTCGCGGCGACAGCAGCGGCTGCGGTCACACAAGCCGCTCCCATCTTATTCCTCATCATTCCCCCTTCTTTGGGGGCCAGGTGAGGATTCAAGCGAAACCATCCCGCCCCCGATGCGCTTTGGTCTCAACAACTCTATGCGAGTGTCCTGACCCTAGTCAGGCACTTCGAGGCTGGCAACCATCTTTGCGTTGTTTTGATTTCACCCACCAGCTGAGAGCCGCAAACAATGAAACTGCGTCCTTTCCCTTCAAAAGGTATGTTCTTGGATCATGGGCACGTACTCACTCGACGTTCGTGACGGTCCGTCGGTTTCTCTGGCGGGTCGTCTTCGAGAGGGCCGGTCACGGGCGCGCAGTGCCAGGCGGCGGCCGCGCCGTCCAGAATGCCGCTGGCGGTGTCCACCAGCCGCCCCTCCATGCCAGAACAACGAAAACAGCAGCTCAGGACGCGAATTCCTGCTGGAGTACTAATTCCCCAGCAGTCGGCGGACCTCGCCCGAGCCCAGCGTGATGACGGCCCGGGGCCGCATGGGCCCCTCGCCGTGCCGGGAGAGCAGGACCACCTCCTCGACCACAGCCGACGATGCGCCGAGCCGGCCGGCGCACTCGGCAGCCAGAGGCCGTGGATCCTGAGTGCGGCCGAGGGACAGATGAGGGGTGAAGCGACCACCACGCCCGCGGCAGAGCGGGAACCGCAGCCCCAGCGCCCGGTGCAGACGGGCCCACGGTCCGACGCCCGCCGCGGCCGGATCGAGCCACACTGTGGCGAAATGCCGGTGCCGGAAGTACCGCACGCCGGCCAGCCGCGCCGTGAACGCCGTGCTCTCCACCGCCCCGGCGGAGAGCAGCGGTACAGCCCGTCCGAACTCTTCCTCCGGTACGAAGCCGAACAGCAGATTCACATGCGGCGGCCACCGCCGCACCTGCGGATCATGCTCCCAGCGGATCTCCTGAATCGCCGGCCAGAGCTCCTGCGGCGGCAGCCATGCCACCGCCGTCCGGGCCGTCGGCGCCACGTCGATCACGTCCACCGGCTCGGCCCCGCCGTAATCCGGATGCCAGCCCACACTCCCATGGTCCGGGCTGCGCGAGAACCGCACGAGCCGGCATGCCCCGCAACGGGGGGTGGGGCTCGGGACTGTGGAGTTGGGTCGCTCCGGAGGGGCTGCGGGAGGTTGCCCGGGCGTTGCTGCCTGCTTCGCGGGTGCGCCCGCAGGGCGGTGGGACGCATAACGTGCGTGATCAGGCGGTGTTTGCGGCCATCCGTCTACGCGCTGGTCGGCGGGTGCGCATGTGGCGACTCGCGGCTCCTGGGCGGATGGCCTCCGTGGTACGACCACGGCTCTTGGTCAACCTCCCAGGGACGAGGCCGCCTTTTCGGTGATCGCCTCGGCTCCCCGGCGTGTTGTGGTGGTGTCGGCTGGCTTGGGATCGTTGCCACGGGACCGGGTGTACTCGACCTCTACGACGAGGTTGCTTTTGCGGAAGGTGATTTCGGTTGTGTTGGAGCTGTGGTAAACCTCGCCACCCCCTGTCTTGTCGACGATTTCCTTCCAGACGCGAAAGATGGCTTGGTCTCCGGTTTCCCCGGGTTTTCCGAGGTCAGTGTATGCGGATCCGCCGAAAATGGATCGTTGACCCTTTTCCTTTGCCACGTAGGATTCAGCTTGGCTGGTGCTGTTGAATTTCCGTGCCGTGAGGGTCAGGCTGGCGTCTACGGGCACCGTGGCGGACCTTTCGGTCTCCCATCCGCACTTCCTCTCATTGGTGCTGGTTTTGGAGTCGCTGGGGCGCCGATAGTCTATGAGGTCATCCAATATTGCTGCCTCCGACAGGTTCCCGCAAATGTCCGGGATGGTCTTGAATCCAACGGTCGCCGATGGTGTTGGAGATTCTCGGCGTTGCGTCGGGTTGTGGTCCTCCTTCTGTCTGAGGGAGTACATGATGCCGCTCGCCACAATGGTGGACGTGATCAGCAGCAGGGCGGGAATTACGATCACCGCTTTCCGCGGTGGGAGGAATCTCCGCATGGTTTTCGTTGGGGAGAGCGCTGCTTCGCCGCCGCCGACGCTCAGGTCCTTGTGGGTCTGATCAGTGGTCAGGTGCTCATCAGGAGCATTGTCCAGTGGGCCGCTGGTGGCCGGTTCCAGGTGTGCCGGGATATTCGCGGGTGCCGCATCCGGCGGGCGGACCCAATTCGTTCCTGCGGCGCTATTCGTTCCTGGGGCTCTATTCTTTCCTGGAACGGATTCCGCGGGCGGGGGCGGAGGTGTGCTCGGCATTGTGGCGGGCGGGATGAAGTGCTCGTCTGACGGCGCCAGGGGCTCGGGTGCGCCGTCGAGTTGTCGCAGTGCTTGGGAGAGGGCGGCGGCGTTCGGGTACCGCTGGGTGGGGTCCTTGTGCAGCAGCGTCAGCACCAGGTCATCCCAGGCGGACGGGATGCTGGTGGACACCGAGCTGGGTGTGGGCGGTTCCTGGGTGAGGTGAGCCGAGAGGTAGCCCACGGTGTCGGGGGCCTGGAACGGCAGTTGGCCTGTGATCAGCTCGAAGAGCAGACATCCAAGCGCATACAAATCGCTGCGCGGTTCGGGGAAGCCGCGTGCTTGTTCGGGGGCCATGTAGGGGGGCGTGCCCACGATGAACCCGGTCTGGGTGAGGCGGTCCGCAGTCGCGTAGGGGTCGGCTGCCCGGGCGACACCGAAATCGAGGACCTTCACGATGCCGGAAGGCGTGATGAGGATGTTGGAGGGTTTGATGTCCCGGTGCATGATGCCGGTGTCGTGCGCGTCGGCGAGTGCGTCGCAGATCTGTGCGCCCCACCGGGCGGCGTCGGCCAAGGTGATGCCGCCCCGGCGCAGTAGCACGTCCAGACCCTCGCCTCGGACCAGCTCCATCACCAGGAACGGGACCCTGTCGTCCGTGCTGTCGGTCTCGCCGAGGTCGTGGATGGTCACGATGTTGGGGTGCTGAAGTCGAGCGGTGATCCGGGCCTCGCGCAGGAACCTGGCGCGTGCCTCGTCGCCGCGGCTTCCGCGGCCGGCGAGCAGCGAGATCACTTTGACTGCGACCGGCCGACTCAGCGTCTCGTCCTGCGCCTCCCATACTTGGCCCATGCCGCCCTCGCCGAGCTGCCGCACCAATCGGTAACGGCCGCCGAGGAGTTGATCTCGCTCTGCCACGTTTCCCCCGTCCTGAACGTTCCTGTCCCATCCACCAGCGAACTGGTGTGCGGAAGATCATGACGCGAGCGTGAGAGCGACACGCCTGATATCCGCAAACCTGCCAAACGGCAGGGGAGTTCGCCAAGGGACCCCCGGTCCGGATCAGCCTTCCACGTCTGGTGCGTCCGTGTCTGCGGTCCGGCTCGACGGAGCCGTTTTTCCGTCTCGTACCTGTTGGCGGACTTGCAGATGCGCAGCACATCCACCTGTTGTTCGTTCCGCGGCTCCGGCAATGGGCTGCCTGGGGCGTGCCGCTCCGGTGTCAGGGAAGCCGCACCGATCCAGCACCGAATCCAGCACCGATCCAGCGCAACGCCCCCCGACGGAGCGGAATGGCGGCTGCGGAAGTCAGCACGGTGGCATGGGTATGGGGGGTATGGGTATGGGCGTGCAGGCTACCGGGGACAGCAGAGGCGAGCGGGCAGGCGAGAAGTGTCAGGCCCGTCTCCGTCCCCAGGGGCAGAGATTGACCACCAACAAGCCCTGTCGGGCTCGCTCTCACTGGATCGGGGAGTCGGGTGGGGGGAGTTGGACGGTGCGCTCCCGGTCGACGGATTCGACGCCGTCGATCGCCTCCAGGACCGGTATCCGGTCTTCAGCGACGGTGCCGGACAGCGTGCCGAGGATCGGCTGCTCGCCCGTGACCGTCAGCCCGGCCCGCCGCAGGGCCTCGACCACCTCCGCGAACCGGTCGGGGTCGATCGCGAGGATGACCCCGACCGGCGCGGACTGGGACGACTCGCTCACGGCGCCTGGAGCAGACCCGAGCCGACGTCCCTGACGGGTTGCATCAGCGGGAACGCGCCGGACTTCAGACTTGCCATGAGCTCGACCGCGGAGGCGTTGGGGTTCGCCTGGGCGAGCAGCGCGAGGACTCCCGCAGCATGTGGTGTGGCCATGCTGGTACCGCTCAGGCTCTGATACCCCCCGCCCGGGGCGGCCGAGCGCACATCTCTGCCGGGCGCAGCGATGTTGATCTCGCCGCCCTGGCCGTTGATGCCGCCGTTGGAGAAGAACGACGTCGTGATCGCCTTGTCGAGCGAGGCGACCGCGAGGATGGAGGGGCAGTTGGCGGGCCGGCTGACGGGCTGGATGCTCGGGGGGCGGTTGCTGTCGTTGCCCGCGGCGGCGACGATCACTGCCCCGCGCTGGAGTGCGCGCTGGGCGAGAATCTCGTAGGTCTGGGGGAAGAGCTCATCCGGTTGGACCGGGCCGCCGAGGGACATGGAGATCACTCGTGCGCCGTGCGCGACGGCCCAGGACATGCCGGCCAGGATCTGGCCGTCCGTGCCGCTGCCGGCGTTGCTGAGTACCTTCGCCGCGAGGATCCGGGCGTCGCAGGCCACGCCGTAGCGGGGTCCCTGCTGGGGGTGGGCGGGGCCTGCGGCGGTGCCGATGCAGTGCGTGCCGTGGCCGTTGCCGTCCTGGACGGGCTGGCCGGGCACGAAGGAGACGGTGTCCTGGATGCGCCCCGCCAGGTCCGGGTGGCCGGTGTCCACACCGGTGTCGAGGACGGCGATCTTCACATCGCGTCCGGTCAGGCTGGAGCGGTTGGCCCGGATCGCCTGAAGGCCCCAGGTCCAGTTCTGCTCGTCCCAGTCCGGGCCGTGGGCAGCCGCGATTGCAGCCGTGGTGTGGCGGGCGACCACTTCCTCATCGCTGCGGTAGGCGGGGAAGAATTCGGTCGGTGCCTGCTGTGGCGCGGTGATGGGCGAGGCGTAGACCATCCGCTCCGGCTCCGCCGCGATGATCGAGGGTTCCGCCTCGGCCGTGGTCACCAGCGCGTGGCGCTGCTCGGGCCGCACCTCGACAACGGCGGCGCCGAGTTCCTCGAAGAGCACCGAGACGTCGGGGCGCTCAAGGAGTTCGGCGACGTTCGCTGTCTCGGTTCCTCGGACACGTTCGACGGACGTGATGTCGGCGGAGGAACGCAGTGCGTTCAGTCCGCCCTCCTGGTTGCTCGGGTCGAGCAACACCACGTATCGGCCGGTGTACTCCGTGTTCTGGCCCATGACATTGCCATGAGGCCGGCCGGGGCGCTCGCCGAAAGCGCCTCTGTCCGTGGGTCCGTTCACCATTGAATTCCCGCTTTCTCTGTGATTCCCCCACGGTTCGTGGACGCACGCCGATTCACGGAATGTCAGACTTCAAGGATGGTGGGCGCGACTCAGCCGTGTCTCGGCGCGTCGTGCCGTCACCTGCAAGGCTGTCCCTTGCCAGGCGGCCGGCATCGCCCCCTCGTACACCGTCGCACTGGGTACTCAGGACCGCAACACAGCGCTACGACAGGAGAGGGTCGACTCCTGCCGCCCGGGCTTCCCGCAGAAGCCACTGTTGCTGTTGACGGCGGACTGTCCATCAGTCCTCGAAGGTCAGCCGGTGGCCCTTCGTGCAGGCCCTGGCCTGGTTGGACGGCATCCCGCGCAGTTGCCGGCCGCCCCGGCCGCCCCATCCGCCCCGACCGGCCGTGGCGGCAGTCTGATGCCCTGCTCGGTGGCAGGTCGTGCGGCAGATACTCCCACTGGCGGCCGGTGCGGTTCTGGTGCAGGAACGCGTGGCGCTCGGAGGCCGACCCGACGCGCTCGCCTTGATTCCTTGCATGCATGCCCGAGGACAGAGGGGTGAGCCATGGAGTGAGCGGATGACTGCCTCCGGAGAGGGCCTTGGATTTCCTCACGCAACTCGGGTAGCCGTGTTCTGCGGATGATTACGGCTGCTGCTCGGGCGTGAGCAAGCGGAACCCCCAACCCTGGTCGGCTGACGACGAGTTGTGATCGAGAAGCGAGCGGAGGGCAGCCGGAACCGGCGCAGACTTCTGCTGTTGGAGTCCGGTTCCCGGATCTCTGCCGTGAGTGACGGTGACGAGCGCGTCGGCCTTCGGCCGCCGGTGCTCGGAGCTCAAGCGGGTCATGAAGAGCACGAAGAGCTCGAAGAGGACGTCGTCGATGAAACATCCGACGTCGCGGGTCCCCCCCACGACCCGGTACCAGGACGGCGAGCTCCCGGCAGCGGATCTGCGCGACGGTGGGCGTCGGGAATAGCCTGGAAAAGAGCGGCACCGGGACGGGAAAGACCCTCCCGATGCATTCCCTTCGCGGGGAGGGGACGCGAAACAGGGAGGAAGAGCCATGCCCTGGAATCTGAACGGCACGTACCTCGAGAGCTGCAACTGCGACGTGGTGTGCCCCTGTACCACTTCGGGCCTCACCGCACCGGCCGACCACGAGCGCTGCCAGGTGACCTTCGCGTTCCACGTGGACAGCGGGGACGTGGACGGCGTGGACGTCTCCGACCGCAGCGTCGCCGTCTTCATCGACGGGCCCCGGGTGATGGCCGACGGCGGCTGGCAGGTGGCGCTGTATGTCGATGCTTCGGCCGACGACGGCCAGGCGGAGGCGCTGGGCAAGGTGTTCTCCGGCCAGGCCGGAGGGCCGATGGCGGCGCTCACTCCGCTCATCGGCGAGGTCCTCGGCGTGGAGCGCGTCCCCATCGACTACCGCGACGACGGCCGCCGCCACGCCGTGCGGGTGGGCGACGCCATCGACATCGAGATCGAGGACCAGATCGCCCCGCAGTTCGGCGAGGACGGTCCGGTGATGGGCCTGACCGGCATGTTCCACCCGGTGAGCAGCACGCTGACGATTGCCCGGTCCACCCGGGCGACGGGCGACGGCGTGTACGGACGGTCCTGGGACTTCACCGGCGGCAACGGACACTCGGCACCCTTCACGTGGTCCGCGTGACCGGCAGGCCGGCTACCGTCCGCCACACGGCGGGCCCCGCCGGGCTGCTGCTGGTCGCGGCGGCAGCCGCTTGGGTCTGGGCGGTGACCCGCTGGGGTGGCGCGCATGCGATGCCCGGCACCATGGGGCTGGGCCTGCCCGCATTCCTGGCCGTGTGGACGCTGATGATGGCCGCGATGATGTTGCCCGCCACGGCGCCCGTGGCCGCGCTGTACGCACGCACCATCACGGTGCACCGGGCGCCGCGCATGGTGGCTTTCACGGTCGCCTACCTGCTCGTCTGGGTCGCGGCCGGGCTGCCGGCGTACGCGCTGGCCGGCGGCCTGGGCCGGGCGGCGAGCCTCCCCGCCGCGGTGGGGACCGCGGCGGCCGCGGCCGTGTTCGCGGTCGGCGGCCTCTACCAGCTCACGCCCCTCAAAGACCGCTGCCTGGCCAAGTGCCGCTCGCCGCTCGGGTTGATGCTGCGCTACGCCTCGTACCCAGGGCCCTCGCGCGATCTGCGTGCCGGAGCCCACCACGGGGCCTTCTGCCTGGGCTGCTGCTGGTCGTTGATGGTGCTGCTGGCGGCGTTCGGTCTGATGAACCTGTGGGCCATGGTGGTGGTGGCCGCCGTGATCACCGCCGAGAAGCTCGTTCCGGCCGGCCGCCTGGTGGCCCGTGCCGTGGGGATCGTCTCGATGGCCCTCGCCGTCGCCGTCTTCTGGGTTCCGGCACTGGCTCCTGGCCTCACCGGTGGCGGTATGGCCGGGATGTGAGGACAGGCCGTGCCCGCCGAGGGACCCCTGCGCCCCCGCGCCCCCGCACCCCTGCACACCGGCAGGTCGGGGACGTACAGCAGCTGTAGTTGGTAGTCCTTACGACGCGGTGCTGATCGAGGGACTGCGTGCGAGAAACAGACGACCGGAACTGGCGAATGTCCACTCGGCCGCGACGACGTCATCGTCGAGGTTCTTTCAGGCGGCGGCCGATGCCGAGCGTGAAGTCGAGAAATGTGCCGTCGACTTCATCGACGAATTGACTGCTGCGGTCGGCAGACGCCGCCCGCCACGATTGCGGCGGTCGCCGCCGTGCCGAATCCCATGCCCACTCCGACCCACAACATGCCGTAGGGGTACTGCGCGAGGAATTCGGATGCGGCAGCCACGACCGGAATCAGCACGGCTCACAACAGCGACACACCCTATGGCGGCAACTCGGCCAGGCCCTCGTCGGGCGACGGCTCCGTTCCTCGGCTGCTGTCGGCACAAGAGCCCAGTGCGCGGCTGCCCCGTTCGGGTTGCCGAGCACCCACCGTTCCTCGTGCCGCACAACCGATCTCCCTCCGGCGCGTTCATTGAACGAGGGACGACGGGACCGGTGGAGCGGAGGCGGCCGATGGCGACGGGTGCGGAGACCAGGGCTGACAGGCCGGCAACGCCGTGCGGTACGGGTGTGGTGCGCGTGGTGGCACGCAGGCTGCTGCCGCTGCTGTTCGCGCTGTACGTGGTCAACTTCCTCGACCGCGCCAACATCGGCGTCGCCGCATTGACGATGAACGCCGATCTGGGGTTGAGCGCCACCGCCTACGGCACCGCTGCCGGGATCTTCTTCCTGGGCTATGTGCTCTTCCAGGTCCCGGCGGCGGTGGCGTTGAAGCGGTTCGGCGCCCGCCGCTGGCTGTGCTGTGTGATTACCGCCTGGGGTGTGTGTTCGGCCGCCACCGCGCTCGTCACCGACGCGCACAGCCTCTATCTGGCCCGGTTCGTGTTGGGCCTGGCCGAGGCCGGATTCTTCCCCGGCGTCGTCGCCTACCTGGCCGCCTGGTTCCCTTGCCGGCAACGTACCCGCGCGCTGGCTCTGTTCCTGCTCGCCATCCCGCTCTCCAACGTCGTCGGGCTGCCGGCCTCGGGTCTGCTCGTCGACCACTCCGCCCTCTTCGGTCTCAGCGGCTGGCGGTCGATGTTCCTGATCGAGGCTGCCCCCGCTGTCCTCCTGGGAGTCGCCGCATTGCGCCTGCTGCCTGACACACCACGCGATGCGGCCTGGTTGACGGCGGCTCAACGCGGCGAGCTCGAAGCCCGGTTGGCCGAGGACGCCCCGCCCTCGTCGGCGGACCGGTCCACGCTCGGTCACGCCGCGCACTTCACCGTGGTGCATGCGGGCCCGTGCTTCGCCGCGTACGCCCTGCAGTTCTTCCTTCCCAAGGTCACCACCGCTCTCTTCCCCGGCGCCGGAGCATCCGCTGCATCCGCGCTCGCGGCCCTGCCGTCCGTGGCCGCGGCCTTCGTCATGCTCGCCTGGAGCCGCCACGGCGACCGGGTGGGCCCCCGGACGCATCTCATCGCCGTGCCGGTCGCGGCGGCCGCAGTCGCCATTTCCCTGGCTGCGCTGTCACGCCAACCCGTCCTCACTCTGGTCGCGCTGACCGTGGCGGTGACGGGGATTCTGACCGCGGTTCCTGCCTTCTGGAGCCGGTGCACCACGGTCCTGTCCGGCCCCCGCGCGGCGACGGCCATCGCCGGTGTCAACGCGGCCAGCAGCCTTGCCAGCTTCGCAGGCCCCTCTTTCACCGGCTTCCTCACCGACACCACCGGTGACTACCGGGCCGCCTACGCCGTCATCGCCTGCACCCTGGCGGTCTCGTGGGCCGCGGCCCTTCGTCTCCCCAGCGCATCGGTCGGCATCAACCGAACCCTGGCGCCGCCCCGCACGCGTGGCTGAGCCCGCAACCGCAAGAAACTCGACTCCCAAGCTGGCCGACCGCCCAAGTGCCGATCGAGTGACGCCCAGGGCATCACACGGTCTGCGCAGCGATCGGGCATTCCGAACACTGGCTGGAGGGGCAGCCGTTGCGGGGCGCCCCCTGGTCATCGTCCCCGTCGACGCTCGCGCACAATAGGGGGTTATGGCGCTGCCGCTCGAACGCAGCGCACCAACGGGGGAGTTGACATGCAGAGTACGAACGGCGGGGCCGCTCTCGTCCCGGTCGTGGTGGTCGTGGGTCTGGTGGTGCGACAGCAGCTGCGCACCCGTCCAGTGCGGCGCATCGGCTCGCTGATTGCCCCGGCGATCCTGGGAGTCCTGGGCGTCGCAGGGATCGCCTTCGGCGTCTTCTCGGTCGCCCAGGAACACCCGCTGACCACGCTGCCCATGGTCCTCCTGGTGGTGAGCCTGGCCGTTGCAGCCGGGTTCGGTGCGGCCAGGGCGCGGACCGTCCGGGTTTGGCGTGACGCCCAAGACGTGGTGCTGCGCAAGGGAACGGCGGCCACTACCGGGCTGTGGCTGGCTTCGGTGTGCGTGCACATCGGCCTGGGCCTGTGGATCGACCATGCTGCCGGGGCCGGAGTGTTGGGAACCGTGTCCTTGTACGCGTACCTGGCGATCGGCCTGGGTACGCAGAACCTCTTGGTGCGCGGGCAGGCCGCTGCGCTGTGAACCCGTCCTGACACGGCCGATCGGCTCAACACTGGTTCGTGCCTCGACCAGCGGTATTGGTCACCCGTAACCCGTATGCGGAACGTGGCTCTCGGTGGGCTGCCCGCCACTGTGCAACGTCGGAGCAGCCGCGCCCCTCGGCTCACGCGAAGGCGTCGTCGCCGGTGCGGCGGCAACAGGTAGCCGAACGCTTCCAGGTCGCGTCGCCCACAGCCCAGCGGTGGGCGGCCCAGGCGGCCGCGCTCACTGGGAGCGGCCGTTCAGTCGCGGAGATGACGCGCGGCCGACGGCGGCTGTCCAGGGGTCTGGCGTGCCCGGAGCCGGTACGGGGGTGAGGGTCAGGTGTGCTGTGCCCCGCGTGCCAGGAGCATGAGGGCGTCGACGAGTTGCTC
>NZ_JBEZIX010000099.1:0-16064 GCF_040651315.1 Streptomyces sp. NPDC048506
CGCGGAGCGGGTCCCACAGCGCTGCGCGCTGTGCAAGCGGACCACCTCGCTTCGCTCGGTGGTCCGACCCGCTTCGCGGGTCGGACTGGGGTGCTGCGCACCCCAGTTGCCCGGGCTTCGCCCTGGGCTCGGCCCTGTCGGGCCGTCAGATCCCGTGCTTCGCTTGGGATCTGAGTGCGCTTCGCGCATCGGGTCGCTTCGCTCCCCTTGGGCCTTTCGGCTTCGCCTCCAGGCCTGGCCCGCTAGCGCGGGCGGCTGGCTACTGGGGGTGGGGTGTTGTGCCGTCGAGGTTGATGCGCATGGCGGTGCGGAGTTCGGCGAAGCGCTCTTCCCAGTGATCTCTGAGGTCGAGGTAGTTGTGGTCGGTGTGGAGGGCTCCCTCTTCGACCAGGTCTCTCAGGTCTCTCAGGTCTCTTAGGTCTCTTAGGTCTCTTAGGTCTCTTAGGTCTCTTAGGGTCCGGAAGGCCAGGGTGGATGCTTCGATAACTGACGCTGGAGCAATGAGGGCTACCTGGTAGCGCGTTCGTAGGCGTTTCCCTCTTTGAAGGCCTCGATGGCTTTGCGGGCTCGTTCCTCGGGTGTGGTGTGGGCGGAGCGCGCTGCGAGTCGGAGGTTGTTTCGGGTGCGTGCCAGGGCAGCCAGGTAGTCGGCGTAGAGCTGACGTCGGGTGTTGTGCTCGTTGTCTTGACGGGTGCGTTTGGCTCTGGACAGGTCGGCGGTGAGTGTCGCCAGGACGCCGATCACCGCGCCCAGCGCCGTGCTATCAGTGATCCCCATTGCATCCGGCGAGGCTAGCCGGTGCCGGTGCGTGTCAGGGGTGCTCCGGGCTCGGAGGTGTAGTGCTTCATTTTGAGTTACAGATAAAGTATGGATTGAGTGTAGCCCACCGTGCGACGGTCGGCCTTGTCGCGTGGTCAGGTGATCGAAGGGGTCGTTGTATGGCGAGGATGGTGCTGCGGGCTCATCAGCGGGAGGCCGTGGACGCGGTCCTGCGTGCACTCGAACTGCCTGCAGGTGCGCGGGTGCCTTCGCGTGGACTCCGTACGCAGGTGGTCATGGCGACTGGTTCCGGCAAGAGCCTGGTCGCTGTGCGCAGTGCGGAGGAGCTCCACGCGGGCCGTGTGCTGGTGGTCGTGCCCAGTTTTGGACCTCCTGGTCCAGACCGAGGCTGCGTGGCGCGAGGGTGGCCGCCGGGGGCCGATGGTGGGGGTCTCGTCCCTGCGCGGGGAAGATGTGGTCTTCCCGAACACCACGGATGTGGGAGAGCTGGTCGACTGGGTGCGGCCGTTCGACAGGGTGACTGTGTTCGCTACGTACGCGTCCCTCGGGCTCGGCACGCTGGAGCGGGCGCACAAGGGCGGCCTCCCGGGCTGGGACCTGATCGTGGTCGATGAGGCCCATCGGACCTCGGGCCGGATCGGCAAGCCGTGGGCGGTCGTCCACGACAACACCCGCATCCCGTCCCTGCGGCGGCTGTACATGACGGCCACGCCCCGGCTGTGGCATCTGGACGAGGACTCCGAGCAGGGCGCGCCGGGTGAGCTGGTGGCGAGCATGGAGGACGATCCGGACGGGCCGTTCGGGGCCCGTTGCTACACCCTCACGCTGTCGGAGGCGATCGATCGGGGGATCTGCGCGCCGTACCAGGTGGTGTGCGTGGACATTACCGACGCCCAGCTCCAGGTCGCCCAGCTGCTGGGCGTCGAGGGTCGCTCGGACCGGGTGCGCGGCGCCCGTCTCGCGGCTCTGCAGACTGCTCTGGTGAAGGCTTCGGTCGAGGAAGGCTTCCGGCGCTCGCTCGTCTTCCACCACGTGGTGAAGGAGGCTGAGGCTTTCGCGGCCGGCCTTCCCGACGTCGCCGCGCGGCTGCATGCCGCCGACCCCGAGCTCTACCCGCGCACCATCTGGGCGGGCTGGCTGTGCGGCGAGCACAAGCCCCGCCGCCGTCGCCGCGTCCTGGGCGAGTTCGCCGACGGTATCGCCACGGACGGCACGGTCGTGGAGAAGGGCTTCCTGGGTTCGGTGAAGGTCCTGGGCGAGGGCGTCGACACCAAGAACTGCGACTCCGTCTACTGGGCCGACGTACGCGGTTCCATGCCCGACCTCGTCCAGGCCGTGGGCCGCGCGCTGCGGATGCAGCCCGGAGAGGGCAAGATCGCCTCGCTCGTGGTGCCGGTCCTGCTCGGGCCGGGCGAGACGGCGGACAACATGCTCACCTCACAGGCGTTCGGCGGGTTGGCGAAGCTGCTAGAAGCCCTCAGAGCGCACGACACCCGCGTGGTGGAGGCATTTGCCCAGCCGCAGGCGCAAAGCCGCTCCACGGGCGTCCAGAGCCTGTGGGGGGGCCAGGGCAGCGAGGAGCGGAGCCACGAGCAGGGACTGTCGAAGCCGGCTCGGGCGCTGTTGAAATTCAGCACGCCTCGCGACCCCGCGCAGCTGGCGGCGTTCATCAACCTGCGGGTCCTCAACCCAGAACACGAGCACTGGCGACGTGGCGCGGAGGCCTGCGCCATCTACGCCCGCGAGCACGACGGCCTGAAGGTGCCGTTCACGTACCGCGTCCCCGGGGACCAGGAGGCGGAGGGGTGGCCGGCCTCGCTCAGGAACTTCCCGCTGGGGCAGTGGATCGCCGACGTTCGCCGGTTCTACGCCCGCGGGGACATGGACGAGGACCGCGTGGCGCAGCTGGAGAAGCTCGGCATGATCTGGTCGCACTACGACGTCGCGTGGGAGGAAGGGTTGTCGGCGGCGCGTGGGTGGGCCGCCGACAACGGCCACCTGTTGGCTCCGCTGGACGCGACCCACAAGGGCTACAAGGTGGGGATCTGGCTGAAGAACGCGCGCGCTGCCGCCCGCAAGGCCGCCAGGATCGAGCAGCGTCGTGCCGAAGGCCTGCCGGCGGGGTCCTCGGCCGGGGCGCTGACGCAGGAGCGGCGCGAGCAGCTGGAGGACATCGACCCGTCGTGGTGCCCGAGCTGGCCGGTGCAGTGGCAGCGCTGCTTCCACCTGGCCCGGCTGCACCTGGAAGCAGGCGGCACGCTGCCGACCGAGCCGGACATGGTCGTGCACCAGGGCGAGGACCTGGGGCGGTGGGTGAAGTCGGTCCGACTCGGCCGGGAGAAGCTCGCCGGTGCGCAGCAGTGGATGTGCGAGCACATCCTCGGGATCGAACGCGCAACCGAGGACGAGAAGCCGAAGCCGCGCCGTACACAGGCCGACAAATGGGCCGCCAACCTCACCGCCGCCACCCAATACTACGAACGTGAAGGGCACCTGAACGTACCCCGCAAGCATGTCGAGACCGTACTCTCCATCGACGGCCGGGAGCTGCAGTTCCGGCTCGGGGCCTGGATCAGCAACCAACGCTCCCGAGCCGCGACACTGCCCCCGAAGCGGATACAGGCACTGTCCGCCATCGGCATGCGATGGACATGACGAGGGGCAAGAACGCTTCGAGGTAGCCGGCGGCGGGCCCGGGCGGCCAAAACCGTGCGACCCGCCCCAGTTCGGCTGAGACGTGTCAGTGCAGGGTGGTGGACTGGCCGGTCTCCAGGTCCAGTGCGGCGACGGGGCGGTGCTTGTCGTGCTTGCGCCGTTGTCCCGGCCGCGCCTGTTCTCGGTTGCGGCGGATTCTGACGCATCAGGGCACCGCGGCGGTCTCACTGCGGGAGTCACGCCTGGCATGCGGACGCGGTGGCGCGCAGGGCAGGCTTGTCGGTTGCCCTGGGCCGGCTCGACCGGCGCCTGGCGGAAGTCGGTGACCTGCTGGGGCGTTTCGGCCTCCTGCGTAGTCAGTACGATTGGGATCTTGCCCGTCGGTGATGGTCAGCGAAGCAGCGTGAGGACATCACCGCACAGCGCGCCGGAAGCAGGCTCAGGCCGGGCAGGCCGACGAAGAGATCGTCTGATCGACGAGGGACTACGCCCCTTGCAGAGTGAGGCCGCCGAGGTGGTGTCGGCACGCTCTACCGTCGAGCAGGAACTCGGGCTCCACCGCAGGGTCCAGGAACTCGAGGACGTCAGAGCGAATCTGGTCGCTGATGGCGCACAGTCGGGTGGACGACCCAGCGGCAGTATCCCTTTCGCAACTGTGGCCGAAGTCGGCCGTGCCGACGAACGCACCTGGAGGGCTGGCAGGTTCGCATCCGCGATGTGGCCTGCGACCAGTACAAGGCCGGGTTGTTCGTCGGGAGCGCGCCCGCTCCGGCCACGGAAAGGGGATGCACGCGGTGCTGCACGCTGCCTTGCCGCGTTGTTGAGGCTCTGTGGAATTGGCTTTGGCCGCAGTTCCGTGAATCCCCAGGTCAGCGAAGTGAGCGAGGGATCGTTTCGGCAGAGTATGTCCCGGCATGGCGAGCAAGACGGTCGAGGCTGTGCTGTTTCCCGGGGTCGATGTGCGAGTGGAGTGCGTCAGCGACTCCTGCGACGTCCTTGTGGTGGAGGCCGCGTCCGCCGCTCGCCCCGGCCGGTTCCCAGACTGCCGGAAGCAGGCGAGACGCGTACACAGCACGTACCAACGGGCTTTGGATGAAAGGATGTTGGGATCTCGTCGGGTCGTGATCCGGCTGCGGGTTCGCCGGTACTTCTGTGACCGGAAGAGCTGTTCCCGTAAGACGTTCGTCGAGCAGTTGCCGGGCCTGTCAGAGCGGCACCGCCGCTCCAGCACCGGGCTGACAGGCTGGCTGTGGTCGATCGCGATCGAGGTCGGCGGATGTCCGGCCGCGCGGTTGTGCTGCCGCCTGCGGCTGGCCGCGGGCCGGACCCGGCTGCTCAGGCTGTTGACGGCGCCGACGGTGCCGGCCCGTGCGTCGCGGGTTCTGGGGGTGGACGAGTTCGCCTTCCGTAAGGGCTGTACCTATGGCACTGTGCTGGTCGGCGTCGCGCCGGCCGGGTCGTGGACGTGCTGCCCGATCGCACCTTTGCGACGTTCGCGGCGTGGCTGACCGAGCATCCCGGAGGGGAGATCATCTGCCGGGATCGGGCCACCGCTACACCAAGGCGGTCAGGGATGCTGCCCTTCATGCCCTGGAAGTCGCTGATCGCTGGCGCCTGTTGCAGAACCTGCGGCGGTGGAGAAGATCTGTCACCAGCACCGCAACTGCCTGCGCAACGTGCCGAGGAGGGGACGGTGATCGAGGTGCCGGAGCCGCCCCGATGCTGTTACCGCCTCGGAGCCGCCCAGCACCCAGATCGTCGAACGCACCCGCCAGACATAGCGGCAGCACGCCGTCGCGGGCCGGCTGACGTTGTCGAGGCCCATTGGCAGTCCCTGCGACTCAGCTGGCGGTGGAGGCATGCAGTGCACCAGATCCGCTCGCCCGGGCGCCCCTATCCGGGCATCGTTGCGCTGTTGGAGGCTGCCGCCGCTCAACCACGACTCCGGCGGTTGTGTCCGTTCACCAGCCACTTCGCCCTGCTCTTCAGCAGTTCCACCAGCTACCCCTGGACTGTGCAGGCCGGATCGATCGAGCCCCTGGAGACCGGACGGTTCAAGGTTCGCCGACGCAGTCCTGTCGCCGTGATCGGGAAGTCGAGACCGCCGAAGAGGCTGTGGCTCTGGTGCTTGAACTCCTGCCCACCGGTCCCGAGCCCGTCATCACCGACTCCGCGGGCGAGCGCGTGTGACGGTGTGTGGCCGCGCCCGTGTGACGGTGTGTGGCCGCGCCCGTGTGACGGTGTGTGGCCGCGCCCGTCGGTATCAGCACCCCGCGGCCTCTACTGGAGATCATTCACGGTAGAGCGGCCAGAGCTCTGGAATTCTCCACAGCGCTCATCTCGTTCCCCGAGGCCTGCTCTTGTTCCCCACCCAGCGAGGTGGCCGATGGCTGTGAAGCTGTAACTGAGTGCTTCCCGTGAGCGGCTGGCTCTGCCCGGCGGGGTGCTGATGAGGTCTGGAGAGCGTGGAGGGGGAGGTTCTCTTGAGTGCGGGTTGGTCTCGGATCGGCTGGAGTTGGGTGAAGGGTGGGACGGGCGGTGGACTGCAAGGTGGAAGACGCCCGGGCGGTGTGTGGTCTGCCCGGTCCGCGCAGGGGGCGTCTCCAAGTCACGCCCGCGTACCCTCTTCGTGTGCCAGCCTCCCGCCTGCTTCGCGTCGCCGTCCTTGTGCTCGAGGGTGCGAAGCCGCTCGATGTCGGCATTCCCGCGCAGGTTTTCACCACCCGCGCGAGCATGCCGTACGAGGTGCGGGTGTGCGGGGCGAGGCCCGGTCTCGTGGCCGGCGGTGATGGCCTGGCGTACTGCGTCGCCCACGGCCTGGACGCGCTTGTGTGGGCCGATATCGTCTTCGTTCCCGGTTATCGGTTCCCGGACCGCGACGACCCGCCGCAGGCCGTCGTCGACGCGCTGATCGCCGCCCACGACCGGGGCGCGCGGCTCGCTGCCATCTCGACGGGTGCCTTCGCGCTCGCTGCCACGGGCCTGCTCGACGGTAGGCGCGCCACGACGCACTGGCACTACACGCGGGCGCTGGTGGCCAGGCATCCGCTCGTTCAGGTCGATGAGAACGTGCTGTTCGTCGACGAGGGCAGCGTGCTCACCTCGGCCGGCGCCGCCTCCGGCATCGACCTGTGCCTGCACATCCTGCGCGGCGATCTTGGAGTGGCTGCGTCCAACCACGCGGCTCGGCGTCTGGTTGCCGCCCCCTACCGCAGCGGCGGCCAGGCCCAGTACGTGCCGCGCGGCGTTCCCGAGCCGCTCGGCGAGCGGTTCGCCGCCACCCGCGAGTGGGCGCTGCACCGGCTCGGTGAGCCGCTCACCCTCGACATACTGGCGCGGCGGGCCGGGGTCTCGCCGCGTACGTTCTCCCGGCGCTTCGTCGAGGAGACCGGCTACACGCCGATGCAGTGGGTGATGCGTGCCCGCATCGATCTGGCCCGCGAGCTGCTCGAGCGCTCGCAGCGCAGTGTCGAACAGGTCGCCGCCGACGTCGGGCTCGGCACCGGTGCGAACCTGCGCCTGCACTTCCAGCGCATCTTGGGCACCACACCGAGCGAGTACCGGCGCACCTTCACCCGGGGCGAGTAACCGCCCGGCGCCGCGTGGCGGGATCCTTGGCGGGATCCTTTTGAACCGTGGCGATCTGGCCACTGTCAGCGGCGCGGGCCGCGGGCGAGTCTGGTGGGAAGGGAAGGGACCTCACTTATGACTCGCATCGCCATCAACGGATTCGGTCGCATCGGGCGCAATGTGCTGCGCGCACTGCTGGAGCGTGACAGCGCGCTTGAGATCGTCGCTGTCAACGACCTGACGGAGCCTGCCACTCTCGCCCGGCTGCTCGCCTACGACAGCACAGCCGGTCGGCTCGGGCGCCCGACGGGCGTCGACGGGGATGTCCTTGTCGTCGACGGCCGTCGGATGACGGTGTTGGCCGAGCGCGAGCCGGCGCAGCTGCCGTGGGGCGAACTCGGCGTCGACATCGTCCTGGAAGCCACCGGCCGCTTCACCTCGGCCAAGGCCGCCCGCGCCCACCTCGACGCGGGCGCGAAGAAGGTGCTCGTCAGCGCGCCGTCGGACGGCGCTGACGTCACGCTCGCGTTCGGGGTCAACACCGATGCCTACGACCCGGCCGTGCACACGATCGTCTCCAACGCCTCCTGCACCACCAACGCGCTCGCGCCGCTGGCCGCGGTCCTCGACGAACTCGCCGGTATCGAGCACGGGTTCATGACGACGGTGCACGCCTACACGCAGGAGCAGAACCTGCAGGACGGTCCGCACCGTGACGCCCGTCGCGCCCGGGCCGCCGGTGTCAACATCGTGCCGACCACGACCGGCGCGGCCAAGGCGATCGGCCTGGTGCTGCCGAACCTCGACGGCAAGCTGTCGGGCGACTCGATCCGTGTACCGGTGCCGGTGGGCTCGATCGTCGAACTCAACACGACCGTCGCCCGCGACGTGACGCGCGAGGACGTGCTGGCGGCGTACCGCGCCGCGGCGCAGGGGCCGCTCGCCGGCATCCTGGAGTACTCGGACGACCCGCTCGTCTCGTCCGACATCGTGGGCAATCCCGCCTCGTCGATCTTTGACTCGGCCCTCACCCGCGTCGAGGGCCGCCACGTCAAGGTGGTCGCGTGGTACGACAACGAGTGGGGGTTTTCGAACCGGGTGATCGACACGCTCGAACTCCTCGCCACCCACTGACCGGACGCCGGGGAACCGCCCGGAGGCGGGGTGATACCCCGCCTCCGGCGACCGTGCCGGCCAGCGCTTCCTTGGCGCTCTGGTTGTCCAGTCGGGCCAGCCAGAGCGCTCAGCCGCAGGAGCGGGTCTAGCCGGCCTTGCAGGGGGCGGGAGCGCCACGGCCGGTCCGGGGGCTCGTCGAGCGTCTCGATCCGCGATGGCCTACGGCCACACCCGACACAGTCCGCGGCGCCCTCGAACCTGGCGGCTATCAGACGGACCCGCCCCTTGGTCAAGCCCACGACCAAGGGGGGACGAAGAGCGGAGCCGGGGGGTTTCAAGGAGCCCCAGCACTGGACGCCGCGAAGTCGACTACACCTTTGAGAGCTGCCCCGGCACCTTGACGGGTTCGCCACGTCCGACACCGACGCCTTCGGCCCCGCCGGACTGCGGCGCCACTGTTGACCAGCTGCTTCCTGCTCGACCGCACACTGGTCAGCAGCTGAGGCTCCGGCTCGGAAACCGAACTGAAGTACACGGCTGCGACCAGCAGCGGCTCGGCGGGCACACCGGTGTCGGCATGGCCGGCCCGCCCGGCCACCGCATGCTGGATGGCCGAGGAGCGGGCCGACTTCGTCCGGGAGCTTTCGGCTGGCGCGGCGGAATTGCTCGCCGTCGCCGCCGGGCGTCCCGGCGAGCGGAACGTCCCAGGCCGTGACGGTTGTGGGGGCTTACCTCGGCGCCGTCCTGCCACGGTCAGCCTTCTTTGGCCATACGTCCCTCGACCGGTTTCCCGCCCGGCGGGACGACGTGGCGCAGTGTCGCAGTGTCGTCGCCACCGTGCGCGGCTATGGTCGGGAAGGTGACGACTCGCATACGGCGCCTGGCCATCCCAGCCCGGGATCCTGCAGCACTCGCCCGGTTCTGGGGCGGGGTGTTGCTCCGCCCGGTGATTGACGGCAGTGATGGCCTTCACCTGCAGATGGTCGAGGGGAACGAGCCGCAGCAGCTGTACTTCACACCGTCGGCGGCCCGATCGTTTCCAGGCGACGGCCCGTTCCTGAGTGTCGGGGCGCTATGCGGCACGATCGCCGACGAGGTCGGACGGCTCGTTTCCCTCGGCGCCAAGCTTCTCCATGAGGAACCCGCCGATCTGCGGTCGGTGATGATGCTGGACCCGGAAGGCCACCCGTTCAGGGTCGAGTTGAGCGAAGAGGAGCTCCTCGACGAAGAGGTCGACCCCTTGCGGTAACGACGGCTGCGTCGGTGCACTGTGCTGTCTGTGGCCGTGTTCAGCTGCGGCTCCCGCTCCGTCTGACCACGGCACATACCGCTGCACGAGCTGGGCGTCCACACCTTCGCCGATTCGCCCGGCCTCAGCGAACTCGTCATCGTCGCCCACGCGCCGCGCCACACGTCGACCCGCCTGGTCGGCACCGCCGTCGCGATCCAGTCCAGCGTCGCGCGGGCGAAGGCGATGTACGACAGCACCCCTCGCCTGCGTCGCCAGTGTTCGAATCTTGTTCGGTGACAGGCCAGCTCACGAGGTCATAGCTTGTGTAGTCCCGTGTACGGGCCGACGATTCGCACTTCGTGCGAGCCGAAGTCGACGAGCATCGCGGTCCCGTCCTCGACACCGATGACCTTGCCCAGGCCGTACCGGTCGTGTGAGACCCGTTCCCCGAGGGCGAAGTGCTTGGCCGGCGGAGCAACCGGGGCTTTGAAGGGGCTCGTGGACAGGTGGCGCCGGGGCGCGGATCGTTTCGTCATAGGGGGCCAGTATGCGCCGTGTAGGGGGCGCCGTATATGGGGTCAGTATGGTCCGTCGGGGTTCCTGAACGGTCAGGCCGGCAGTCGCCGGCGTCGACTCGATCGGCCGCTCGCCTGTGATCACCGGGCCGTCTGCGAAGGGGGTCTCAGAAGGGGGCGCAGCGGGCACAGCTCGATGAGTTCAGCGCCGTCGTTACCGAACGCCGTGGTCGTTCATCAGGCGGGCTGGTGTCCATGCTGCGCACCTGCAGTTTTCGGCACCCCGCTATGTGACGCCGTAGACGCTGCACGGTAGCGGCAATGCGACCACAACAGGCCGCACCACCGGCTCGGGAGGACCAGCACGGCGAGTGCCGATTTCCGATGAGGCTCTTGCCTTCGGCAGGATGGGCGCCATGATCGAGATCCGCACCCCCCGCCTGCTGCTCCGTCGCTGGCATGACGACGACCTTGCGCCTATGGCGGACATCAACGCAGACCCGCGAGTCATGCACTGGGTCGACGACGGCTCGGTGCGCGACCTGGACCACACGGCAGAGGCCATCGAGCGGTGGGAGGAGGAGTGGGACGAGGAGGGCTTCGGGCTCTTCGCCGTCGAGCTGCTGGGCTCGGGTGAACTGGCCGGCTTCACGGGTCTGTCGGTGCCTGAGTTCCTGCCGGAGGTAGGGCCCGCCGTGGCGATCAGCTGGCGGCTCGGCTCACAGTTCTGGGGCCAGGGATATGGGTCCGAAGCCGCCCAGGCCACGCTGGAGTTCGCACTCCAGGACCGTGGCCTCGACCGCGTCATCAGCATCAGCCGAGTGGGTGACGATGCCTCCGAGAACGTCATCCGCAAGCTCGGCATGGTATTGGAGCGCGAGACGGCACACCCGGTGTACGGCATTGCGCTGCGCGTTCACGCCATCGACCTCACCGAGTACCAGGCGTGACCAGCCAAACCGTCGGGCCATCACGAGACAGCCGACCGCGCCATACGTCCTCGACCGCGATGATCACCGCGGCGTGCGACACCCAGGCGGACGATGCTGCTTTCCCGCCGTGACCTGTGCTTTCACCGAACTGCGGCCAGAGTCACGGTGCAACCGACACCGACCCCGCAAGAGGTTGCCGCCGACCAACCGCCCCCGATCCTGTCCGCCACCTCACCGACGCCATGATCGGGACCGGGCACCGCCCCGGGACATCTGGCGCGACTCATTCATGGGCGAGCACGACCGCCAGCAGCCACAGAGCCCGGCCACCGGTGACCTGCCACAGCCGTGCGGTGCCGTCCCAGCTACCGCTGGCGAGCACGTGGCCGCCCGGGGCGAACGCCAAAGACGTCACCACGTCGTCGTGGGTCCCCCGTGACAAATCCCGCAGGTCCAACAGCCGGTCGGAGTTGGCGAACACGCGGCCCTCAGGGCTGAACGCCGCTTGGTAGGCCCCACCGGCAATCACGCTGACGCGCTTGGGGTGTGCCGGGTCGGTGACATCCCAGAACAGGGTGGACCCGCCGACCGAGACGAGCGTGCGGCCATCCGGGCTGAACGCCACCGACCAGACGATCGCGCGATGGCCGAACAGGACGGCCGGTCGCCGCGCCCGCGCTCTGCCGCTGACGTCCCAGACCCGTGCGGTGTGATCCCAGCTACCGGTCGCCACGGCTCGACCATCAGGGCTGAACGCCACCGAGGTCACCGTGTCGCTATGGCCGCGCAGCACGTCGAGCAGACGCGGATGCGCGGGGTCGGTGACGTCCCACAGCCTGGCCGTGGTGCCGCCGGTTCTCGCCAGCGTGCGGCCGTCCGGCCGAACGCCGCCGAGGTGACCATGCCGGTGTGGCCCGGCAGGGTGGCCAGCAGCCGCGGATGCCGGGGATCGTGCACGTTCCACAGCCGCGCCGCACCATCGGCATGGCCGGTGACGAGGACGTCGCCGCCGGGCCGGAACGCCACCCACCTCGGCGCGACCCGCTTGTCCGGCAGGGTGCTCAGCCCGATGGGCACGCGCCGGTTCGCCACCTCCCACAACCGCACCGATCACGCGCTCGCCGTTGCCAGGACACGTCCGCCCCACCCGAACGCCACCGACAGCAGCCGCTCCGGCTGATGCAGGACAGCCAACTGGACGGGCGGTGGGCGTCCCCGACGCCCCACAGCCGGACCGTGCGGTCCCAACTCGCGGTGACCAGGAGCGTGCTCTTGGTGGCGAAGGAGATCGAGACCACATCCGAGGTGTGGCCGGCCAGCCGGCTCGTGTACAGCGTCACGAACGCACTCATCAGCTGATCACGGACGTCGTCGGTGGCTGCCAGCCGGTACACGGCCAGCTCAGCTGCGCGGCGAGCGAGGGGCTGCGCTACCGTACCTCGACCGACTCCGCGGCGGCCTTCACCAACCTTGCGCTGGGGCCTGTGTGGGAGAAATAGAAGGCGGCGCCGGTGTTCGGGGAGATACGCTCCGCCTGGCCATGCGTCGTCCAGCGGCCCAGGACACCGCGCTCGGGCTCGCCCCGACGCGGAAACCCCGGTTCGAATCCGGGCGATGGCCACCTGCCCCACCGGCATGGTGAGACGGGTCCTCACGCCACAGTGACAGGCACCGTCTCCGCTACCGCGGCGAACACGTTCGGCCGCACCTCTCGCGCCCAGCCCCGTACGGCCAACCGCCTCACCCGCAAGCGCACCCCTCGATCCGGGCCGGCGTCGTCCCCCAGCCCAGCCGCACCGCGATCGGCTTCACCCGCAGCCCGTCGGCCGCCTCCGGCAACGCAAAGACCGCGAGGATCCGCTGGTACTCGGGCGCGAGCACCTCCACACCGACACCCCGGCCCGGTGCGACACCATCGAGCCCGCCACCGTCGCCGCAAACAGGCCCGCCACCGTCGCCGGGAGCATCGGCCAGGACCTCGGCCACCACCGCCCGCGCATCGCCGGCCACGCAAGGGCGCCTTCGGCGGCTCCGCGCGCGGCCTGCACCCGCTCAGCCTCCTCCCGCAGCCGGCAACCTCTTCGCGGACCTTCTTCTCCCGAGCCTCCAGCAAACCGAGTACCGACGGCACCAGCCACCCCACGAACACGACAACCGGACGAATCTCCTCAACTCTCCCGCCACCGACGGGAATTCATGCCCACCCACCCGAACCAGTCGATCATGTTCGGAAAGCGAACGGCTTCTGAGCAGATCCTTTGACATGCAGTGGACTCGCAACACGTCAAACCCCGCTGATGCACGAACAATTCAGCTCTCACTGAAAGCATCGCGCCGCTCTGCCAGAACGGGGAGCCTGTTAGGCGTCAACCAACCAGCGACCTCATCGCAGACCACCGCCCGCCCATCCACCACGCCGACGGACTCACATGGGCGTTGGTGTCCTGTGACTCCAACACCCGCGGCGCGATCAACGGCCTCGTCGGCTGTCGCCGCCCTGACCAGCACACGCAGAATCCCTTGGCCGGGGCGGAACACAGGATCGCGCAAAAACAATGAGCTCCCGAAAACTCAAAATCAGGCAAGCCATGAGAGCCAGCCGGCCTTGGCCATCAGGGTCCCAGGACCGGCTATGCGCCCAAGTCGCCCTTGACCAACGACGAAGGAGAACTCCATGCACTGGATTCGGCGCTCCATGACCGGCGCGGCAGTGGTCGCGCTGACCGGCGCACTGCTGGCCTCGGCCCCCGCGTACGCCGATCACGCTCCAACGCACACCCGTCCAGCAGCAATCGTCACCGGCGTCCCCGGCGCGAGCCAGACGCCCGCCTGGACGTCGGCCGTAGGCCCGCTGGGCGTGGTCCAATGGACACGAAGCTGCGGAACAACCTATGGCGGCTTCACCACGAGCGCGCTTGCCGAGACCACGAAGGGAAGCGACGGATCCTGCCAGGGCGGCGCCTGGATACGGGTCAAGTGGCGGGGAGAGTGGAGCCGCTGGGAGTACGACCCGTCCCGGGCAAGGATGTCAATGGGTGGGGGCATCCAGGAGGCCCAGCACAAGGGTTGCGCCACGTGCAAGGTGTACACGACGTACCCCTGACGGCAGGTTGCCCCGGCCCTGCCTCAACACGAGGAACCCCTTTGAGGCAGAGCCAGGGGCTCTACCCGCCTGGACAGCTATCTGCCGCCGCAGATGGCGGCCATGGCGAGGAAGATGGCCGACGCCCTGGAAGTGCCACAGCCGACACCTGCGTGACGGTCCCGCGCCGCGGCCGATGCGCCTGCCTGAATCCGGGAGCATCCATCGGTCGAACACCACCCACCGACCAGATGACCGCCCACGCCTCTCCGGTGAGCCTGCCGCCTCCACGCGGATACCCAGCTCGCTCCGCCCCGGATACCCCGGGCACCACACCGCACAGCGCATACCCGAATGCATACCCCACCCTGGATACCCACCAGTGAGCAGGACCTATTCGCTACGCATCGGACACGGCCATCACAGCGCCGCAGCGCATCGGACACGCCGCCGTGGGGTGCACACCGCACCGCCATGACTGACCGGCCGACGTCAGCCATGACACATGGCCGACGCCGGAATATCGGCCATCAGCCAGCGGCCATGCAGCGGACCGGCCACGGCCGATGCGACACGACTCAGCCACCTCCCGTGTACTCCCCATCAACCATCGGCCATAACGCCCGTAATCAACTTCGCGCGACGACCTCGCGCAGGTGACTGACGCCTCGGCGTGCGGACGGCCGATCGGCGCCAGGAGCCAGGCCGTACCGCACCAGAAGCTGGAGCGCGTGGCCGCGACGGACGGCCGAGGGGAGCCGTGGGAAGCCACCCCACGGGCGTCTGCGCGGCCGACAGCGCCGCACGAATCGACACTGCAGAAGAACGTCGGGCCAGTCCCGCAGCCGGTCACCGTGGCGCCTCGGCACGTTCCGCCTCCCACCACGCGACGATCCGCGCATCCGGGCCCACAAACACATACCGGATGCGACCACCCTCACGAGCCGGAGCCATAGCTACGCTCCGAGCCGGCTTACGCCCCACCTCTTCCCGCCGCACCGCGCGGTCCCAAATGGAGAAAAAGGGCCTCTTCCTCCTCCTAAGGAAGAGGTGTCAGCAGCAGGACCCACATACCCACACGCCCTGACCTGCACGAATGCACCTGAGTTCCAAAACGACCTGGTACGCACGGTGGAACGCACCGTGGTACCCACGGTGGTACCGGCCCAGGACTGCTCCGAGCGGCACCGGCCATTCCGACGGCCGGCCAGAAGCCTCAGCTACACACAGCCCCCGCCAACTGTGCAACCACGGCTCATCCTCGGCGCCGCCGATCGCCTACCGGCAGGGCCGTACCGGGAGTGGCAACGCCGGACCACACGTGACACAAGCGTGGCGCTACGCCAGCGCCTGATGACGCCGAGGGCCTCTCGGCCGGGTTATGGCCGGCCGAGCTACCGCACCGGCACTGGCCGCCCTCCGGAAGGCCCCCGAGGCAGATACCCCTACTCGGTGTGCGCATACCCCACGGCAGCCACGGCCAGGCGATGAGACCCAGAAGCCGGGCTCCACCGGCAGCCACACAGACAAGGGAACCCAGGACGAAACACCACAAGGCACGCCGCCACCAAGGGCTGCCATGCAGCACCCGATCACGCAGACCCGCCAGCATTCGCAGGGGCCATGAGCGCACCAACTCCCCCCGGATTGGCTATCGATACCCCGCGGATTCCGCGTCGCTCGTGATCGCTTCCATCTCGGTGCGGAGCACGCGGACCATCGCCGTATTGCGAAGCCGGACCGTCATGGCAGACCGGCCTGCCCCTGCCCCTCCGCGAAGAGGCGTACTGTCACCAACTCCCCCAGAACCATGACCCGGCGGATCTGCACCCCGGCACGGTGAGGGGCGTACGCCCCCGCCTCCAGAGCAACGCACCCCGCTCCACCCGCATCCGAGTACGGCCCCTGGTCAGGACAACTCCTGCGGCGGACTCACTGTTCGATTCGCCCATGGCAGCGCATCCTAGACACATCAAGGAGCAAATAAGCCTCCCCGAAAAAGAGCGGACTTCACACCGCCGGTGAGGAATCGCAGTAACCCCGGCCCAAGACCACGACCGGGGTTACCGATCATGCCGACCGGCTCAGCACTTAGAGCTCCTAACGCAATGTGACTTGCAAGCGTCGCCAGCAGATGAGTGAGCAGGCGAGTTTGAGGAACGCTTCGTGGATGTCGTCGCGGG
>NZ_JBEZIX010000100.1:0-15408 GCF_040651315.1 Streptomyces sp. NPDC048506
TCACCGGCGCCACCATGGGCGTGGCCGTACTGACCTCGCTCGCCGACGGCCGCACCGCCGCGCTCACCCATGCCACCCCCTCGGCAGCCGCGGTCAGCGGCTACGCATACGCCTTCGCCCTCGCCGCCGTCGCGTTCCTGCTCACCGCAGCGCTCATGGCCGCGGGACTGCGCTCCCCCAGGGACGGCCGGCACCGTAAGTGACATGCTGCGGCCGGTCCAGGATCACCGCCCCATTATTTGACCGAACGTTCTCGTTTTGATGTTAGGCTTGCTCCATGGCGCGGACCAAGGAATTCGATCCGGATGCGGCACTTCAACGGGCTCTCGAGCTGTTCTGGGAGCGCGGCTACGAGGCGACCTCGCTCGCCGACCTCGTGGAGCACCTCGGCATCGCCCGCGCGAGTTTGTACGGGACGTTCGGGGGCAAGCACGACCTCTTTCTCAAGGCCCTGGAGCGCTACCTTCAGCTGAAGGATTCCGCGCTCGTCGAGGAACTCGGCCGGCCGGGACCGGTGCTGCCCGCCGTTCGCGCACTGATCGAGCGGTACGCGGAGGAGTCCTCGGCCGACAACCGCGGCTGTATGGTGGTAAATACGGCGGTCGAGCTGGCGGGCCGGGACATCGCCGCGGCGCGCGTGGTCGAGCGGAGCTGGACCACGCTGGAGACATCACTCCACGTCGCACTCGCACGGGCCCGGGCGCAAGGCGAGATCGACGCCGACAAGGATCCACGGTCTCTCGCCCGCTTTCTGGTGGTGCTCTTCCAGGGGATGCGGGTGATGGGCAGGGCCCCCGCGGATCCGGGCCGGGTCCATGACGCCGTGCGCCAAGCGCTGGCGCTGCTCGACTGACGTCATCACTCCTCCTGTCCGTCCGGCCCTCATGAGCACTTTCTGAACCGAGTGATCTGGAATAGCTAGGGAAATGCATACGACGACATTGTCTGCGCCGTACGTTCGCTCGGTGCGGCGGGAGCGCTTGGCTTTTGTCCTGCTCGGCGCCGTCCAGATCACCGTCATCGCCGCGATCACGATGATCACGGTGGCCCTTCCCGTTGTTCAGCGAGACCTGCGGCTGGACGGGTCCGCTCTGACACTGATCGCCTCCGCCTACAGTCTCTCGTTCGGAGGCCTGCTCCTCCTCGGCGGCAAGGCAGCCGACTTCCTTGGCCACCGCCGCGTATTCCGCGTCGGGATGGCGATCTTCGCCGTCAGCTCGGTGCTCGCCGGCCTCGTCCCCAACCTCGCACTCCTACTCGCTACCCGTTTCGGGCAGGGGGTGGGGGCCGCGCTCGCCGTACCTGCTGCCATGGCGCTGCTCGGCTCGGTCTTCGCCGAGCCTGCCCGGCGCGACCGTGCTGTCGCGGTGTGGGGCGTGCTGGCCAGTACGGGTGCCACGCTTGGCACCGTGCTGTCCGGAGTGGTCGTCACATGGGTCTCCTGGCGGTGGCTGTTCGCTGCCCCCGCCGTGATCGCGGTAGTTGCCGCATGGGCCGCACCCCGGCTGATGCCGCCCGACGCACCGTCAGAACGGGGCCCGGTCGACGTGCTGGGTGGGGTGCTCGTCACCGCCGGCCTGACCGTCCTGCTCTACGGTCTCAACGAGCCTCGTCCCGTGCCCATCCTTGTCGGCCTGGCCCTGCTTGCCGCGTTCATCATGGTGGAACGGCGCTCGCCGGCCCCTCTGCTACCGCTGTCCTTCCCATTTGCGCCGCGCCGGGCCGCAGCGCTGAGCGCGATTCTGGTCACCTCAGGTGGCATGGGTGCGGTCTACTTTCTTCTCACCCTGAACTTCGCCCAGGACCGCGGGTATTCGCCCCTGCGTACATCGGTTGCCTTTCTCGCGCCGGCAATCGCGGTCCTGGCGGCGGGTCCGCTCGCCGGCCGGATACTGAGTCGTGCCGCTGCCCGGCGCGTGATGCTCTTCGGGCTGCTCACAAGCGCAGCGGGACTGCTGCTGATCAGCCGGATGGGGCCGTACGCGGGTTTCCTGCTGGCCGGCTTGCTGGTCTTCCCCATCGGCGCCGGTCTGGCCTTCTCCGGTGCCACCGTCGCCGCGCTCGACGGTGCAACCGAGCGGGAACGCGGTCTGGCCGGTGGCCTGGCCAACACCGCGATGGAACTCGGTCCGCCGCTCGCTCTGGCGGCGTTCACCCCGCTCGCCTCCCACAGCCTGGGCACCGCGTTCACCGTGGCCGCTCTCGCCTTCGTCCTCACCACCGGGCTCGCCGCCATTGCGGCGGCCCGTACCTGGTGACCAACCACGCACTACAGCAAAGGAGAAGACATATGTCCGCACGTTTCGAAGGAAAGGTCGTCCTCATCACCGGGGGAGCGGGTGTCATCGCCCGTGCGACCGCGCTGGCTTTCGCCCGGGAGGGGGCAACCGTGGTTCTCGCCGGCCCCCAAGACGACTCCCTCACCAGGGCGGTGAAGGAGATCGAGGCCGACGGCGGCCGGGCCGACGCGGTTGTTGCGGACGTGACCCGCCCTGATGACGTCGCGCGGATGGTCGCCACGGTCGCCGAGCGCTACGGCCGTCTCGACATCGCGTTCAACAACGCCGGAATCTTCGGCAAGGGTGCGCCGGTAGCCGATCTCGATCATGAGGCCTGGCAGCGGGTCCTGAACGTCAACCTGACAGGCATGTTCCTCTCCATGAAGCACGAGATCGCCTGTATGAAGGCCAACGGCGGCGGGGCCATCGTCAACGTGGCCTCCAACATCGGCGCCCATGGCCGCCGCCCCGGCCTGGCCGCTTACGCCGCCTCCAAGGCGGGTGTAAGTGTCCTGACCCAGACCGCCGCCCGCGAATGCATCGCCGACGGTATCCGCATCAACGCCGTCAGCCCGGGAGCGAGCGACACCCCCATGTCGTACCGGCCCGGCGAAACACGCGAAGACCGCGACGCCCGCGTGCGCGCCGTGGTGCCGGCCGGCCGCGTCAGCGATCCTCGTGAGGTCGCCGCCGCAGTCCTGTGGCTCGCCTCCGACGAGGCCGGCTTCGTTGTCGGAGCCGACCTTGTCGTCGACGGAGGAGCCACCGCCTGAAACCCGCGGCAGGGCGGCGACCGCCACGAGGGCGGGAAGGACGGCGGTGCCCCAGCCGGGCTGTGCCCCGTGGCGGAGGTAGAGCGCCGCCACCACGGTGCCGGACAGGGCGGTTCGTCGCCAGGACAGTACGGTTCGTTCGGCCTGCAGTCCGGGGTCGCGCGGTTGGCCGGTGGTCACGCCAGTGCCACCGCGAGTGTGGCGGTCACGGCGATGGCCCCGCTGCCGAGGCTGAGGATCGGGATCAGCGGCGAGGCGGGCAGCGGTTGGTCGCGTCTGATCGCGTCCTGCGCGCGGCGCCAGTGCGTGTAGGAGCCGGCCGCGAGCGCGGTGGCGAGCAGCAGGCAGCCGTCGAGACGATGGATTGGGCCGGTGACGGGGTGACGAGCTGGTTGATGGCCACGCCGCCGGCCAGCAGGCCGAAGCAGGTGCGGATCCGCTGCACGAGGGCACCCGCACATGCTCGCCGAGCGCGGCCGCGACCATTTCCCGCTGCCGCACGGCATCCCGGCCGGACTCGCGGCCGGCAGGGATTACAAGCGTGGCTCTCACCACGACGCACGCGGCTCCACCTTGCTCGCCTTGGCCTCCGGGCCGCCGCTGTTCGGTACTCGTCTGGTCCCTGTAGTCGGGGCCACCGGGCGATACGACGAGAGTCACGTCCTGGACTGCATATACCCGGGCTCAACGGCTGCCTTGATCGACGAGCGGACCTTGTACGGGTGACGGCCCTCGCTGCACACATCCAAGGCATGTGTTATGAAACACCTGGCATTGCATGACTTAGGGGCGAAGTAATGACTGCATTCGAAGGTCAACTTATGGGTCGTGCAGCTGAGTTGGCGGAGCTGTCCAGGCTGGCGGAGTCCACGCTTGCAGGCGTGGGGCACGCCGCGTTCGTCGTGGGTGAGGCCGGTCTCGGGAAGACCACGGTGCTCGAGCAAGCCGCGGCAGCCGCAGAGCGCAGGGGCCTGCGAGTGCTCCAGGGGAGGGCCCAGGAGCGGTCAGAGGCATGGCCGTTCGCCTTCATTTCAAGCTGCATGAGGCTGGAGGAGTCTCCCCCGGATGCCTGGCGGGCCCGCGTCGCCGAGGTGTTGCGTGGCGATGCCCGCTACGGGGTGCCGGGCGCCAAGACCGAGGTGGCTGGGGCGTATGCCGCGACCAGCGAGGCGATGATCGGGCTGGTCGAGGACTTGTGCGCACAGGGGCCGCTGGCGCTGTTCCTCGACGACCTCCAGTGGGCAGACTTGGCAAGCGTGGCCATGCTGCACAAGCTGGTGTGTTCGGTGCATCAATTGCCGCTTCTGGTGGTGGGGGCTCACCGACCCGTGTCCGGAGTCGAGGAGGTCGGCCACCTGTCGCGGAGCCCGATCGCCGGACATCGCACGCTGCTGGAGCTGGCACCCCTCGATACGGAGGCCGTGGCGGCTCTGCTGGCGGACCTGTGCGGCCGGCCGGCCGGTCCGCGACTGCGCCGCATGGCCGAGGGAACCGCCGGCAACCCGCTGTACCTCACCGAGTTGATCGCCGCGCTGAGGCGCGAGCAGGCCATCGAGACCGGTGAGGCCACGGCGGACATCGCCGCCGGCTGCACGCTGCCGTCGCTGACCACACTGGTGACGCACCGGCTTCGGTACCTGCGTGATGACGTGTTGCAGGTGCTGCGCGTCGCCTCCGTGCTGGGCGCCAGTTGTACCACCGCCGAACTCGCAGCGGTGATGGACCTTCCGCTACGCGACCTGCTGGCCGTCATAGCGGAGGCCGAGGCAGCCGGGGTGCTGGGGGACAGCGGCCAAGAGCTGCGCTTCCGACATGAGCTCATCCGGCACACCTTGTACGACGCCGTGCCGGAGTCGGTCCGGGCCATGCTGCACATGAGAGCAGCGCAGTGTCTGGCCGAGGCCGGGGCAGCTCCCGAACGCGTTGCCGAGCACCTCCTGGGTGGGCTGCCGAGCCCGGACTTCCTGATCACGTGGCTGGAAGGGTCCGCGGCACGGCTCACCGCGCGGGCACCGGACATGGCTCTGCGGCTGCTCACCATGGCGCTGCAAGTCAGCGATTCCACGGATGCCGGGTACGCCAACCTCCGTCTCCACCATGCCCTTGCGCTGCTCTCCTGCGGTCTCCTCGCCGAGGCGGAGGAAAGTGCCCGCTGCGCCCTGGCCAAGGCGCCTGACCCCGGGTGGGGATGCCGGATGCGCTGGATCGTCATCCAGGCCGCGTTCGCCCGTGGCCGGCCTGACCTGGCGCTGGCGGAGGCGCGGGCCGGATGCCGGAGCCCGGACGTACCGGCGATCGAGGCGGTCCGGCTCCAGGCGTTCAGCGCCGTATGCCTCTTCGCGCTGGGCGACCTCACCGAAGCCGGCGTGGTCGCCTCTCGTGCCCGGCGCGCAGCTGACAAGGCCGGCGACAGCCAGGCCCTGGCCGACGCCTTGACCGTACTGGCAACCAAGCGCTTACTCGAAGCACCTGATGTCGAGGCGGTTGAACTTGCGCGGCTGGCGTTCCGCATCACGCCCGACACGGTGCACCCGGCGCAGTGGATGGGGATGCAACTCGCGCTGGTGAACTACTACATCGCCCTCGATCTCGGGCACGACGCCCGGCGGACCCTCGCCGCCATACGCATCCCGGCGGAGCGCACCGGGGGGATGTTTCTGCCCTGGTACCACCTGGTCTGCGCGCTCGTCGCGTTTCACACGGGGCGCTGGGACGATGCGCTGGCGGAGATCGCCTCAGGTCTCGCCTGCGGAGGCCAGGACGCGCTGAGCCGGGCGCTGCGAGCGGTGGCGGCATTGATCGCCGTGCACAGAGGCAGGCATCCCCTCGCCGAAGCACATCTGACCGCTCCGCTGCCCGAGGGCGGCAACCCGGCGGTCGCTGCCTTCTACGCGTATCTGCCGTTGCGCGCCGGCGCCCTTCTGGACGAAGCGCAGGGCGATGTCCAGCGCGCCTACTCCCGACTCGCCGAGGCGTTCGGGAGCGGCCACCCGGGCCAGCGGAACCTCAGCTCTCTGACACCCGATCTGGTCCGCCTCGCCCTGACACAGGGGGACCTTGCGAACGCACAGCGATACGCCGCCGCCGCGCAACAACGCGCCGACCACAGCGGCGGTCCCAACCAGCTCGGTGACGCCTACCGCTGTCAAGGCTTGCTGAGCGAGGACCCCGATCTGCTCATGGAAGCGGTCCGCTGCTACCGCAACGCCCCGCGACCACTCAATGCGGCACACGCCCTTACCGATGCGGCGGAACTGCTGGCCCGTAGCGGTCGGCTGGCCGAGGCCCGCGTCCTGCTCGATCAGGCACTGGACACATTCACGCAGATGGGCGCGGTCTGGGACGTGGCCCAGGCGACCTCCCGGCTGCGCGCGGTCGCCGTTCGCCGGGGCTCACACAGGCCCCGAACCGGTTCTCGCGACGGCTGGGAAGCACTCACCCACACCGAACGCCTCGTTGCGGAGCACGTGGCCGAGGGGTGTTCCAATCCCGAGATCGCATCTCGGCTGTCCATCACCCGAAGCACCGTCAGCACCCACGTGTCCAGCATCCTCAGAAAGCTGGCGATGACCTCACGGGTCGAAATCGCCGCGGAGGTGACCCGCCGGCAGAAGTCCGGGGTGGCGCCTCGGCGGGACTGACCGCAGGTCACCACGGCCCGGCACCCGAAATCGAGAACATATCCGTCAGTTGGAGGATGTTCCTCCGCTTTCCCCCGCCTACGTTGACGGTGCCACGGTGATCTGGGCGCACGGGGTGGACCTGTGCCGCTCGGGGTCACCTGACCGGCCCGAAGAGCACAGCTCACCGGAGCGAGGACCAAGAACCATGACCGCTGAGATGCCCCCCGAGCCCGGGGCCGCCAACGACCGTCGCGGTGCCGGCGGTCCCGGTTACGGCCCTGGGACTCGTGCAACAAGCAGCAGCCCGAATTTCACCGAATTGCACAACCGCCTGCTGCCCGGTCGCCTCAGCGTCAGGTGGTCGCAGTGCCGGAAACACGAAGAAAGACGAAGGGGAAATGACCCATGCCCACTGAACAAGTCCCACGAAATGCGACGCGAAGAATGCCTGCGTTCCTGGCGGTCGCACTCACCATACCGCTGTCACTGCTGGCTACCACGCCAGCTCACGCAGACGACCCCTCGTGTGACAAGAGTTCCAACACCGGATGCATGACCCTCTCCGTCGTACCCCACGACTACAGCAGGTACCTTGACCCGGAAGGCAAAATTGATCTGCTGAATGACGACTCGTCGGACAGCAATGACCTCGTCGTGCGGACTACCGACACGGTGCCAAGCGATCAGTGGAGCTTCAAGCCCAACCCCAACAACGACGGCAGCTTCCAAATCGCCAACAACATCTCCAGCAAGAGCGGCTGCGTCGAAGTGGACCAAAATGGCTACCTCGCCATGTCCACCACCTGCGATGCCACAAACCAGAAGCAGCTGTTCTACGCCGAACCGGTCACCAACACGGCGGCCAACACCTACCTGATTAGGCGCGTCGACGACAACGAATGCGTCACGCTGAAAGTCCCCGACACCCCCCTGGACAACGGTGACGCCTACCCGATGGGGTCCGTTGGCTGCGCCCCAGGAGCGGGCGACAACAGCGTGGGAGCCCACAACGAGCAGTGGACCGCGAGTGCGTCCCCCGGTGACAGCCCAAGCGGCCCGACCATCGATGATCTGGCGACGCAGTACGCCCTGACCCAGCGCAACAACGGATCCGGCGTCATCACGGCCAGTTCGTACACCATCACCGACCACTCCCAGCCCGCCTACCTCGGGCCCTACCAACTCGTTTCCACATCGAGTGACCAGCAGGGCTCCTCCCCCGTCTGCACGAACTCCAGCGGGCCTTCCGGCGGCAACCTGAGCTGCTCCATGAACTGGTCGCAGTCCAGCGCGGACATGGTCAGCCAAACAGACACCCTCGGCGTCAATGTCACGATCGGACCGGGATCAGAGGCCAAGAGCCCACTCAAAACCGACGTCCAGCTTGGATACCAACACACCTGGACCGAGACGCAGACCACCACTCAGGCATCGGGCACCAGTTACACAATGGAGGTTCCGCCCGGCCAGACAGCGTGGCTGGCGCGAGCCTTGGCGCTCAAGACGACCACCGGCGACTGGACATTCAGCAACGATGTCGGGTCGACGTGGACGCACCACATGACCGTCACCATGCCGGTGGAGGGCGTCGACAATGTTCACAGCGTCATCGCGAAATGCACCACAGACTCCACGGCCCCCGGGTGCACGTCCTCCAAGCCCGGTGGGGTGTAGTCAGCTGGAGCGAGTCGCCTGTGTGAAGCGGGCACAGTCATCTGTCGCCGGCGAATACTGCAAAGGCTCCTTGCCCATCCGTACGGTCAGTGCACTGAAGGCGAGCTGAAGAGGCTGGTTGTGCCTACCGGGCACGTGGTCTGTGGCTCCGCGGGCTGATTGATCCCGGCTGCCTCGCACATCCGAGGCAGCCGGGATCGGTGCTTGCGAGCCGCTTCCCCGAAACGCAGAAAGTGTCCGCCGCCTGGACCTGACGGCACCTGGCAATGGCCTTCGCCGACCGCACGCCCTGGACGCCGCCCCACCAGACGGCATGTGCCGCGCCGGCCTTGCCCATAGCCGCCCCCGCATGCCGGTGTGTCCAGCGCGACCTTCGCCTACCTGAGCTACTACACGTGGCGCCAGGTCGGGAGCTGGTTGCGCCGCAAACACCGTCGGTCCACCTGGAAGGACCTCCGCCGCCGCTACTGCGACGTCGGATGGTGGCCGGCCTCGGAGGAAGGCCGCTGCTCAACCCCGCGAAGGTAACCACCACGCGTTACCGCTACCGGGGAACAGTCATCCCGACTCCATGGCCCAGCCTGGCATGAGGACAACACACGGGTCCTGAACAGGACTTGTGGAGCGCCCGGTGCTCGGAAACGGGCACGCCGGGTGCGGGAAGCGGTCCGGGGAAACGGGCCGGTCGACAAGACCGGAACCGCGCCCCGGATCGACTTCACCGTCCACAAGGCCGCCGACCTCCGAGAATTCGCCGCCACCCGGGACTGGCTGACCATCTACTACCTGCCGCCTTACACACCCGACCTCAACCCAGTCGAAGGTGTCTGGTCCCTGCTGCGGCGCGGCTGGCTCTCCAACGTCGCCTTCACTACCCCAGAGCACCTGATGCAGCGCATCCGACGCGGCCTCCGCCACATCCAGTACCGCAGCCACCTCATAGACGGCTGCCTTGCCGAGACGGGACTGACCATCAACCCCTGATCCCGGAAGACGACATCACGAGTTCAACCTCAGTAGTTGATGTTGTGTTGAGGGCCGTCTCGTAGGCGATGGGACTGCGTTGCCCGAGCCGGGAGTGACGGCGTCGAGTGTTGTAGCGGTGCAGCCAACGGAACGTGTCGAGGCGGGCCTCAGGCTCACTCGGCCAGCACTTTCGACCCTGGAGCGTTTCCCGTTTGAACGTCGCGTTGAACGACTCTGCGAGCGCGTTGTCCGCGCTGCTGCCGACCGCGCTCATGGACTGGCGGACGCCGGCCTTCGCGCAGGCCGCGGCGAACGCGGCGGAGGTGTACTGCCTGGGTTCCACCAGACATGCGTGCGGTTCCATCGGCATCGAGAACTCGTACGGCGTCGTGTAGCGCTGGTCGACCCGCACGGCAGCGGCACTGAATCCGGCATCGAAATCGCCCACCGCGGTATCGGTGGGGATCCCGGCATTGACCACTTTCGGAATGTACGTCTCGTCGTCGTCCGCAGCGAAGTCGAAACGTCCCGGCCCGACGGCGTATTCGATGTCAACGAGATCGGCCGCCGCTCGGGCCTGCTCGAAGGCCGCGGCGACGACGAGTGCCACCGGCTCGCCGCAGTAGTGAATGTCCGGGCTGGTCAGCACGGGCTGGGCACGCCAGTATTCGAACTGAACGGACTCATCACGGACCCCTTGCACCGGGGCATTGTGATGCGTCATCACCATGTGTACGCCCTACGTACGTTCGGCGCTCTCGGTATCGATACGGGTGATGCGGCCTTTGCCGATCGTCGCGCCGACGATGACACCGTAGAGCGGTTGGCCGGCCTCCCAATACTCGTAGGCGTAGGTGGCCCGGCCGGAGACCTTCAAAGGGCCGTCAACGCGGTTCAAAGGCTGCCCGATCATCTCGCCTCCTCAGCTTGACCGGGCCGCTTGCGCCAGTGTGCGGCACAGCGTGCGCCGAACCAGCTCGATCTTGAAGTCGTTGTGACCCTGGCCCACGGCGTCGCGCATCGCGGCCTGGGCGGCGGTGCGATACGTAGCCATCGTGGAGGGACGGCCTGCCAACGCGGCCTCCGCCTCGAAGGACCGCCACGGCTTGTGCGCCACACCACCGAACGCCACCCGCGCCTCGCTGATCATTCCCTGAACGGTCGCGACGACAGCCGCCACGGAGACCAGCGCGAACTCGTAGGACGCCTGGTCGCGCACCTTGCGGTAGAGCTGCCCGCCCGGTGGGGGAGGGGGCAGGATCACGCCCGTGATCATCTCGCCGGGCCGGAGGACGGACTCGATGTGCGGCGTATCGCCCGGTAGCCGGTAGAAGTCCGTGATGACGACGCGGCGTACCGACTCATCGGCGTCGAGCAGCTCGATATCCGCCTCCAGCGCGGTCATCGCGACGGCCATGTCCGAGGGGTGGGTGGCGATGCAGGAGTCGCTGGCGCCGAGAACCGCATGATCCGGTTGAACCCGCCGATCGCCGAACAGCCGGATCCTGGATCCCGCTTGTTGCAGGCCGCAGCCGTGTCGTAGAAGTAGGGGCAGCGAGTACGCTGCAACAGGTTTCCACCGATGGTCGCCTTGTTGCGCAACTGGCCCGAGGCGCCGGACACCAGCGCCTGCGACAGCATCGGATAGCGGGTGCGTACCCGGGTATCGGCGGCCACGTCGGAATTCACCGCCTGGGCGCCGATGCGCAGTCCGCCGTCCGACAGTTCCTCGATGTCCCGCAACGGAAGTCGACTGATGTCGACCAGATGGCTGGGATGCTCGATGTCGAGCTTCATCAGGTCGAGCAGATTGGTGCCGCCGCTGATGAACTTCGCGCCGGCTGTGGACACCGCGGCGACGGCAGCCCGTGCGTCCCTCGGTCGTTCGTAGGTGAAGGGCCTCATGCTGGGCCCCCCTTCGCGATGCTACGGATGGCCGCGACGATGTTCGGATAGGCGCCGCACCGACAGATGTTGCCGCTCATCCGCTCGCGGATCTCCTCATCGATCAACGCGATCCGCGGCGCGGCGACCTCAGCGGTGGCGTGGCTGGGCCAACCCGCCTCTACCTCGGCGAGCATGCCGACAGCCGAGCAGATCTGGCCGGGAGTGCAGTAGCCACATTGGAAGCCGTCACACTCGACAAAGGCAATTTGCATGGGATGCAGGTCAGCGGGGTCGCCCAGACCTTCGATCGTTACCGCTGGGGAACTGCCAGACGTCCCTTGTTCGCCGGCCATCACTGAGCTGCGGCGTCAGAGCAGGTGGAGACCAGGTAGTTACGTCGGGCAAGGGCCGCCTGGACGTCGATCTCAGCGGTCTCCGCCGTCTCTTCTGACCGCGGTATGGACCTGGACGGGGGCGCATCGCCATGACTGCCGCACCCAGCGATCCCGGCAACCATCGTCGCGTCACACACAACCGACGACGAACCTCCGACTCAGGTCATTAACCACTGCCCGTCAGACCCCGGAATCCGGCTTTCTGCGCGCCCGGTCGGCTGCTGCTCGGCCCGGGGAGTGCCGCCTCCTCGGGGCTGGCCATGTCCAGCAGCAGCATCGCGTCGTGGTCTGGGGCGCCGGGCGGCGCCTGGTAGGTGACGAGGCGCCGGCCGTCCGTGCGGAAGATCGCCATCACCTCGAAGGTGAGGCACATCGAGCCGACTTCCGGGCGGTGCGCACGGCGTCGGTCTTTCCGGCCGCCACGGCGGGGCGGCGCCCGCCCTTGTTGCCCTTGGCCTCGGCGGCACGCAGCCCGTCGTAGGTCAGTGTGGTGCCCGACGGGGAGCGCCGCACTGCAACCTCAGGTGAGCAGCCCGTAGATCGCGATAGTCGGCAGGCGGGCGGCCCGTTCGCCCCCGTCGCCCTGCTCGGTGGCGAGCGAGATGGCGCTGACGAGCGTGAGCAGGTCGCGGGTCCGGACGTTTGGGTGCACCGCGCCCGCCCGCTGCGTGCTGCGCAGGAGTTCCCCGCTGCGGTGCTGATCGTCGCGGCGCAGCTGCCGCTCTGGAGGGTCGCGGTACGCCTGTCGATATCGCTCCGCCGCAGGGCCGTTCATACGGCTCCCGTAAGTAGCGGGCGTCGCGGTCAGTGTGGTCGGCGCAGCCCCGAGAGGAGGAGGGCTATTAGTCGGCGTGCGTCGTAGCGGGGGTCGCTTTCGGTGCCGATGCAGAGGTTTCCGATGCCGCGCATGAGGTGGTAGGCGTCGAGGTCGGCGCGGATCTCGCCGGCGGCGGTCGCGGCGTCGAGGAGTTGGGTGCACACCGGTACGAGACGGTCGAGGAAGTAGGCGTGCAGCGTCTGGAAGCCGGTGCTGTCGGCCTGCATCGCGGCGGCCAGGCCGTGCTTGGTGACCAGGAAGTCGACGAAGAGGTCCACCCATCGTTCCAGGGCGGTGAAGGGTGTCGGGCCGGCTGCCAGAAGGGCCGGGCCCGCTTCGGCGCAGGTGTCGACCTGGTGGCGGTAGACGGCGATGACGAGGTCCGCCCGGGTGGGGAAGTGGCGGTAGATCGTACCGAGCCCGACGCCGGCTTCGGCGGCGATCTGGCGTACCGGCGCGTCCACGCCGGAGGAGACGAAGACCGCGGCGGCCGCGTCCAGCAGGGTCTGCTGATTGCGCCGGGCGTCCTTGCGCTTGGAGGGTGTCGAGCTTTCCCGGCGCCGGCTGTCGTCGTTCACCGCGGCACTCCTTTCATGTTTCATGGGCTTGCGAAGCGGAACGTTGTTCCATATCGTAGTGGAACCACGTTCCGCTTCATTCAGGATGTCAGACCGGGGGACCTGCGGCCAGGCCGTTGTCGTCCTCATGCTCTGCCCGGGGGACGTCCTCATGCTCCGCCCGGGGGGATGGAAGACCAGGCGAGCGCCGATGCACGGCGTCGATGTCGCCGTGCGTGAGGAGCGCCTCTCTCCCCTCCCGGCCGGCCCTGCGGCACCGCCAGTCGCCGGGCCCCCAATCAAGCAATCCAGCGTCGAAGAAACCGATCGGAAGGCCCTTCCATGTCCCACCCCTGCGCCCCGAGCGTGCAGAATCCCGCGCTCGCATCCACCGCGGTGATATCCGTGAAGCCCGTCGTCCTGCCCGCCCCGGGCGGCCGGGGCGAGGACCTCCAGGTCCGCGTGTCCGCCCCCGTGACCGGCGGCGACCTGCCCGTCATCGTCCTCTCGCACGGCTTCGGCTGGTCGATGAACGGCTATGCCCCGCTGGCGGACCACTGGGCCGCTCACGGCTTCGTGGTCGTCCAGCCCACCCACCTGGACTCCCGGACGCTCGGCGTCCCCGCCGAGGACCCCCGCACGCCGCGGATCTGGCGCTTCCGGATCGAGGACATCACGCGCGTGCTGGACGGACTCGGCGTCCTGGAGGCGTCCGTACCGGGCCTCGCCGGCCGCGTGGACCGCACCCGTATCGCCGTGGCCGGCCACTCATGGGGCGCCCAGACGGTCAGCGCGCTGCTGGGCGCCCGCGTCCTGGACGCTGACGGGACGCCCGGGGACGACATGTCCGACCCCCGGGTCAAGGCGGGCGTGCTGCTGGCCCTGACCGGCCTGGGCGATGATCTGACGCCGTTCGCCGCCGAGCACTTCCCCTTCATGAAGCCGTCGTTCGACACCATGACCACTCAGGCCCTCATCGTCGCCGGCGACCACGACCAGTCCCACCTGTCCACCCGTGGACCGGACTGGTTCACCGATCCCTACACCCACAGCCCGGGCGACAAGAGCCTGCTGACGCTGTTCGGTGCCGAGCACTCGCTCGGCGGCATCTCCGGCCACCAGGTCGCCGAGACCACCGACGAGTCTCCCGCGCACGTCGCCCTGATCCAGCGCCTCACCACGGCCTTCCTGCGCAGCGCCCTCCAGGGCGACGACGCCGGCTGGAAGGCGGAGGCCACCGCCCTGGAGCAGGGCCCCGAGCCGCTCGGGACGCTGCGGAGCAAGTGAAGAACGCCCCGCCACCACCCCCAACGATCGACACCGACACGCATAAGGACATGTGATGCTCCTCGTCACCGGAGGCTTCGGCTTCATCGGATCCCACACCGTGCGCGCCCTGCTCGACCTGGGCGAAGACTGCGTCGTGGTCCAGCGCAGCGCCCGCGAACTCCCGCCCGTACTCGACGGAACTCGGGTGAAGGCCGAGCAGGCGGACATCACCGACCGCGAGGCCCTCCTTGCCGTCGGCCGCCGCCACGACATCACCGGCATCGTCCACCTGGCTGGCTCCTACCCCTGGCCGCCCGTCCCCGACGCGCCCGTCGAGGCGACACGGCAGGCGCTCGGAGGGCTGCTCAACATCGCCGAGGCCGCCCAGGAGTGGGGCGTTCGGCGCCTCGGCATCGCCAGCACCATCGGCGTCTACCTCGGCGCCGGCGGCGACGGGCCGCTGCGCGAGGACGCCCCGCTGTCGATGACCGCGCCCGTCTCCATCCCCACCTTCAAGAAGGTCGGCGAAATGCTCGGCGGGTTCCTCGCCGACACCACCGGCCTCGACATCGTCAACTACCGCATCTCCGGCACCTGGGGCCCGCTCGGCCACCCCGACCCGTTCTTCGCCGCGCCCTCCCTCGTCCACGCCGCCGCCCGCGGCACCGCTCCTGACCTCACTCACCTCGTGGGGCCGGCCTTCGCCGAGGACGGGCTCGACCTCACCTACGCGAAGGACACCGGGCGGGCGATCGCCCTCCTCCAGCTCGCGGACAAGCTGAACCACCGCACCTACAACGTCGGATCCGGCCGGGCCACCACCAACGCCCAGATCAGCCAGGCGATCAAGACGACGGTCCCCGACGCCCGGGTCGCCCTCCCCACCGGAGGCACCGCACCGCACCTGGTCCTCGACATCAGCCAGCTGAAGGAAGACACCGGCTACCAGCCCGAGTACGACACCGAACGAGCCGTAGCCGACTACATCGCCTGGCTGCGCGCAGGCAACGACAACTGAGCAGAGTCGCGATGCGGACGGGGGGGGGGGGGGGCGGGGGGCCCCCCCCCCCCCCCCCGGGCCCCGGCCCCCCCCCCCCCAAGTAAGTGGCGCCGCTCACACACGGGCCCCGGGGGTTGGGGCCCCCCCCGACGACGACAAGCGCAGATG
>NZ_JBEZIX010000101.1:0-15035 GCF_040651315.1 Streptomyces sp. NPDC048506
ACTCTTCCGGATAAGGCTTGGGCACAGCGACATCCTTCCCACCCGCCCTACAGGGCAAGCCAGTTCAGATGCCACCCGATCGTGCAGCAGACCCAAACACCTGAGCTGTGTGCGCTAAGTAACTGCGGCCCGTCACCCACGAAGTCCTCGACGAACTACCCCCGGGCAAGGTACCGGCCCACACAGTGCCCTGGTGGCAACCGGACACGAACAAGGGTCAGAAGAGCGATGTGTGCAGCAGCACCAAGTCTTGGGGACGCCTCGCGGAGGGTGATTACTACTTCAGCCTCGACGAGATCAACGGAACTTCGGGGCAGGGGACGTTCCATCTGAATGCGAACCCCGTCAAGATAGCGTGGTAACCGTTCAGTCATGAAGCGTCGGCCGGGAGCGTAATGCGCTCCCGGCCGGCTTTCGTTCGGCTCGCGAGAAGCAAGGATGGCATGTCTCTGAAATTCACTCGGTGTTCCTTCCAATACGGCCGGAAGGTCCCCGTCCTCCACAGGCTCGATCTCTCCATCGAACACAGAGCCACTGTCCTTCTCGGGCCGAACGGGGCGGGGAAATCGACTCTTCTGGGCATCGCCGCCTCATGGATCTCGCCGAGTGAGGGCACCGTCACCTGGCGGGGAACCGATCCCTCTCAGTCGAAATCGCAGGCGGCTTACCGGAAGGCGGTGGGCTGGCTGCCTCAGAATGTCAAACCCATGCCCGGACTCACGGTGCGCGAGAACGTCGCCTACATCGGCTGGTTGAAAGGGATGCCCCGTTCCGACGCCTGGGATCAGTCACGCGATGCCCTGGAGCGCGTGAAGCTGGGCAGCCTTGCCGACCGGAAGAGCCATCAGCTCTCTGGTGGCCAACTGCGACGCATGGGTATCGCCGGAACGCTGGTCCACAGCAGCGAAATCGTGCTGCTTGATGAACCGACGGCCGGCCTCGACCCGTCGCAACGGCAGATCTTCCGCGACCTCGTCACGAACCTGCTGTCCGACATCCAGGTGGTGGTGTCGACCCACCAGACCGAGGACCTCGATGCCATGTACGACCATGTCGTCATCCTCGACAAAGGCCAGGTCCGCTTCGAGGGCGACACTCACAGTTTCCTGGCCCTCGCGCCGCAGGGGACTCCCGAGGGACGTCGGGCAGAGGGCGCGTACACCCAGCTGATCGCTCAGGAGGTGTGAGCCGTGCTGTGGCGTACCGTTCTTCGCTCCTCCTCAGCCACCTGGCTGGCTCCTCTGCTGGCAGCCTTCGTCGCGCTGCTGCTGTCGGACGACCTCACCGCCAAGGTGACCCACGGCTACTGGCCCAGCGCCCTGGGGGCCGCCACCTTCGCACTGCCCTTCGTCGCCCCCGCGTGCGCCACCGCCGGTGCCTGGGAAGGCACCCGCTTCACCCGCGGCAACGTGGCCGGCTGGGCCCCGACCCGCTCAACCCTCGGCATCGCCCTGCCACTCCTGGCGCCGGTCTTCGTACTGGGAGCGGTCGGCATGGCAGTCGCCGCCGCCCTGACCATCTCCACGGGCCAGCCCGATGTCGGCGCGCCGCCGATCGGCATGGTGCTCGTCTGGCTGGTCATCCTCGCCGCCCACTCCATGGCGGGCTTCCTGCTCGGAAAGCGCCTGCCCCTGGTAATCGCCACACCCCTGGCGCTCGTCCTCAGCTTCGTCCTGACCGCCTACCCGGCCGCCATGGAACCGCTGTGGCTGCGCCACATGGTCACCGGCGGCATGTCCTCGTGCTGCTCCCTCGACCAGAGCCCCAACTGGCGCGCCGCCGCCAGCGCCCTCGTACTGGCCCTCGGAGTGATCAGCGCATGTGCACTGGCTCTGACCGCACTGCACCAGCGGACGCGCGCCGTCCTGATCAGCACAGCGCTGGTGGTCGGCACGGCAGGCAGCGGTTGGCTCGCCTACGGGCTGCCCGCCGACCCCGTCACACCCCGTACCGAGGATCAGTTGCAATGCGCCGGGGACAACCCGCGCGTGTGCCTGTGGCCAGAACTGTCCCGGCAAGCCGCCATGATCCGCGAGAACGCCTCTGACGCCCGGCATCGTCTCCAGAAGGCCGGACTTCCCGTCCCCAAGACGCTCACCATGGAGGAACATTCAGGAGACGACGCCTTGTTCATCGGTACCTGGCCTGACCCCAGCGCCTCAGAGGTGCGCGCAGGCGTTGGCACCGCCCTGTTGCCCTCGGACCCACCGGCTTGTGCCCAGTCCGGCAGTGACTTTCCCGGTGCTGACGCCTACGGCCCCACTGCGGCATGGCTCGCCCTGACTGCCGGAGCCGAATCTCAAGAGGCCGCCGGCCGTTACGGGGAGAAGGAAGCCGAGGTAGCGGCGCGCGTTCAGCAGTCCTCCCAGGACAAGCAACTGGCCTGGTTCCGGCACAACAGCAAGGCTCTGCGCGACTGCACGACCCACCCCGCTCCGATCCCGTCAGCCCACGCCCTGGAGACATCGCGATGATTTGGTGGCTCAAGGCCAAGGGCGCCCCGGCCGTCGCAGTGGCCACACTCGCGGTGTATGTCATGGCCATCGTCGTACGCGAGGAAGCCATTCCCGTACCTGCAGTCGTAGGCCCCTCAGGCCAACTCCTGGTCACGCAAATCCTCGGGGTGCTGCCGGTCGTCCTGCTCCTGCACGGCATCGACCGCGGCGACACCATCGCCGAAGAGGTCGCACTGCGCCACACAGGCCGACGCAACCTGGCACTCTGCTGCGCATTCGCCCTACTGACCCTGCTGCTGGCAGCCAGCGTCCAGCTTCTGTGGGACCGGCCGGCAGCTCTCTCCCTCGCCCGCAACTGCATCGGCCTCCTCGGAGCCGCGCTCATCGTCCGCGCTGCTCTCGGCCCAGGAATCGCCGCGATCTGCGTCGCAGCGCTCCCTCTTGCCTGCGCCGCCGCCGGCCGCAGACCAGGAGGCTCACCACAACCCTGGGCATGGCCCATCCAGGAACCCACGTCTGCCTTGGGCGCCGCCGAGGCCAGCGTCCTCTTCATAATCGGCTGCGCAGTCGTGCTCTGGAAGAACCGTCCCCTGCTCAACCCCCTTGCCCGCACCACCTGACCGCGGCTCCAAGCCTCTACCTCCGGCCGGAGAACCAGATCCGGTGCTGTCAGACATCGGCCGGCCAACTGAGGCCGCACAATGACGAGGTCCCCGACCAAGATCGGGTCGGGGACCTGGCCGCAATCATGCGGTTCTACCGGCGGGTGCACGGCATCAACCAGACCTTCCTCGGCGAACTCCTCGGCTACGACAAGACCTACATCTCCGCCCTCGAACTGGGAAAGCGCACCCTCGGCGACGTCGGCTCCCGCCGCCGCATCTGCGAAGCTCTGCAGCTGCCGCCGCACGTCCTCGGGATCACCGACCCCGCCGATACGGACTACCGGGCGAAGCTGCAGTTCGGGGAGTCCACGTCCGGCTCGCCGAGATCGCCGCGATCCTTGCCCACAACCTGGGCATCCACACCGACGTCGCCGTCACCTCGCAGCGTCTCTCCGCAGGCGACTGGAACACCTATGTCTCGAGCTCAGCAACGTCAAGGCTGGCGGTCACGGCTTTCCTCCTCCGCACCCCTGGACAGGACGCGAAGCAGATTGCCGGGGCTCAGCCCTCAACACCTTAAAAACTCTGCACGTTCATCTGTACGCGGCTCTGCACGCGCACGTGTACGCCGACAGGTGCCCCCGCCGCCGTCGAAACGCTCACCCGCCGGATCGGTGAGCTGGAGCAGCAGGTCCTCGACCTCAGCACAGAGCTGGCGGAACGGGATGAAGACCTCGCCGCGGTACGCCCGGCAAACCGTGAGCTGATGGCACAGCTCAACCGCTGACCGCGTCAGTCCGCCTCAGCTCCGAGGCGGTGCGCGAGATCGATCAGATCGGCCAGACGCAGTACCCGTCCGCCAAACCCTGGAAGGGGGACATTCAAGGGCTCGGTCCAGCGGACAGGGATCGCATCCAATCCGTGATACGCGCCCGCGAGACCTCCGGTGACCGCGGCGACAGTGTCTGTATCACCACCCACGTCAATCGCCGCGCGAATGGCGTCCTCGAAGCTGGAAGTGCTGCGCAGAGCCCAGACCGCCGACCCCAAGCAGGGCCAGACTGCGCCGTTGAACTCGGTTGCCTGGTCGGGATGCCAGTCAGCAGCAAGGACTGTTGCGTATCGCTGACGGTGGTCAGGATGGACGAGATCCAGAACGTCAGGAAGGGCGCAGAGGGGGTCGGCACCTGCCAGGCTGAGGCGAATGAGTTCGTGGAATATGGCGGTGCCTTCCCAGGCGGCGCGGTCGCCGTGGGTAAGGGCAGCGATGCGCCGGGCGGCATCTATCGTGGCCGACTGGCCAGCGTGTGCAAAGTAGACCGCAGATGTCGACGCCCTCATCAGTGAGCCGTTACCGGCTGCTCGCTGGTTGACCTGGAAATGAATTGCGGCGGCCAGATCCCACGGCATGCCGTTTGTCAGCACGTCCTCGGTCTGCAGGCCGATGTCTTTGGGGTCAGCTGCCGCCCACCGCTGGAAGCGGGCGAAGATGTCGGGCAAGTCCAGTCCACCCCGCTGAAGTAGCGACTCCGCGACAAGAACGGCCATCTGCGTGTCGTCCGTGGCTTCGCCCGGTTCCCAACCGCCGCCTCCGCACATCTCGCCACCACACCCGGGTTCTGGGAAACGGGCAGAGAACGCACCCGGGGGGCCGAACTCGAAAGGGGCTCCCAGCGCGTCGCCTACCGCTGAGCCGACGACCGTCGCGATGGCTCGCTCCACAAGCTTCATCCGCGCAGGCTATCGGCGTCACACGGCGGCCGCACCGGCCAGTTCTTCGCCCGGTTGTCGGACACCCAAGGCAGCTTCCGTTCCTCTCGTTCGATCACTGCCGCTGGGCAGCAACCTCACGAAACCGCACGGCCTGCCGCGTTGCGGCGCATCCTCAGCCGCTCGGTCAGCGACACCTGTCGTGCACCCGCGCCAGATCGACGCAAGACGTTGACCTGGGTCACCAATGCGATCCCGGGATCTCGGATCCAGCCAAGCCCAAGAGAACATGGCGGTGGCGAAGCATCTGGCCGGGCATGCTCCAGGCTCCCGAAGCGACACACCCGGCCCGCACCTACAGGACACCACACGCCGCCCCGGCCGACTCGCGCGTGTACTGCTGGCCTGAGCTGATTCGACCGCGGTCATTTGCGGCGCTGACCCGAACGCGTCGGGGAAGGGCTCGGCATGGCGTCGTCCCAATAGGGCAGCCGGCATGGTCTGTCACCAACCATGGGCTCAAGACCTCGGAGTGGCGCTGGCTGGGGGCTGCAACCGCTGGATCATCTGCTCTATGACGGCGACGGGTAGCGTCGGGTGCTTGGCAGCAGCCTGTGCGGTGTCGGTGTCGCGCAGCAGCTCGACCAGCACTCGGGCCGGCAACTGCGGGTGCAGAGCCGCCGCACGACGGATGGATTCGTGTGGGTCGTCGAGCATGCGCACAGCCGAGGCGGCCGTCAGCCGGGGGTCGGTTGCTGCTCGCAGTCGTACCTCCGCCGCGATGTCCCGGCCGAATCGCTCCACCAGCTCGGGTGTGGACTCCGGGTCATCGAGGGCCAGTTGGCGCATGCGTGGGTTCTGGTCGTCGGCGTATTGCAGGAGGCCGATGCGAGGGAAATTGGGGTGGCTGCGGGGGCGGTCAGGGTGGCTGAGGCTTCCGGTCCACCATTGCCATACCTCAAGCAGCATGTCAGCGGGTGCGTCGTCGCAGGATTCGGCGAGGAAAAGCTGGACGACACGGTCCTCATCACGGGCGAGGAGTTCGATGACGTCCGGTGGGAGGCGCTTGGCGCGGGCGACGCTTCTGCGCACGAGGGGGTGGGAGGAGGCGGCCAGGCGGCGCATGGCGTCGGGGTCGTCGTGCAGTGCGGTGACCCAGCGGAGCGGGGAGGCGTGGCCGCGTGGATCGAAGTCGATGGGGATGCCTGCCCGCTGTTCCTCGGTGAGGTCGGGGCGTGTGGCCACCACAGAGCGGACGGTCTCTTCGGTGTCCTGGGCCAGGAGCGCGACCAGGTCCGGGTCCAAGTTCGGGTTGCCCGCGAGGGAGCAGCGCTGGTCTGGATCGCCGTGGCGGGCCAGGTTTTCGGCGAGGCCGCGCTCCAGGCGACAGGTCTCGGCGGCGCCTTTTTTGAGGTCTTCGGAGTCGAAGACCGATTGGGGCATCGGGTGGACCTGGTGGTGCTGGAGCAGCGCCTCTCTGCGGACCTTTCCGTGGTGGTCGTCCAGGAGCTTGCGCCGGGCCGGGTGCCCCAGATGAGGCAGGCGCTCGGGATGGCCGCTGCTCGCACGGCCGGGTCAGGGTCGGCTGCCAGAACGGTCACTATCCGCGGGGGAAGTCCGGGGAGACGAGCGGTCTCTTCGCGGACCGGGGCGGAAGAGTCGGCGGCGAGTTGTTCATAGGCGGTCTCGGTCAGCTCAGCACGCCGGTCCGCCGCGAGCGTCGTGAGGATCCATCGATGCCGGGGGTGCTGCTCGCCAAGGATCAGACGTGCCCATTGCTCAGGTGTGATGTTCGGCTGGGCGTCGGCCAGCAGCTCCCGCACCTTCCAGTCCGGGTGGACCATTGCCTCCTCTACGACGGCCGCGGTCATCGGGCGCCACATGACGAAATGCGTCAGACCGAGCAGGCTGGCGCGCATGGCGTCGGGTGTGGATGGGTTGAGCGCCAGCCCATGTGCCCACAACTCGCGCATCCTGCCCACAGGAGCCGGCCCCCGAAGCAGCGACGCCCAGGCGGCTGCCCGCTTCTCCGGGGACTCCTGGGCCCGTGCCTGCGCGGCGGCCTCCTGTCGCTCCCTGATCCGGTCCACTGCGACGAGCCAGACCTCGTACTCCTCGGTAGTCGCCCCGAGCAGGGAGTTCCCGTCCATCGAGAGCGTGATGAACTCCGGCTGGCCGGGCCGCTCACCCAGCACGCCGACGAGGTTCCACTGGGGGGTGAGCCGGACCCGCGTCCACTGCCTGGGCGCGCAGCCCGCCCAGTTGCCGGCGACGTCGATGAGGAACACACCGTCCTCGCCGATGATCCCGTCCTTGACCGCGAGCCGGTGCCACTGAGCGTTGAGTTCCGCGACCAGGTCCGGCCTGTCACTTCTCACCGCCACGGTTGGCTCGGCTTCGTAGGCGACTACAGTGCGCCACGCGGCCCGGGGCGGCAGCACCTCTTCGGTCCGTCGGTCTCCCACGATTTCCAGCCCGGCGCGCTGCAGCAGTTCTGCGAGCTCGTCTCTCCCACCCGTCATGAAACCCCATCCTGCCTGATTCAGCCGATGCCTCTCAGCGGCCCATGGCGTACGCAATGCGTGCTCTCCGAGTGGGAGGAGAGGAACAGCATCGCGAGCTCGGGCCGGGATGGTGGCAGACTGAAGTGCTCCGGCTCTACCAGCTCTGGCGACATTGGTAGCGCCGCGCCGGGCCCTGAAGACCGGCGTCGTGGCCCGCCTGGAGTTCGCTGCTGCTTCTACCGTGCAAGGTACCGAGCCCAGGTCAGGTGAGAATTAGCGCGTTGGGGCCGAAGCGGCCATGAACTCGCTGGTCAGTGCGTCGGACGGGCAATTTGAGTACGCGGACTCAGGCGCGCAGGCACGGCGACGGGTTGGCTGGTGGGATGGAACAGTTGCCGCACCTGTATGGAGTCGTGCCCAGATGCCCATCGGATGACGATCGGGATCCGTTGGCGGTCATGGCCCCGGCGATCTCGACTGCTGTTGTTCTGCTGGAGGGGCTGGTGATCTTCTGGCTCGTCTGGCTGACTCCGGCCCTGTGCGGCAATTCGTGCGACAACGACGCCTACCAGAGCACTTTTGTGCTCGGCCTCAAGCTGTTCGGCTGCGGGCTCGTCATCCCCCTGGCACTCCTGCTGATCAGTTGGCTGCTGCCCTGGCGGCGGCGCCACATCAGATTGCGGGCGGTCGCCGCGATTCTGGCACCGGTCTCCTTCGGAGGCCTGTACATCCTCTTCAACGTCCTGCTCGCCCTGTCGTGAGCACGAGAGCCCTCCAGCCGCCGCTCGGCTTGTGCGGCGCCTGCGGTGCGCGGATCTGCCTCACCGGCCGTGCCCTTGGCGAAGGGCTGCTGCGGCTCCCGTCGGTCGGGGCCGACGGGAGCCAAGTCGGCCCCTCGCATCCGTGAGGTATGCCCGTGTGCGGTCAATCGCCGTTGGGGCGCCAGCGACTGGCGATGCGGGCGGCGATGGTACCGCCGCATCCCCACAGCAATAGCCCCAGCACGCTGCTCACTCCGAGACTGGCGAGCATCAGAGGCGACGAAGTGCTCGCGTACCCGTCAGCCACCAGGGGCCCGGCAAGCCAGGAGTAGACGAAAACTCCGATGGCTCCGGAGACGAGAACGGGAGCAAGCAGACTCCACCCGCTGAGCCCGAAGAAGATCGTCCGACGTCCGCAGAGCACCGCTACGGGCGCAGCGGCACGCCCTTGGCGCAAGAACTCTGCCTGAGTATTGAGGGCGAACCCAACGGCAAGGACGGATGTGCCCAGCAGACCGAGGAAGAGCAACCAGCCTGACTGGTCACTGAGGACCTTCCCCCCGCTGATCCAGCCGGTGCCCAGCGCGCTGACGCTGGTTCCAGGTGCGAGCGTGCGGTTGGCCGTGCGCTTGATCTCGGAGACGTCCAGCGCGGCTCCATCGCGGGAGAGCAACAGCGCTGTACCGCTCATGCGGGCGGGTGCATGCGGTGTGACGCTGGTGGTGATGTTGATGCCGTTGCCAAAGGCGTAACGCAGGCGTTCGTCGGTATGCATCGCGGGAGTCACCGCGCCGGAGTGGCAGGGAAGATGCAGGACGGTGAGGTCCGGGCACGTACCGGTGAGACGCGTGGTGCCCTTGTTCTCATCCAGCGAGATAAGCACGACCTGTTCGGGCAGCGACGTCGTGAACTGCGGGGTGATGCGCTTGGGGCTGGTCACCGTCAGCAGGCTGTCACCGACCACTTGGCGCACGGCTGTTGCTTGCCGGACCGGCTCGGCCATGCGAGACATCCACAGTTGCGCCTCGCCGGTAAGACCGATGGCGATCACCACCGAACACACCAGGCGTGCAGTGGTGGCGGCAGAAGCCGCCATCCATCGTCCCGAGATCAGGGCAGCAGGTCCGGCCCAGCGGCGGGAGAGTCCCGCCAGAGCAGAGCCGACTGCGGTGCAGGCTGCTGCAATGAGTGAAGGCAGGGTGGCAAATCCGCCGAGCGTACCCACTGCCTGAAACAGCACGCGCGACGCGCTCGACGGGGCAAGTCCCGGGCCGTAGGAGGCGGCCAGCAGGAACAACGGGCAAGCCCAGCAAGCGATCCTGGAGAGGGTTGCGTGGGAGGCGCGAAGCCGTGTGGCTGCGGTCGACCGCCGGTGGCGGTGCAAAACGGTGACCGCGGCGAGTGTCACGACCAGTGACAGCAATGCCGCGCCGACAAGCCAGAGAGCGCAGGCCCGCAGGTCCGGCGCGTAGAGCGTGAAGTGCGAAAAGGGGAAAGGCACGTCGACCAGACAGCCGACGGCAGCCGGCACCGATCCGACCGCCGCTCCCACAATCACAGGGGCGGCCGCTTCCCCGATGACGATAAGTCGGCGGTGAGCCGGCAGTGCGCCCAGGGCGGTGACGAGGGCGGTGCGCCGATCCCGCTCGTCAGCGCCCATCCGGGCAGCCAGCACCACACAGGCGGCTGCGGGGAGCAGCAGAAAGCCGCAGACAGTCAGCAGGAATTCCCAGACAGGCCGCTGGTGGGTGAAGTCTCCGTTGCCCCACTCCGCCGCGGCACCGAATCCATGAATGGGGCGTGCCTCCACCATTCCCCGCATGGTGTGCGCGGGTCGGACGTAGGCGAAACGCTCACTGGGAGACGCCAGCCCTTCTGGGCCTATCGTTCCTGCCAATCTGCCGTAGCGATCAGCGATGTGCTCGCGAGCTCCCGCCCGAAGCAGGGCGGGCGAGAGCGCCGCTTCGCCGGGGGAGGGCCACGAGGCCAGACCAGGCGGCGGGGCGACGGCAGAGCTCAACGGTTCCACATACACGACGGTGTAGGCGCGCGCATCATCCAACGTGTCCTGCTTGAGCAAGTAGCGGGCCAGCGTTGCGCCGTGGCTACCTGCCACTCGCTGTGGACTGCGGGCCGCGGTGCGCTCCTCCGTTCCCGCGTAGCCGGAGTACACCGCCACCAGTGAGGTGAAAGCCAGGCACAGCGCTGCCGTGGCGAACAACAGCGCCACGAAGCGGGTGGCGCTCGCTGCCCGGCCCCGCCGGGCGGCCTGGCCGATCCGCAGCATGTGCCACGAGGTCCCGAGACCGACGCCACGCCGCGCCCTCGTCATGTCGTCACCGGCCCAGCGTGCAGCAGCCCCTCGCGCAGGTTGAACTGCCGGTCGGCGCGAGCAGCCACACTCGGATCGTGGGTGACCACAAGCAGCCCGCAACCCCAGCGCTGCGGCAGCGAGAACAGCAGATCGGCCACCGTGCCTCGCGCAGCGGTGTCCAGTGAGCCGGTCGGCTCATCGGCCAGGATCAACGACGGCTTGTTCATCAAGGCACGCGCCACCGCGGTCCGCTGACGCTCACCGCCCGACAGCTCGCCCGTGGTGGCAGTGGTGCCAGTAACGCCCACCTCATCGAGCAGACCGGCCGCCCGCTCATAAGCAGCCTGCCGCGGCTCACCGGCCAGCAGTGCTGCCAGTGCCACATTCTCCACGGGAGTCAGTTCCGGAAGCAGCTCCCCGAACTGGAAAATCATGCTGAGGTGCTGTGCGCGATGCCGGGCCAGGCGCTTGCCGCGCAACGTGGACATGTCGCGGCCGACTACCGACACCTGCCCCTTACCTGGGGTGATGAGGCCCAGAACCAACGACAGCAAGGTGCTCTTTCCGCTGCCGCTCGGGCCGGTGACCGCGACGGACTCCCCGGAGGGTAGTTCCAAGGTGATGCCCTGGAGCAGCTGACGCTCGCGGATGCTGTATCTCAGTTCTTTGAGACTCAGAATCGAGTGAGTGGCAACGTTCGGATGAACCATACTGATCTGCCTCGCTGGATGCTGCGGCGGCCCGGCAGCCGTACCGGGCTGCCGGGCCGTAAGGAAGTTAGCTCTGATCGCCGGTCGATCAGGAGCTGCGTCGGGAATTTAGTCCGCTGTCGCGCAAGTGTCAGGCTCCCAGTCCAGGGAGATGCAGCTCTTCAGCGCGTAAATGTATTTTCCGGCACCGCTCGTTGCCGTGGTACCGCTGCCGCTCTTGTTGTGCAGGAAGTAGTCTCCGGAGTTTTCCCGAGCGTACTGGCTGTAGACGGAATCACCGTCCGCCTTGGTGTCCTTCGCGTAAGCGTAAGCGTGCTGCGGGCTCACCCAGCCGGAAGACGCAGAGGTAGCAGCATAAAGTTCCGCTGCCTGAGCGGGGGCGACTCCTGCCAGGAAGGCTCCCCCGATGGCTATAGCGGCAAGACGGCGCGCACTGTTACCCATTTCCCCGATTCCCCATTCGAGTAGCTACAGAGGTCCCATGCCTCTGTTTCGCGCTACGAGGGGCAAAATGTGTCGGCGCAAACTAACAGGCCTTGAAAGGTCAGCCCCCCCGTAGCTGCAAAGAGCACAGTATGCGCACAATTCATGGATTGCAACTTCTAAATCTGCATTCAGCTAGATCAAGCAGGAAGTGCCACCTAAGACACCAAGGGCACGTTACGAACTTTTCAGGCATGTACCCTGAAATGCCTCGTTCGTTCATCGCCTGTCCCAGGGGGTGCGGAGATCGCCGAGGCGCGGGCCTACACCGCCTTCACCGGCCGCAAGACCGTTCGCCACCCTTCAGGCCGAGCGGCAGCACCGCCGCCACGCGGAGATCGAGCAGGTCATCGCCGACGGCAAGGCCGGGCACCTGGCTCACCTTCCCTCAGGGAAGTTCCACGCGAACGCCGCCTGGTCGACCCTGTGGGCGCCGACCTCCACCAAGGACTCCTCGAACTCGCGTGCAGCCTCATCTACTTGAGACGACTGCGCACCGCACTCTGAAACGATCAGTAGATGCCCGCGCTCACCGGGACCGACCGGTGCTCCGAGTCCGGTTGCCAGTACGCGCGAGGGGTCATCCACGCCAGTGGCCGGTTTCGGCCAGTGTCGTGGGATTGGATGCACCGGCGTGGATCGATTCCTGAGGCCGGCGGCGAATTCCGAGGCTGCAGACAGCGGCAACCAGCAGCAGTCCGAGCGGCAGCAGCAGGGTCCAGCGCATCGCGGTGACGTAGCCGCTGTCGAATACTGTTTTGCCCAATCGGTGCAGCTGCGCGGCGACCGAAGCGGAGACTCCGGGCTGGGGTGGTCCGGTGTCGATCACGCCATCGGTGCTGACGTTGGCGAAGTTGTCGACGAAACCACTTCGCAGTGGAGCTGGCAACTGAGCGCTGGCGGTGACGGCTTCGTGGTGCAGTGAGTGACGCAGGCTCGACTGCAGCAACGCGCCAACAGCAGCGGTGCCAAGCGCCTGGCCGAGCTGCCGCGTCGTGTTGAAGACCCCGGAGGCGGCACCGGAAAGCTCTGGCTTGATGTCGCCGATCGCTACCGTGGTCATGGTGGTGAACAGCAGGCCGGTGCCGGCGCCTAGGACAATCACCGCAGGCAGAATCAGCCAGGCGCTCATGCCGGGTTTGGCAATCAGCAAACTGCTGCCGATCCCGACGCAGAACGCCAAGAGACCAGAGAATAGGAGGTACTTCCCGCCTGTCCGGTCGGCTCGGAACCCGGCAAACGGCGCGATGACGACGGCGCAGAGGGATGCGGGTGCGGTCACGACACCGGCCTGCAGCGGTGTCAAACCGAGCACCGCCTGTAGGAAGAGCATCAACGGCAGCAGGCTGACCATACCGAAGCCCACGGCTGTGGCCACGATGTTGGCGAGCGAGAAGTTCCTGTTGCCGAACAGCGTCAGGGGCACCAGCGGGTCATGGGAGCGGTGCTGCAGTAGCAGGAAGAGAGCGACCAGCAACACACCGGCGACGAGCAGGGCCGGCACGGACACCGGGCCAGTGATCACGCCCCAGTGATAGCGGCTTCCCTCCAGCAGCCCATAGACGATGGCGAACAGCCCCCCGCTGACGAGCAGGATGCCCAGGGGGTCCAACCGGTGTGTGACCGGATTACGCGACTCGGGCACTACGAACAGGGTGAGTACCAGGCCGAGGACCCCTATGGGCACATTGACGAAGAAGATCCACTGCCAGCTGAGCTGCTCCACGATCAGCCCGCCTAGGAGTGGGCCGGTGATGGTGGACACTCCGGCGACCGCGCTCCACACCCCGAACGCCGCGCCGCGCTTGTTCGGCGGGAACAGGATCGTGATGAAAGTGAGCGTCTGAGGGTTCATCAGCGCAGCGCCGATGCCTTGCACCGCGCGGGCCACGATCAGCTCGGTGCTGTTGCTTGATAAGCCGCAGAGGCCGGAGGCAACGGTGAAAACCAGCAGCCCGATGGCGTAGAGCCGCTTACGGCCGAACCTGTCCCCCAGCCGGCTGGCCAGGATGAGCGGAACGGCGTAGGCCAGGATGTAGATGCTGACGACCCACAGGATCTGGTCGAGACCGGCGTGCAGGTCTGCCTGCATGCTGGGGACAGCAACATTCACGATCGTGGTGTCGAGCAAGATCATGAACAGACCGACGCAGAGTGCACTGAGCGCAAGCCAAGGCTTCGTGACACGTAACGGATTCATCAGCTCGCCGCACCTTCCCTGGGACCATCCGTACCCTCGGCCGAGGAGCCGTGCGGTTTGCCGCTGCCCTCGATCAAGCTGAGGCGGGATGGCGGGGCGGCCGCCTTCCGATCCCAGTGGAGCGAGCCACTGCGCAGCCGCTCGACCAGGTTGTTGATCCACTTCAACTCGGCCCGCCTGCTGCAGATCTGCCAGTCGAGGTCAATGAAGAACATCGGCTCGACGTCGAACTCGGCCAGCCGATTGGCCATCACTTCACAGCCGGCGATGAGCGCCTCCAGGATGGCCGCTCGCCAATTCAGCCGCTCGATCGCCTCTTCACGGTCGAGCGTGTGCAGCAACGCGAGCGCCACCGGGAACTCCGGGAACTCGTCAGCCGGGGCGGAGAGCATCTCCCGCAGCCGGCCGAGGAACGCAGCACGGCCCTCCTCGGTGATCGTGTACACCGTTCGCTCGGGCAGACGCCCCTGCCGTGTGGTGTCGACGGGCTTGATCAGACCAAGCCGTTCCAGCCTCTCCACCGAGTGGTAGAGCGAGCCGGTGGTGAGCTTGACCAGGCGGTCGCGCTGCCGATCGCGCATGACCTGCTGGATCTCGTAGGGATGGGCCGGCTGCTCCTCGAGGATTTCGAGGACTGCCATGGCCAGCAGGTTGAGCTTGCGGGTCTTTGGTTCACTCATGCCCTTGCCTCCGATCTACTCCAAGTAGGGTACTCCGGTTGGAGTACCCTACTTGGAGTAGATCCGAAATGGCGGTCACCCAGTGCGGCATCGACCAGTGCTTGTGGCTGCGCCGCACCCTCCCGAACCTCGTCGACAGCCCCGCCCCAGCCGTGCGCACCTCGCAGTACCGGCGCGCGCCCGCAACACCGCGGAGCTCGCCCTGCCCGGCTTGCCCGGCGAGGTGACCGCGACGCTGCCTCGCCCGGGTGGCCTTGGCTACACCGCCGGGGCCGGTACAAGGCCAGAGGTCGAGTTCGATGTCCAGGCAGCAGATGTGGCACGTCTCCACGCCGGTCATGAGCGCCTTCATGGCCTGTTCCCGGGACACCGCTGAATGGGCCCGAAGCCTCACATCTGCTTGATGTGAGGCTTACCGGGGCGGCGCGTAGGGGCACGCGTACGCCTGGCCGACGGCCGCCGGGCCGGGCGTTCGGCGGCCGTCGCCGTGAAGCAGCGTTCGACGATGTTGCGGGCCCTGTAAGAGCTCCTAACACAACGCTGGTAGCCGTGCCCTCTGGACAGGTGCGTCGGTTGGTTAGGTATGGGAAAGCGGAACCCTCAACCATGGCT
>NZ_JBEZIX010000102.1:0-14663 GCF_040651315.1 Streptomyces sp. NPDC048506
GCCGGTGGCCGTTCATCTATGCGGGCATCAGCCAGAAGCCGGAGCAAACCCCCGGATCAGGTCGAACCCCTACACCACTTCCCTGGACGCAACCGGCGGACGGATCCGTCTGGGGAAATGAGCGGCAGAGTCCGCCTGCTATGGTGCGCCGATGTCAGCGATCAAGAAGTTCCAAGTCACCTTTGACTGCGCAGAACCTGAGCGCCTCGCTCGTTTCTGGTGCGAGGTGTTGGGGTATGTCATACCGCTGCCACCGGAGGGGTTCGCCACCTGGGACGATTTCAACCGCACCCTGCCTCCTGCGGAGCAGGGTTCATGGTTCGCCTGTAGTGATCCCTCAGGCGTGGGCCCGCGCCTGTACTTCCAGCGCGTCCCCGAAGGCAAGATCGTCAAGAATCGGGTGCATCTCGACGTCCGGGTCGGCACCGGGCTCGTGGGGGACGAGCGCCTCGCCACGCTCGAAGCCGAGTGCGCACGACTGGTCGCGCTCGGCGCCACCCACGTGCAAACGCTGTATGCCGATGAGGAAAACGAGTCGTGCATCCCAATGCTGGACATCGAGGGCAACGAATTCTGTATCGACTGAGCATTCTCCGAGCCGGGGAGGCGGGGAGCCGCCTCCCCTGGGCCTCTCTGGTCTCGTACGGGGCGGGAGTTACCCCGTAGTTACCCCGTGAGGGCGAGGTTGTGCAGCCGGGCGATGCCGAGCATGGCGGTGTGAACGCCGTCGCCTTTCGGACGGCAGTCACGAAGGATCTTCCATGCCTTCATCCGGGCGAAGGCGTGCTCGACGCGGGCCCAGACCTTGCGGTGGGAGGTGTTGTGCTCCTCTCTCCAAGCCGGCAGTTCGGTCTGGCCGGGTTCACGGCGGTGCGGGATGAGCAGGCCGGTGCCCCGATAGCCGCCGTCCGCGATGACCGTGGCCCGCCCGACGGCCCGGTCCGCCGGGCAATCTGGCGGACCGGGCCATCGGAGCGGGCCATCGGATCAACCGACCCGCCCCGGGGCCACCGGCGGCGGCGTCCGGGACGGGTCGTGCCTCACGGCGCGATCCGCCAGCTCAGCTTTCCGGACAGCAGCTTGCGCAGTGCCGGGTCGCGCACCGCGTCCGTACGGTCCGTGGCGCGGGCGGTGACGGTGTGGCGGCGACCGTCCGCCGGGACGCCGAGAGTGCGCGGCACGACCGTGGTCCGGCCGCGTGCGGCCCGCTGCTCACGTCCGTCGACGTACCACCTCACCTGGGCGGAGGCAGCCGGCGTGACCCGGATGCGATCCCCGCGGCGCACCGCGCGGTCGGTGCGGACCGGGCTGCTCAGCGCGTGCGCATGGCGGTAGAAGGCGGCGATCATCGCCTCGCGGCCGGGGAGGTTGAACTCGCGGCCGAGCGTCCGCATGATCGAGTTCTCGGTGGGCCGGTTCAGCCCGTACTGATAGTAGCCGCCGCCCTCGTACGCACCGACCGGGCCGCCGTCCGGCGACTGCTGGCCGATCCAGCGGTACCACTTCTGCTGCTGGGCGGTCATCTGGTCGGCGGAGAGCTTGGTGAGGTTGGCCTGGGTGGGCTCGGGACCGGTGTAGGTACCGGACTGCCCGTAGTCGTACTCGTCGGCGAGCTTGCCGAGGGAGTGACCGGTCTCGTGCACCGCTATCTGGTCGGACTGGTCGTTGTCCGAGGAGGCGGTGGCGATCCCGTCGTAGCCGACCTGCGAGGTGACGTCGTTGTAGCCCGCGCCGCCGTACTTGGTGGAGTTCCCCAGGACCACGACGAGGTCCGCGGCCGGGGCCTTGGAGGCGTACGCCTCGACCTTGCCGGTGTCGACGCAGAGCAGGCGCTCGGTGCCGTCGCAGAAGAAGGCCGAGTCCAGGGCGGTGTCGCGGACCACGTCCTTGGTCGGGTCGCCGGAGACGCCGGACTCGTTGGACACCGCGTCGACCGCCCACACGTTGAACAGGCCCTTGTACGAGGCGTACGGCTCGACGGCCGAGATCTTGGCCCACTTGGTGCGGACGTCGGCGTGGAAGTCCTCCTGCTGGGAGGCGGTGTAGCCGTCACCGATGAAGACCACGTCGAGCTTGTCGCCGACGGGGCCGTTCTGCACGATCGGGGTGACGTCGCCGTCCCCGGCGGTGATCGCCGCCATCGCGGACCGGGAGAGCGGCTTCGGGGCCGGCACGGTGGTGTGCCGCGGATGACCGTCGGGACCGGTGAAGTACTCGACGTGCTGGGTGCGTTGGGGTTGTGGGGAGGTGGACGGGGCGCCTTGCGCCGTGGTCGCGGCGACCGTGCCGGCGGCCAGCGCGGCGGCCAGTCCCGCGGTCACCGCGGTCCGTATGGAAATGCGTTTGAGCATGGGGGGTTGTCCTTCCGAATCCCACCGCAGGGCGGGGCCGAACCGGATTCAAACGCGCTCAACGTAGACGGTCCGGTGCGCAGCGGGCAACGGAAGGGGCGCAAGTGACGTGCCGCAAGGACTGGTTCGGGACGAGCGAGGGGCGGGGCCGGCCCCCGAAAAGCACCCCTCGGCCCTTGGGGACACAAGGCAGGGCCGCAACGGCTGGCCCGACCGGGGGAGTCGTCCGGATGCCTACGCAGCCATGATCCGCCGCTCCGCCAACCACCTGCCCAGCTCCTCCGGGTGCACCAGCTCGTGCTGGCCGTCCCACCCGCACCACTCCAGCCCGCTGCTCAGATACAGCGTCAGCACGCCGAGGACCTTGCCCCGCTCCCCGCGCACGGTGAACGTGACGTCGCCGCAACACATGCAGACGAAGCCTGGGGACGTCGGGTGGACCTCCAGAAGGCGGGCCAGGTCGGCGATCTCTCCGGCGTCACCCACCATCATCGACCGCTCGGCGCCGTCCGCTCCCGCGCTGACGGCGCGCACCTCGACCGATCGGGCCGACGCCCAGACACCGTCCACCGCACGTAGCTCCGCCACGTCCGCCGCCTCCCCGTACTCCGTGCTCGGACCTGCTCCGGCCGGGGGCGCCACCGTAGCCGACGCCCCGGGCCGGTCACCGGCCCACCGCAGGCCCGAGCGACGCCCGGACCTCGACGCGGACCTCGCTTCAGACCTCGATGACGAGCTTGCCGCGCACATGGCCGGCCTCGCTCAGCTCCTGGGCCCGGGCGGCGTCCGCGAGCGGGAAGGCCTCCACGACGGGCACGGTCAGCCGCCCCTCGACGGCGAGCCGGGCGTGCTCGGCCAGCCATGCCCGGGCCTGCTCCGGCGGCGTACCGCCCGCGGAGAACGGCACACCGTGGTCGGCGGCGTTCGGGTCGGCGATGGTGACGATGCGGTCCGTCGTGCCGCCGCGCAGCGCGATCGAGACCGGCAGCGCATCGTGCCCGGCGGCGTCGAACACCGCGTCCACGCCCTGCGGAGCGGCCGCCCGGACCCGGTCGGCCAGGCCCTCCCCGTACGCCACCGGCACGGCGCCCAGCGCACGGAGGAAGTCGTGGTTGGCCGGGGACGCGGTACCGATGACCGTCGCGCCCAGGGCCACCGCGAGCTGCACGGCCACCTGGCCGACCGCGCCCGCGGCGCCGTGCAACAGCAGCGTCTCGCCCTTCCGCAGCCCCAGCTCGTCGAGGACGCGTTGCGCGGTCTCACCGGCGACCGGCAGGGCCGCCGCGGTCGCGAAGGACAACTCGGCCGGCTTGGGCACGATGTCCCCGGCGATGGCGTACTCGGCGTACGCACCGGTCCTGGTCCAGCCGAACACCTCGTCGCCGACGGCCACCCCGGTGACGCCCTCGCCGAGCGCGTCGACGACCCCGGCGAACTCCAGGCCCGGCACGGCGGGGAAGGTCGTCGGGTAGTACTGCTCGACCCACCCGTAACGCCGCTTGTAGTCCAGCGGGTTGACGCCGACCGTCACCACCTTCACCCGTACGTCGCCCGGCCCGGGCTCCGGCTTGTCGGTCTCCCCGAACGTGAGCACCTCGGCGCCGCCGAACGTGTGGTAGATGATCGCTCGCATTGTGCAACTCCCCGTTGAGCACCCGAGCAGGCGGGGCTGAGCCGTACGCCTGCAACGGGTCGGATTGATGGGCTGACGACCCCAAGCCTGATCCCTGTTGGGGCGACCGACCGCCAGCCATTCGAACAGTCCGGCCTGGCCGAAAGGCCAGCGCCGGCCCGCGCGCCGCTGACTACGCTGAGGCACATGGAGTTGACCGCACCCGGAGCCGTGACCGCCCTGACCGCCGCCCACGAGGTGATCCGCCAGCCACTGGGCGAGATCCTGCCGCGGCTCTCCGCCGTCCTGGCCGAACTGGTCCCGCACCGGGCGGCGGCCGAACTCTCCACGCACTGTGCCCACTCACCGTTCAAGACGGCCGGTGATCCGGAGATCACCGGCCGGATCTCCACCGCCGACCTGGCGCCGCTGCTCGCCTCGGGCGTCCCCGGCCGGCCGTGGCAGGGCACCCTCACCCTCGCCGGCGCGGAACGACCCGTACTCGCCGTCACCAGCCATGCCACGCCCCGTGGCGCCGTCCTGCTGCTGGTGCGGGACGGGGACGGCGCGGGCCGCGCCACGGAGGACGGAAGCCCGGGCTCGGGCGCGGCCCGGGCCACCGCCACCACCACCCCGCCGCCCGTCGACGACGCCGCCCTCGCCTGCGTACAGGCCCTGTGGGACGTGGTGACCAGCCACTTGGACCGGATGGCGGTGGAGGCCCTGCCCGGCGCGCTGGCCCGCTCGCGCACCGCCGCCGGCACCCGGGCCCGTGTGATCGCGGAGCTGGGCGAGGCCTACTCGTCCGTGCTCACCGGGCTGTTGGGCGTGCTGCGCAGCCGCACCCTGGACGACGCGGCGGCCCGCGCCACCGCCACCGACCTGGCGGTCTCGGCGCTGGTGGACCTGCGCGCGGAGGCGGAACGGGACCAGGAGATCGCCGAGGAGCCGGCCGGCCAGGCCTTCGCCCGGCTCGCCGATTCGCTGCGGCCGCTGGTCCGCTACAGCCCCGTACGGCTGGAGCTGGGCGCGCCGGACTCCACCCGGACGGTGGCCGCCGACGTGGCGCACACCGCGCGGGTGATCGTCCGGGCCCTGTTGTTGAAGGTGCTGGAGCAGGAGACGGTCAGCCGGGTGCACATCGGCTGGCAGCTCACCGACGACGAACTGCGCGCGACCGTACGGGACGACGGGCCCGGCACCCTCACCCACGCCGCGCTCGCCCCCGGCCGCGTCACCGAGCGACTCGACGTCCTCGACGGGCGGTTGGACGTCGACGCGGTACCCGGATGGGGCACCACGGTGTCGGCCACCATCCCCCTACGGGTCTCCCAGGACGCCGCCCCCGACCCGCTCATCTCCCTCGGCGAGCGGGAACTGGAGGTCCTGGCCCGGCTGGCGCTCGGGCACCGCAACCGGGCCATCGCGCAGGAGTTGCACATCAGCGAGTCCACCGTGAAGTTCCATGTCGCGAAGATCCTCACCAAGCTCGGCGTGGGGTCGCGCGGCGAGGCGGCGGCCCTCTTCCACGCCGTGGCGTAGGAGAGCGGGCCCAAGGGAAACGGGCCCGGCGCGAGGGGACCGTCAGTAGGCATCCGTCAACAGGGACCCGTCAGTGGGGACCGTGTGTTCGGAGTCATATTGGCATTGTGGTGAGGCGGCGGTACGCGGAACGACAGGGCGCAACGTACCGCCGCACCGACTCACGCACCGTCATGCCGCCCCACCACCGTGTCGTACAGCGGCCACCCGTCCCACTCCGCCTCACGGGCCACCGGTGGGACCAGCCCCCGCGCCGTCACCTCGTCGACGAACCGCCGCACGACGCCCGGCTCGTGGAGGTTGAGCACACCACCACGCCGGTCGCCCACCCCGCCGGAGTGCAGCAACCCGTCCGGGACCATACGTCCCGGCTGGGCGCGGAAGACCAGCCGCAGCGTCGTCCGCGTGCCCCCGTGGTGCAGGGAGAGGACCTCACTGCATGCGTGAGGCGCGTGCCGGTGCCGCACCGACCAGTGCCAGGTCTCCTCTCCCACGACCAGACGTCGCGGCTGCCGATTTCTTCTCATGCGTCCGAGCCTAGAGGTGCCTTCCCGATCTCCTGGTCCCGGGAGATCGAGAAGACGGACCGTGGGTGAACGCCGGCGCCCGGCCTCCCGTATCTCTCCATGTCCGTGCCCTACCGGGCATCGGCCCACCACATGAGGAGCGCACATGACCGACCCCGGCACCCCTCCGCTCCACGCCCTGCCGGACGGCGACGCCGAACTGTCCCTGGTGGTTCGCCTGCACTGGGAGGACGTCGCCGCCCTCGGCCAGGAGGCCGGCCGACTCGCCGCCCGGATGAAGCGCCCGGTCAGCCTGGACGAGGCGGCCAGTCACCGACTGCGCATCAGGACGGCCGCACCGCCCACCAGGACGGTGGCGCAGGAGCGCCCGCAGCCCGCCGTGGCGTCCACCACGGTGTCGCCCCTGCCGGCACGCTCCCCGCAGGAGCAGGCCCGGCAGGCGATCGAGAAGATCAACGGTGGCGCCGCCGCCGGTCATGAGACGGCATAGCGCGGCGCCGCGGACCGGTCCGGGCGGGCGTGCCTCCGGGCGGCTCAGCAGCGGTCGTCCAGGTACCCCGGGGCGCCGGCCGGCCGGACCTCGCGGTCGCGGAGGGTGAGGGAGAGGGAGGTGGCCCGGGCCCGGCAGGCGGCGGTGAAGTCCTGCCGGGTGTATTCGATGACGAAGACCCTGTCGTCGTAGGCCTTCGCGAAGTCGGCGCACTCCTGGTAGCGGGTGCACTCCTCGACGACGGCGAAGTCGAAGCCGATGCGCTGGCGTTGCGGCAGCAGGTCCGTGGTGTTCTTCTGGGCGATGGCCAGCCGCTCCCGGTGCGCGCGGCGGGCCAGCAGCTCGGCGAACGCCGCGGCGTGCGCGGCGGTGAGCCGTCCGTGGGAGCGCTCGTAGGAGTCGAGGTTGTCGGGTTCGACGGCGTCGTAACTCGCCTCGGCGCAGCCGTCGATCCACGGGCCGACGACGTCCAGCAGCGCCGTGCGCTTGGCGGCGGTGGAGATGTCGAGCAGCGGCTCGTGCCAGTCCTCGTCGACGACGAGCTTGCCGTGCGCGTCCTTGAGGAGGAGCTCGGGGTGGTGCCGCTGCCAGGTGCCGCCGGCGTCGGGCTGTGCCTGGAAGGCGTTGACGTAGCAGATGTTGTACCGGCCCGGGGCGGGCTCGGTGGCGATGCCGGGCCCGGGTCATCGTTCGATGCGCGGCCGCATCTCCTGGGCCAGGGTGAGGGTGAGGGCCCGGAAGATCTTCACCTCCGGGTTGCCGTCGTCGGCGCGCACGGCGAGGTAGCTGCTCTCCCACGGGGCGTCCAGGACGGGCACGAACACCGCCCCGGGCCAGGCGTAGTAGCGGGCGAAGGACTTCAGCCCGGAACCGGCCGCGCGTCCGGCGACCACGCCGGTCAGCACGTCCTGCGGCGTCAGCGCGCAGTCCGGACTGCGGCGCTGTGCCTCGTGGTTGAAGTAGAGGTAGTTGGTGAAGGTGGCCGGGGTGTGGCCGGGCACCTGGACGAAGGGCAGGTCGATGACGTCCGCCACGCGGACGCCCTCCTCCCGGGCGTCCGCCAGCGCGGACGCCGCCGGGACCGCGATGATGCGCTGCTCCGTGGTGAGTACGTCCACGGCGATGCGCTCGTCGTCCGGCGCCGGCCGGACGAACGCCGCGTCCACCCGGTCCTCGGAGAGCGCGGTGACGTGCTCGGTGAAGTCGAGCTGCCGCAGCTCGACGGGGACTTCGGGGCGGGCCCGTCGGAACGCGTTGATCGCGGCGGGCGTCAGCTCCGCCGAGCCGTGGCCCATGATGCCGACCCGCAGTGGGCGGTGGGTGTCGGGCTCGGGCTCCCGCACGACATCGGCGATGTCGTCCAGCGCGGCGTTCGCGGCGGCCAGCAGGGTGCGGGCGTGGCCGGCCAGCCGGGATCCGGCACGGGTGGGGGAGACCGGGTTGCGGTGCAGCAACTGGGTGCCGAGCTCGGTCTCCAGCTGACGTATGTGCTGGGTGACCGCGGGCGGCGAGAGGAACAGCCGGGCGGCGGCCCGTTTGAAATGTCCTTCCTCGACCACCGCCAGGAAGGACGACAGCAAGCGAAGGTCCATGTCAGCCACCCTAAGGGGCCGCGCCGGGCCCCACGGTACCGGCGTTCAGGATTCGTGAACGCGGGCGGCGCCGGCCGGGTCACGGCGCCGAGACTTACCGCCATGAGCAGCACAGTGAAGCGCCGTACGAGCGCCGGCCCGGTCGCCGGTGTCCGCGCCACCGCCCCGCCCCCGCCCGGCCGCCGCCACGGCCTCCGCGTCGCCTGGACGATGCTGGCCTCCGGCTGGAGCGCCAACCAGTTCTCCGCCCTGCTGGGCGCCTACCGCACCGAAGCGGGCCTGTCGGAGTCCACGGTGACCGGGCTGTTCGCGGTGTACGTCCTCGGGCTGATCCCCGGGCTGCTGACCGGCGGGCCGCTGGCCGACCGGCACGGCCGCCGCCCGGTGGCGCTGCTCGCCCTGGGAGTCAATCTGCTGTCCACCTGCCTGCTGATGGCCGGCTCGGTCGCCACCTGGTGCCTGCTCCCGGGGCGCTTCCTGACCGGACTCGGCGCGGGTGCGCTGCTGGCCGCCGGTAGCGCCTGGGTCAAGGAGCTGTCCTCCCCGCCGTACGACCCGGACACCGCGCCGGGGACGGCCGCCAAACGGTCCGGGGTGTTCGTCTCCGCGGGCTTCGCCTCGGGCGGGCTGGTCGCCGCCCTGATCGCCCAGTGGGCGCCGTACCCGATGGTGACCGCGTACCTGCCGCACCTCGTCCTGGCGGTCGGCGCGGGCGCCGCGGCGCTCGGCGCGCCGGAGTCCCGCCCGACCCGCGCCCGCCCGGCCGACGGCTCCGCCGCCGCGGCCGACCGGTCCGTCCCGTGGGCCCGTTTCTGGCGGGCGCTGCTGCCGGTCGCGCCCTGGGTGTTCGCGGCCCCGACGATCGGCTTCGTCACCCTGCCCGGTCTGGTCGACGGCGGCCTGGCCGGATGGCGGACCGTCTACGCCGGGGTGGCCACCGCCGTCGTCCCCGGCTCCGGGCTGGCCGTCCAACCGCTGGCCCGCCGCCTGGCCACCCGGCACCGGACGGTCACCGGCATCGTCGGGCTGCTGGTGATCGCGGCCGGGTTCGCCCTGGCCGCGCCGGCCGCCGCCCATGGGCAGCCCTGGCTGGCGCTCGGTGCCGCCGCGGTCCTCGGTGCCGGCTACGGGCTGACCCTGAGCTTCGGCCTCACCGAGGTCGCCGCCCTCGCCCCGCGGTCCCAACTCGCCCGCATCACCTCGCTGTTCTGGACGCTGGCCTACACCGGCATGTTCACCCCGTACGCCCTGGCCGCCCTCTCCACCGCCTACGCAATGCCGGCGCTGCTGTGGTCGGGCGCACTGCTGGCGGTGCTGGCCTGCGCCGTCTTCGTCCTGCTCAACCGGGACCGGGGCGGCGTCACTCGGCGATCCCACGGGTGAGCAGCACCACGGTGACGAAGGTCCGGTACAGCCGGATCGGATCGTCGTCGGTGAGGCGGACCGTCACCTCGTCGACCGCCTCGACCCGGTTGATCCAGGTCGCCATCTCGGCGAGGTCCGCGTTGCGGAACCGTACGGTGAGCGTGGCCGGCAGGTCGATAGCCGGCGGGACGGCGTGCGGCAGGCGCAGCACCGCCTCCCGGGCCGCCTCCCGGATCACCTCGCGCGCCTGCTCGGGGTGCAGGCTGTCCGCCGCGAAGCGGGACACCGACGTCTTGACCACCGCGGCGCGGATGCCGGGACAGAACGGCTCGACCTCCTCCGCGGTCGTCCGGTCACCCGTGATCAGCACCACCGGCACCCCATGGCCGAGTGCCACCAGGGCGTTGACACCGCTCTCGCCCGCCGGCACCCCGTTCAGCCACACCCCGGCGATCGCCCGCGGGTTGTAGGTGTGCGAGAGGGCGGACGGGGCGCCGGCCACCGACCCGTGGTACGAGACGAAGAAGACCCCGTCGAAGGTGCCGTCGAGCCCCTGCATCATGTAGAGCGGCTTGTGCCGGCCGGACAGGTAGCGGGCCCGGCCCGCGAGCCCGTCCGGCCGGAGGTTGGCCATCGACGAGTGCGCGTCGTTGACCAGGAACGCGGTGGCGCCGGCGGACCGGGCGCCCTCGATCGCGGCGTTCACCTCTTCCTGGAGCAGCCCGCGGAAGTAGTCGTACTGGGAGCCGGACGGCCGGCACTGCTCCCAGTCGACGACCCCGGCGGTGCCTTCCATGTCAGAGGAGACGAAGATCTTCACTGCTGTTCGCCCGCCGGCGTCACATGCTTGGCGTACGCCGCATCGAGGTCGCGGACGTCGACGGAGGCGTGCACCGACACGCCCGTCGCCGCCGCCGTGTGGCGGCGCACCAGGTCGAGGACCGCCCGGCCGAGCGCGGACTTGGTCTCCGTCGTACGGCCCGGCAGGATCGCGAAGTCGAGGTGGATCAGGGCCTGTTGGGGCTCGTCGTGGGCGATGACCACCTCGTCCGCACAGCGGAAGCGGGTCTTGCAGCTCTCGACGGTGATGCCGTCGACCGTCTGCGCGGCCAGCGCGTGCAGCGCGCGGGCGAAGCCACGGCGATCGAGGACGTCCCGCAGTGCGGCGTCGTACTCGACGAGGATGTGCGGCATGGTCGGTTCTCCTTCCGAGGGTGGATGGACGGGACCGAACGGAGGCTAGCGGACCGCCCAGCCCCGGTCCCGCAGCGCTTCGGTGAGAGGGCGCGCCACGTCCGGGGCCACCAGCAGTCCAACCGAGTCGTCCGGGGCCGGCGCCTCCCCGGCATCCGGGAGGACCATGCCCTCCAGATCCAGCCGTGCCTCGTCCAGATCCCCGAGCAGGCGCTCTAGCGGCCGGTTCCGGTCGCCGACGGCGACCGAGAGCACCGTGGCAGGTCTCTCCGCCGTGCCGCCGTACGGGGGCACGATGCGGGCCCGGCCGTCGACGCCGCGGCGCAGTATCCCGGTCAGCTCCGCCAAGGCGTCGCCCTGCGGCTCCGGATCGTCCGTGGCCAGCCGGGCCAGTGCGTCCGCGGCGGTCGCCAGGTCCACGCTGAGCGCGGCGAGCAGCGGGCCGAGGGCGGCGGCATTGGCGGCGAGGATGTCGGTCCACAGCCCGGCATCGCCGGACGCGACCCGGGTGACGTCCCGCATCCCGCGACCGGCCAGCCGTACCGCGTGCTCGTCGCCCTCCAGCAGCCGGGCGGCGGTGAGCGTCGCCATCAGATGGGGGAGGTGGGAGACGAGCGCCACGGCCCGGTCGTGGTCCGCCGGTTCCAGCAGCACCGGCACGGCGCCGCACAGCGAGACCAGTTCCAGGGCCCGGTTGAGCGCGAACTCGCTGGTCTCCGGGGTGGGGGTGAGCACCCAGTGGTGGTCCTGGAAGAGGTCGGCGCGGGCCGCGAGCGGTCCGGAGCGCTCCCGGCCGGCCATCGGGTGCCCGCCCACCAGGGTCGTGGTGTCGCAGCCGAGGGCCAGGCACTCGGCGTGCGGCAGCGCCTTGACGCTCGCCACGTCGGTGTAGACCCGGGCCAGTTCGGCCTTCTGGTGGTCGGCGAGGGTCCTGGAGGTGTGGGAGGGAGGGACGGCGATGACCGCGATGTCCACCGGTTCGGACGGTGGTTCGGCGGTCCCGGCGCCCCGCGCCACCGCGATCCGAACGCTGTCCGGATCGCGGTCGATCAGATGCGTGCGCACTCCCCGGCCGGTCAGTGCCAGGGCGATGGAGGTACCGATGAGACCGGTGCCGACGACTGCGGCGGTATGCAAGGTGGCGCTCCTTGGCCGTGGGATGGGGGGCGGCGAAGGCGGGCGGGTGCACCCGCCCCGGCCCGGCCGTGGCGGCGGACGGGCGGGCCGGTGACGGTCGTTCGGTCGGTGTCAGCGGTCCGCCGTGGCGGGAGCCGTCCGTTCTGCCGGGTCCGCTCTGCCGGTCAGCCGCCGGAGCAGCGCCGGGTTGGCCAGCATCACCGCATTGCCCAGCAGGATCAGTGCGACGCCGGCCAGGTCCCGCGCCGTCCAGGTGAACTCCTCGAAGACCGTGGACAGCAGCAGCGCCACGATCGGGAAGAGCACCATCGCGTACGCGGCACGCTCACCGCCGATCCTGCCGAGCAGGGTGAGGTAGGCACCGAAGCCCACCACCGACCCGAAGACGGCGAGGTAGACCAGTGAGCCGGTGTACTTGAGGGTGGGCTGGAACAGCGCGCCGCCTCCGTAGAACGCGGCGAACGGGGCCATCAGCAGCGCGCCGTACGCCATGGCGTACCCCGTGCCCTGCACCACCGGGATGCCCGCCGCCTGGGTCTTGCCGGAGACCACGTTGCCCAGGCAGAAGACCAGGGTGCCGATGGCCGACAGCACGATGCCCTGGCCCGATCCGGAGGAGAGGCCGAAGTTCTGGAACTCCGGCCAGAACACCGCCACGATCCCCAGCAGCCCGATGCCTCCACCGACCAGCATCTTCGCGGTGATCGTGCGTCGGAAGAAGACGCGGGCGAAGACCATGTTCACCAGCAGCGACATCGCGAAGATGATCGAGACCAGTCCGGTGGTCAGATACTGCTCGGCGAAGTAGAAGCAGACGAAGTTGGTGGAGAACATCAGCCCGCCCATGAGGACGAACTGGCCGTGCACCCGCAGCGGGTAGCGCAGCGGCAGTCCGCGCAACCGTGCCCACGCCAGCAGGATCACGGCGGCCAGCGCGAAGCGGTACGCGATCGATGCCGTCGGGTGCACGTCGCCCAACTGGCCCTTGATGGCCAGCCAGGTGGAGCCCCAGATCAGCACCGTCACGACGTACAGAACGGCGTTCATCCGCAGCTCCGTTCCAGCAGCCCGACCAGTCGACGGGCGCCCTCGGCGACCTGATCAGGCGTCAGATAGCTGAGGGAGAGACGCAGTTGGTGACGACCGCCGTCACCTTCGGGGTAGAAGTAGCTCATCGGTGTCCAGATCACTCCGTGCTCGCGGGCGGACTCTTCCAGCAGTGCATTGTCCGCTGGAACCGGGAGCGTCAGGGTGAGGAAGAAGCCGCCCGCAGGCGAATTCCAGCTGATTCCGGCCGCCTCGCGCCGGTCCTCGGGAAGCAGCCGGTCGAGATGGTCGAGCAGGACCTGGAGATTCCCCTGGTAGAAGTCGGCGGCCGGTTTGTTGGCCTCCCGCAGCCGGAAGTCATGGGTGAGCAGCATGCCCCCGATGACCGCCTGGCTGAGCGCCGGGGTGTTCACCGTCACCATGCCCTTGATCTTGGACAGTTCGTCCGCCAGCAGGGTACGGCTGCCGTCCGCGGCCTCGACCTGCTGGTCGGCGACCACATAGCCGACCCGGGCGCCCGGGAAGCAGGTCTTGGCGAACGATCCGAGGTAGATCACCCGCTGCCGGTCGTCCAGTGCCTTGAGCGTCGGCAGGCCGCTGCCGGTACGGGTGAAGAACCCGTACGGGTTGTCCTCCAGGAGGAGCAGGTCCTCCTCCTCGGCCAGCTCCAGCAGCCGGCGGCGCGCGGGCACCGGCAGACAGGTGCCTGTCGGGTTGGAGAAGTCCGGCACCACGTAGAACGCCCGCGGCCGCTTCCCGGCGGCGCGCAGCTCGGCGACCGTGCGCCGCAGGACGTCCGGATCGCACCCCTGCTCGCCCTCGGGGACGTGGACCGTCTCGATGTCCAGCAGCCGTGCCGCCCCGGTGATGCCGACGTAGCACGGCGAGGAGACCAGCAGTACGTCCGAGGGGTCGCCGAAGAGCGCACGGAGGACCAGGAACATCCCCTCCTGACAGCCCACGGTGACCACCAGGGACGCCGGATCGGCCGTGATGCCCTCGTCGTTGTGCAGGGCGCGGGCCACCAGCTCGTGGATCTGCCCGTTGGTGCGCCCGTACTGGAACAGCAGCGTGCGGACCTCGTCCGGGGACCGGCCCTGATCCTCGATCAGGTACCGCTGGTAGGCGTCCAGGTAGTCGCCGATCCGCTCGACCTCGAAGAGCCCTTCGTACGGGCGTCCCGGACCGAAGGAGATCGCCTCCGGGTAGCGGGAGGTGACCTCGTTGAGGAAGTTCATCACCTCCATGAGCGGATCGCCGAGCGAGCCGTGCAGCCCTTGCGCCGACAGCACGGTGGTGGGGGGAGCTTCACTCACCGGGCGTCCTCCCACAGGACGGGGCAGAAGTCCGCGTCGGTGTAGTCGGGGTTGCCGTTCGCGTCCTTGCCGACCAGGACGTCGTTGTTGTAGACGACCAGGTCGCCGTTGGACAGCTCGTAGGGCCGCCACTGGTTGGTGCGGTCCTGGAGGTGGAAGGAGATGGAGCGGCGGGGGCGGTCGCTGACGTTGTAGCCGCTGCCGTGGTAGGTGCGGCAGTGGTGGAAGCTGATGTGCCCCTTGGGGATGTTCACCGGCACCTTGCGGACGGTTGCGTTGTTGAAGGCGGCGTTCTCCTCCAGCATCTCCTCCAGCTCCGACCGGTCGCGGTCGGCGAAGTGACGGCTGGTGGAGTCGTCGCCGCCGGTCTCCTTCCAGCGGTGGCTGCCGTCGATCATCGTGATGGTGCCCATCTCCTCGTCACAGTCGTGGAAGGGGATGAAGGCGGTCAGCATCTCGTCGGAGGTGCAGGTCTGCCAGTAGTGGCGGT
>NZ_JBEZIX010000103.1:0-13943 GCF_040651315.1 Streptomyces sp. NPDC048506
TCATCCCTGAGCCGAACCCAAGCTCACCAGGCAGCCACTCCCACTGGATGCCGGTGTAGAGGACGAACAAGATGCCGCACAGCACCTTGCGGTCCGCCAGCGACTTCTTCCGCCCCGGCCGCGGCTGACCATCAGGTGACGATGGCAGCAACGACTCAATTCTCGACCACAACTCATCGTCAACCAGCCATGGTTGAGGGTTCCGCTTGCCCATACCCAACCAACCGACGCACCCGTCTACAGGACACGGCTACCAGCGTTGTGTTAGGAGCTCTAAGCCGGGCGACCAGGCGTCACGTCGGCGCAAAAAATCGTGTAACTGGCTTGCGGGATCGGTGAGATGGGGCGGCGCCGGTGTGTGCTTCCGCCGCGGATCGGCATCGCCCCTTCTCGTCGGCGCCCACAGCGGTGCGGCACCGGATTCGACGCACAATTCGCCCCTGACTCCAGGACGTCACGAATTCCGAGTGGCGTAGTAGGCCCGCAAGGCGGCTTCGCTGCCGGAGCCCATGGCTGTCGCGATCCGCTGGAATTGGGACGAGCGCAGGTCGCCAGCGATGATGATGCGGGAATGCTGGTCAGAGGGTGGGCAGTAGCCTGCGGCGTCACGGACGAGATCGCCCGGAGGGGCGATCGGAGCGCTGCCGATATTGAGGAACGTGACGTCGGCCTCGACAGTGCTCCGCTCTCCGTCACGGCTGAGCGCCTCAGCCGTGATCACAGGCCCTTGTGGCGAGCGTAGGAGCAGGTGATCGATACGCAGGAGGGTCACACGAGGGTCGTCGCGGATCTCCTCGACCTTGTATTCATCGCTTGCGGGGTACGCCACGAGCAGGCGGGTGTTGATGTCCGGATAGGCCCGCAGGAACGTGCCGATCGGGCGATCGCCACCGAGGACGAGCAGCGTGCGGTCCTCGGCATGGTGCGGTTCGGCCTGCCACAGCGGCGGCAGGGTGAGGTTCGGCGGGGCGGTGATCCAATCAGCATCGCGGGGCTGGAGTGCTCCCACGCCGGTGGCCAGGACTACGTGTGGGGCGGTCAGACGGGCACCGGTCTCCAGGGTGACGGCGACGTGGTCGTCGAACGCGCGTATCTCGGTGGCACGGTGGCCGAGTTCGATGCGGCAGCGGTCTGTGCGCTTCAGGTCCGCTGAGATGGAGTGGGCAAGTTCGGGTCCGTTGGTGTAGCCGCCGAGGACATTGTTCAGAGCCGTGATGCGGTAGAGGTTCCGGCAGAGGCGATCCGGTTCGATGAGCACTGAGCGCATGCCCACGCTCGCGGCCATGCGAGCAGCAGCGCAGCCAGCCGGGCCCCCTCCGATAACGATCAAGTCGGTATCACTGGTACGAGATGGTGTGGCAGCCATGGGGCTATTCCAGCACCACGGCGCTACAAGGTGCTGAGAGTTCTCTCATCACGTCGGCGCTGGTGATCAGCTGTCGTGGTCCGATAAGGCGGCGTGCCACAAGCAAGCCTGCCTCGTGCACTTCCGGTCCGGCGTCGCTTGCGCAGCCGTCGGTGACAATCTTGGGCGCGTAGCCGTGCTCGAAGGCGTCCGCGGCGGACTTCAGGACGCAACTTTCGGTGGCCACGCCGCAGAACAGCAGGTCGGTCCAGCCTGCTTTCCGGATCAGTTCGGTGGCTTCCGGCGTGAACAGCGTGTAGCCGGTCTTGTCGATGGTCGCGTACGCGCCGGTGGCTTGGCCGGCAAGCTCCTGGACTATGTCGGTTTCAGGGGGCCCCTGCAGTCGACTCCACTGGAAGAACCGTTCGTACGGGCTTCCGGGGTGGTTGAAATAGCGGGTGAAGATGACCGGCCTGCCTGCATCGGCCCAGCGGATCACCAGGTCTTGGACGGCGGGGACGACATGGCGGCTGTGGTGGTTCACGAAGCCGTTCTGCAGGTCGATCACGACCAGCGCTGCTCTACTGGGGTCCATACGTGGTCCCTGCCTTCTCAGTTGGCGCTTTCGCGCAGCGCGTCCTGTGCGGCCCGGAGTCGTTCGGTCAGGCCGCTGGTGTTGATGATGGCCTCGCGCATGAGGCAGTGCTGCGCGGTCTCCTGGGCGCGTGCCGTGCTGAGCCGGGAGTAGGCGGCTCGAAGGAAGCGCCAGCCGTAGCTTTCGGGCATGGATGGATCCTGCCCTTCCTCGACCAGTTGCTGAACCTGGTGAGTGAAACACCACAGTGCCTGGACGGTCAGTTCACAGTCGACCAGTTCATCGACGCTGAGGCTGCGTTCCTGTGAAATCGACGCGTAGGAGACTCCGGACCAGCCCGCGTATCCGGTGGAGACGCCGCGTACGCCGAAGGAGACGATATCGGGGTGATCAAAGCCCGTGGCCAGGAGTGCCTTTTCCACCGAGCCTTGCAAGGGCGCGGGGCCGTCTGGCGCCCCACGGTCGACAAGCACCGATGGTGTGGACAGCAGGCGCAGAGCGGTGTCGTACTCGCTGCCGGTCCATGGGCTGGAGGCCAGCCAATAGAGGGAGAGGACGTACTGAGGGCTCGGCCCGAGGGGGTGATTCGCGTCCAGCAGTTCGCGGATCGTCGCCCTCGCCCACGTGAGGTCGGAGGCGTAGGAGCGGTAACGCCACACTGCCAGTTCGGTAAGGGTGGCCGGTTCCCGGGGCTGGACCAGGTGGAACACGGCGACACCGCAGGCGAAGACGTGGAGGGTGCACATCGGTGCTTCCGGGTGCTCCACGCGGGTCGAGGATGACTCCATCCAGCCGGTTGCTGCATCCTGCGTCATGTGGGCGCGTAGCCGCTGTGCGCGGTCGATGCCGATGAAAACGGGTAGGAACTTGTGGGAGTCGACCTGAATCCCTGCAGTGCCTGACGGGCTCTGGGCGTGTCCGCCGAGGGCTTCCGCGAACCGTGTCTTCTCCTCGTCCGAGGCGCGTGCGAGAGCGGTATCGAGAACGGCCTGCGAGGCCGAGCGCGGGAAGTAGAGCTCTCCGCCGGCCTCCCACTTCGAGACGCCGCGGTGACTGACTCCTAGGTATTCGGCGAAGTCACGGATGCTCATCCGCTTGGCTTCACGAAGCAACCGGGCCTCTCGCCCGGACCATCGCTGCACCATGACCACTGCCAGTCCCCCTGTCCGTTGTCCGGGTGTCAGCGCCGAACGCGCAGGTTAGCGGCAGGTGTTCGGCGTTGGTACGGCGTTGGTGCAGCAGTTGTGCATCCCGCTCCCGGCCCAGCGTGCTCCATGCTGGAGCGCCAGGCGGCGAGCAACCCCTCGCAGGATTCCACCTGTTCAGGGGGCCGTTGGCCAAGTAACACTACTCGAAGGAGCAATTGGCATGGCACAGATCGTCAAGCGGAACGCCCGGGCAATCCTCCTCGACGGTGATGAGCTGGTCCTGATCAAGCGCACCAAGCCGGGCAAAGATCCGTACTGGGTGTCGGTCGGCGGCGGGGTCGAGGACGAAGACCCGACCATCGAGGACGCCCTGCACCGCGAGGTGTTCGAGGAACTCGGCGGCAAGTTGGACCGCGCCGAACTCGTCCACCTGATTACCGACGACCTGGCGGGCGGTGGCATCGGCATCCAGCACATCTTCGCGGCCCGCCTGGCATCCATGAACCTTTCTGCCCGAACGGGGACGGAGTTCTCCAAGCCGGAACGTGGCGAATACGAGGTGGTCCGGGTCCCGTTCACCGCCGAGGCCATTCGCGAACTGAAGCTGATGCCGCCGGAGCTGTCCGAGTTCATCTCCGCCAACACCGATGCGATCACCTCTGTCCTCGACACTCAGATCCGCAAGGTGTGAGCGCCGATGCAGAGTGTGCCGAACTTCGTCAGCCTCAATGGGCCTGACAACGTCGGCAAGACGACGCAGTTGCGGCGCTTGGCCGACTTTTGGAGCGGTTTCCAGCCGCTGGGCGCGGTCCACGAACACGACCCAGAGCCGTGGGCCAAGGTGGCCACCAACGACTACGCCACGTGGTGGTTCGAGACGTCCACGACGATGGAGCTGACCACGATGCTGCTGGCCGGCCATGCCATGCGGGCCGCTGCTCGCGAAACCGGCCGGACGGGTCTGCTTGACCGGGGCCTTCCCATGCTCCTGGCCGTGGCTGCCGCAACCTGTGTGGTCAAGGACCGTCTGGCGGGACGGGAGGCACTGGATACCGTGGCCGGCATCGCCGGGACACGGTCCACCCCGGTGGAAACCTCCGTTCTCCTCCTGCCGGCGCGTGATCCCGACCGCAGCTATGCGATCACCAGTGCCCGTGAAGGCCGTTCCTGGACCGGGATTTATCCCGCCTACCAAATGGCGCTGCACTCGGTACTGCTCCGCCAAGCAGACAACGGCGTGTACTCGGCGGTCGTGGACTGCCAGGACCGCTCCACAGACGACGTCTATGCCGAGGTGCTCGGCTGCGTCAGCGCCCACCTGCCAGTTACCTCTTTGGAGGACGGGAGCCCCCGATGACCCAGAACTCCCCAATCCTGGTCCTTCCGCCGGGGATTTCCCGAGCCACCGCCACGCTGTCGGAGAAGGACTGGCGGCGTCTCGACGACGCGGTGACACGACTCCACAGCGTCAACGCGAACCTGTGGAACGCCGAGGACCGGGTGCGCGACGCGCGCCTGACCGCCGTCCAGGTCGCCGACTGCAAGCGGGAAATCGACCAGCTCAACGCCGAGCGCAACGCTCTGGCCGAACGGGCAGACGAAGTCCTCGGGACGTTGGCGGACGAAGGCCGCGCTGATGCGCCGCTGCACACCGAGACGCTCGCCTCCGTCGTGGACCGGCTGTCGGTGCTGACCCTGCGGATATGGCACAACGAACGCATCTCGGCGCGCGATGAACTTGCTCGGCGCCGCGTTCCTGCGCTCCTCCAGCAGCGCGAGGAGATGTCCGCCGCTCTCGACTCACTCGTCGCCGACGTCATATGTGGTCGCAAGCGCCTTCCAATGCCGGCCCGCTACAAGCTCTACGGATGCGACGACTTCGAGGTACCCGACATCAAGCCCAGCCGTCACCTTGGCAGGGTCATCGCCTTCGGTGGTTTGAGCGAGTGCGGCAAAAGCACCAGCGCTGAGTTCGTCCGGCAGACCTGTGGAGCCCAGCGCTTGAAGATCGGCTTTCTCCTTCGCCAGGCGGCCCATCGTCAGGGCCTCGCGGACCCCTACGCACTGTCCGCACGACGCCAGGCCGAAATGCTCCTGGGCGAGCTGAACCGCTTCGCGGACGCGCACGTGGACACACGACTGTTCACCATCGAGTCCGTCCACGACAACGCTTCGATCACCGAGCTCAAGCAGCTCATGAGCGACAAGCTGCAGATCGTCTACCTGGACGCCGCGTTCGCCGTGCGGGTAGCGCGATCCGGAATGCCGGCCCAGGCCGTCGCTGCCAAGGACGAGATCAAGATGAGCCGCGGCGCACACCAGGTCGCCGCCGTGGCCGACCACGTGATCGACAACTCCGGGAGCGTCGCCGCTCTGCGCGCCCGGCTCCTGCGGATAGCTGCTCCCGCGAGCCCGGGCGGACTTCGCATCGCCACCGCGTACGGCCTCGGTCTGTCGGCGCCGGTGGCGGCGGCCACGTCCGACTTCGTCGACGCCCTTCGCGCCAACGGTCCGGCCGTGCAGCTGGTGGCCTTGACGGGAAGCCCCGGCGAGGGAACCTGGATCGCCGGCTGGTCGGACTTGGACCTGCTGGTGGTCGCCGAACACGACGTCACCGACAGGATCACCGAAGCCCTGGAACGCTACCGGGCTGCGCTGCGCGATGCGGCTGCTCTCGGGCTCACTCTCGTCACACCCGGCGAGCTGACCGCGCGGCGGCTCACGCCGCGCCTGGCCTTTTCGCTGTACCAGCTTCAGCAAGGACAGCCCGTTCTTCACTACGCATCCGATCTGGAGCTGCCGTCCATCACACAGGACGAACTCGCTCTGGCTGCTGTCCGCGAACTCCCTCAGGTGATCCTCACCATGCGGCGGCTGCGCACCGACGCCTGCCCCGAGACACTGCGGCAGCTGTACAAGCACCTTGTCCTGGCCTGCCGTCTCCTCCTTCGCGAGCACAATCAGTGGGAGAACGGTCCCGACCGCATCCTCACCGCTGCCTCCCGGCTGCCCGAGCTGCCTGGCCTCTCTGTACCGCCCCTGGCGGAGATATCCACCGCCTGGCGCGACGGCCGCAGCGAACAGGCCCTGGGGGCTGTCATCCCGGCAGTCGACCAGCTTCTGACCTGGTACGCCGTGCAGCTCGCGGCCTGACGAGCCACTGCCTGCCAGTTTCGTCCACCTTCCACCTCGCCCACAGGGAATTTGCCGTGCCCGAAACTCTGGCCGCACCGCCTTTCACCGCCCGCATCGTCGAACGACTGGGTGTCAGTCCGACCAGCCGACGCGAACGCGTCATCCACTCCCTGGATGGCCTCGAAGCTCCCGTCACCCCCCAAAACCTCGCAACCACTGGCGCCTGCCTGTGGCAGCGCATCCAGCACCACGTCGCCGAAGAACTCGGCCCCGTGGACTTCCTCCTCGGCCTGGACGCCGGTGGCATCCTGCCCACCGTCTCCTTGGCCGCCGCCGCACAGCTCCCCTACAAGATCGCCTGGAAGCTGCACCTCCCGCTCGACGGCGCGGTCCGTTTCAGCGAACCCCACGCGATGCGTACCGAAGTCTTTGCCTACGGCATCACACCGGGGCAGCGGATCGTCCTTGTGGACGACGAGGTCACCACCGGCAGGACACTGGCCAACCTCACCCAGGCCCTCCGAGAGGCGGGAGCCATCCCACTGGCTGCCGCCTGCCTCGTGGAGGACACCACGCGCGGGGCCCGCCGCCTCCTCAACGAGGATCTCGGCCTCCCGCTGGTCGCCCTCACCACAATCGAGGCAGAAGCGTGAAGGTCCTCTCCGCTGGGATCCATTTCCACCCTGGCTCTCCCAGCATCCCCACCACTGCCGTCCACACCACGCCGCTCGGATACGACCGCGACGACCTCCCGGTCGGTGCATCCCTTCCCCTCCCCGCCTCGGTCGAACTCACCGACCGCCTCAGCCAGTGCGGCGACATCGAGGTGGCCTTCCACGGGAAGCTCGGCGACAGCCTCCTCGCCCTCTCTGCCGTCCGCGCTCTGACGGAATGGATCGGCCTGCACTCCGATCCACCCACAGTCCGGGCAACCGGCCCGCACGCCGAACTGATCGCCCGCTGCGGCCTGGTCACTCAGAACCCGGACACCCCGCCCAACGGCCGTCGTGTTGTCATCGGCGACCGGTTGGGAATCGAGGCCCGTCAGGCGGAGGCTGCGACGGCCCTGGTCTGCGATCCCGCCGCGCCACCTTGCTGGTCATCGGGCGGACGGGCGCACCCGGACCTGCCCGCACGCCACTACCTGGCACTGGAACGCCGCCTCGGCGTCCGATTACCCGGCACTGCTCCCTTCGCCCCAACGCTCACCGACCGGTCAAGCGGCCTGGTGGAACAACTGCGGACCGCAGGCTGGCTCAGCGGGCTGACCATCGCCGCCATCACCGCAACCAGCTGGCCCGAGCGCAAGGACTACACAGTGCAACGCTTCATCGAGGTAGCCGAACGCATCGCCCACGCGCGGGGAACACCCACCCAGCTGCTGCTCATCGGCGGCCAGAACGGCGGTATTCACGCCGCCGCTGAAAGCCCCGCCCACTGCGTCCAGGTCCTGCGCCTTGACGGGGTGTCTGCCGTTCACCTTGCCGATTTGTTCCCACAGTGCGACCTGGTCGTCGGCAACGACACTGGTCTCACCCACCTCGCCGGACTGGCGCGCAGACCCGACGGCGCCGGCCCGCCGGTCATCGGGCTCTATGCCCGGCACAGCCATAGCAAATGGCGCACCGGCCAGCCCCACCACCACGCCGTCGCCACTGACCTCTCCGACCGCATGCACCAGGGCGACCTGTGCCCCCTACGCGACGTCCTCTCCGCGAATGCGGACAGGCACATGGAGGCCATCACACCCGCCTCGCTCGCCCAGCTCTGTTCCGACCTACTCGATGGGAGCAGGTGATGACCGGACCAACGCACCTGAGGATCGGCCCGCTGCGCCGTTTCACCCGCAACCTGCTTCTCCCCGTCGACTTCTTCGACCGGCACCTGCTTGTGAAGTACACGCGTAACCCGTCCGAAGCCCGCGACGAGATCCGCGGCCACGCCCGCCTTGGCCGGCACTACCGCGTACCCGCTCTTCGCGCCCGCCTACGGGTGCCGGGCGGATACGTGCTCACGTACGAACGGCTCCCCATCGGTCCTGACCGCGGACTCCTACTCGACCTCCTCAATGCGCACGAACCCAGCAGCGAACTCCACGCCTACATGCGCCAGCTCACCGCTGCCTACCGCGACGCCATCCTCACCACCGCGCAGCGCGCCGACCAAGCCCAGGTCGTGCGCAAGCTGTACTGGGATCGCGCGGCGCCGGGGGGTCGTCTTGACGCCTACTATCGCGGACGGGACTTCCCAGCCGCCGCCGGCATCGTCGACATCCCGGTCTCCCGCCTCGGCACGTACGCGTTGAACATCAACGGCCAGCGGCTCCACCTCGACTGGGCCGCCACCCTCCGTCGGCTTCACGACCACTTCGCCGAGCCTGAACCTGTCTGGGCGGCTCTCACCCAGGGTGATCCGACCGACGTCAACCTCGCCCACCCCCTGGCCTGGCTCGACTATGACACCGCCGGCCTCAACAGCATCCCGGGCGAGTTCGCGAACTTCTTGTGGTACGCCTCCGCCCTCGGTGGCTGGCTGGTCCCCACCTACAACCCGGCCGCTTTCGCCGACCACCGAGCCACCTTCGATCACATCGAGGCCAACACCCCCCAGCTCCTGCGAGCCACCGTCGACCGCACCACGAACACCGTCCACATCGACTACGCATGGCGCCTCTCAGCACCGCGGCGAACTGCCATCAACGCTTACTGGGAGCAGCTGGTGCTGCCAGTTGCCGAACGGCTTTGGGCCGGCACGTACCTGGCCGACCTGCTCCGCCCCTACGTCGCCATGCGGATCCTCGCCGTCTACAACCTGGCCGAGTTGGCCCCCGAAGACCGGCTCGTGCTCCTGGCCCGGCTGGCAGAGGCCATGAGCCCCTCCTTCGACCCCGTCGCCTACTTCTCCCCGCTGGAGTCCCCATGCCCGGCCCTTTGAACGGGCGCACGGCCCTCGTCACGGGAGCCACCGGCGGTATCGGCACCGCCATCGCCCGACGCCTCTCCGCTCAGGGCGCCGCCGTCATCGTGGCCCACCACGGCGACCAGCCAGCCGCCACCCACATCGTCGAACGAATCGCTCGAAGCGGAGGCACCGCACTTCCCTTGGAAGCCGACCTCCGTGACCCCGAAGCCGTCCGATGGCTCTGCCGACAGGCTAGCGAACAGCTTGGGACGATCGATGTCCTCGTCAGCAACGCAGGCGCCTACCCCCGCACACCGTGGGCGGAGACGACCCCCAACAGCTGGCAGAACGCGCTGGACACCAACCTCACCAGCCACTACCTCCTCGCCCACGAGCTGACGCCCGGCATGACCGCCGGTGGGTGGGGACGAATCGTCACGATCGGCTCTGTCCTTGCTGCAGCAGGCCGCCATGACCTGAGCGGCTACATCAGCGCCAAGGCCGGCCTCGAAGGGCTCACCCGCGCCCTCGCCCGCGAACTCGGCGCCTCCGGCATCACCGTCAACTGCGTGGCGCCCGGTTCCATCCGCGTTGCTGCCGAGGACTCCGTCGTCCCCGACCCGGTCGCCATGACCGCCCGGCAGCTGGCCCGTCAGTGCGTCCCACGCAGGGGCCGTCCAGAGGACGTTGCCGCAGCCGTCGCCTTCCTCGCCACCGACGACGCAGGCTTTATCACCGGCCAGACCCTGCGCATCGACGGAGGCTGGATCCTTGGCTGACATCTGGCTCATGCGCCACGGCGCCTACGAAGGCCAGCGCCCTGGCCACCATGCCCCGTACAACGCAGCGCTGACCGAGGAAGGACACGAGCAGGTACGACACGCCCTGCCTCTGCCGGACAACATCACCGGCATCGTCACCAGCCCCGTTCCCCGAGCCCGCCAGACTGCCGACCTCGTCGCGCACCTCACCGGACTGCCGATCGTCGACACGTCCAGGCTGCTGGCGGAGTGGCGCGCCCCGAGCAGCGTCCTCGGTCGCACCTCCGATGCCTGCCCACCCGACTACCAGTCGTGGCGAAACCGCCGACTCACCGAACCCTCGCTCCGTTTCGAGGACGCGGAGAGCCTTGCCGAACTCCACACCCGTGCAGCTCGCTGCGCCTGCTTCCTACGGCGCACTGCGCACCTCCACGGTTCCCTCCTCGCCGTGTCCCACAAGCTGATCCTCGGCGTGCTCACCCACCTCCACGAAGGCCCCGCCGCCTTCGCCACTGCGGCAGTCGCCCCCTGGAACTTCGCCGAAATCCGCCGCTTCACAAGTGCGAATGCGTGATGCGCCATGCCCTCGACCGCGTTCTCGTCGACTTCATCGACCACTGGAGTCAATACCACGTATCCGTGGTGGCACCAGTTCGACGAACGGCCCCACCCGGACCCACTGCCCGATCGAGAATGGGCAGCGCTCTCCCTCCGCCCTTCGACCGGGCTGGCAGCCCTGGAAGCTCTCGTCCCAGCCGGCGCGACCGTCGGTCCGGTGCTTCTGTGCCAGTGGCACCGGTGGCTTCACGTGCCGGTGGAGCCGGAGGCCGAGGGGAGCTTCTTGGGCGAGCGCCTGGGGGTGAAGGGGCGAGAGCTGTCCTGCCCGTACGACGACGAGCGCTTTCATCGTGGTGGGTGCCAGCCCTTCCGCCTGTGGCTCCTCCCACAAGATCCCAACGTTCTCACCGACTTCTGGGCCCTTGCCGCGCAGCTGGATGCGATGCGCGCTTCAAGGCCGCGGCCCGTAGCCGCAGCTGCCTGACCCCCCGGATCCGCTCCGTCCCCGTCCGCTCCGGCTCGAATGCGGACCACTTCATCGAACTGCTTTTTCGAGGAGTCCTTATGAGCCGTCACCTCACGATCGGCACGCACTTCGTGTTGGAGCACGGCCACTGCGTGCTCCACGGTCCCCGTGCTGCCGGTACCGCGCACACCCTCCACACTTGGCATGCACCGATCAGGCGCTCTCCTGTGGAGGCGGGGTGGGCATCGTGACCAAGATTCCCCATCCCCCGCATCGATCGACGATTCCTGACTGCGTGCTCGATTGGGCTTCGTGTGTGCTCGGCGCCACCACGGGTGTGCTGGACGCCTCACGGAGCCGCACGAACTCCAAGGTGTGGGAGCTGACCTGTGCGGACGGCACGCGGTTTTTCCTGAAGCTTGCGTCGACGAAAGCCTCCTATGACCGCGAAGTCCACGCTTACAGATTCGCGGTACCTGCTCTCGATCCCGGCCGCGCTCCACGGCTCCAAGCGGCTGATCCCGGTCAGCTGGCGATGCTTCTGACCGCAGTGCCCGGTGAGACGGTGGCACCAGCCGTGCTCGATATGAACGACCTCATCCGGCTGCACCGCCAAGCGGGCTACCTGCTGCGTGAACTTCATGACACGCTGGTCACCCCCCGCGCCTCGGTGGATGTGCTAGCACAGGTGCGTGCACGGACGGCATCCGCGGGCCAGGGCGTAACTGCGGCCGGTGCCCTCCTCTCGCATGACGAGCAGAAGATGGTGCTTCGCCTGGTCAGGGACCTGCCCCAGCTGGAGGCGTGCCCTACGGCATTCGTCCATGGTGACGCGCGGGAACTCAACTTCTTGTGGGATGGGCCCAGCGGGTGCGCTGCTCTGCTCGATTTCGGGCAGGCGCGGCCTGCGCTGGCCGTCGACGATTTCGTGCAACTGGCTTTCGGCCCCTGGATGCAATCTCCGCGGCTTCGGCGAATGTTCTTCAGCGGATATGGGCGTGAGCTGACGGTTCCGGAGCGAAAGGTGCTGCCGGCCCTGGCCGCGATGGATGCTGTCGACGGCCTGCTCCAAGGCGTCCGTTGCCGTGAGCCCGATGTCACCGAACGTGCCCGCACCACCTTGAAGTTGCTGGCGGACGGAGTGCGCTGGTGAGCATGACTAGCGCAGCCTCCCTTCGCACCCCCGACCCGCGCCAGCCCTGGCAGCCCCCGCAGCGCCCTGAGGAACCCGCGATCGTGCTTCCCCGACCCCGCCCGGGCGGATTGGCAGCCGCTTGTGGTCGCCGGAGCGTGCTGGTGGTCTGTTTGGCCTGGCAGATGAACGCGGCTTCAGGCTCCGTGAAGGCCGCCGCAGCCCTGGCCGTCGGATTGGCGCGTGCCGGACACCGGGCAGTGATCGTCACCGCGGCTCAGCCAATGCTCGGCCCCAGGTTTGAGGGCGTGGTCGTGGAGCAGATCGACTTGCCCGTCAGCCTGCCCTGCCCTCCAGACACGCTCCGGGAAGCAATCAGCGCCGGCGCGTGGGGACTTCAGCGTCAGCTGCGCTCGCTGATCGACCGGCACAACGCCGACACGGTGCTGTGCACCGACGCGCTGTGGGGCCTGGGCCGGCTGCGCATGAACCTCCCCGATGGGGTGTGCCGGTTGCTGACAGTGGAACGACTGCCCGACGACCGCGACGCGATAGCGCTGACACGGGCCGATATCGTTCTGGCCCCAACAGCAGCGGTCCTCGACGCCGCGCACCAACGTGGCTGGGACACATCGACGTGGGGTGTGGTCCCTCACGCCCTCCTCCACGAACCGCCCGAACCCAATCCCGTCAGTGTGCTGGGCCGTCTGCAATCCGGGGACGTCCGCATTCTGAGCGCGGTAGGGGACACCTCCAACGGCATTGTTGCCCTGCTGCGAGCGGCACGGCACCAGGCGACCACCGTCAGCTCCTGCGTGATGCGCGTCGCGGCAGCAACGCACTACCTGCAGTCAGGACCAGCCGGCATCGCCCTGGCGGAGACCTGTCGACGCCAGGTGGATCTGGCGGCGCACATGAGCTGGTCTGGAGGGCTGCCGTGGCATGCCGTGCCCGCCTGGCTCTCGGGGGCCGCGATCGTGATCACGCCGTCCACCGGCTCACTGGGGATGGTGGCTCTTGAGGCCATGGCTGTGGGAGTCCCCGTCATCGGATACCGGAGCGGGAATCTGCCCTACCTGATCGGTCCAGCGCAGCGAGAACGGGCGTTGCTGGCCGAACCACAACACGGGCCCCGCGCCTTGTTGAACCTTGCCCGCGCTCTCCTCGCGTCTCCCCGCGCCTACTGCGAGGCCGCGCAGGCCGCTTACGAACAATCCCGCCTGTTCACCAAAGGCCGTGTCACCCGGCGGTTCCTTGCTGCCGTGCCTCCCCGCGGAACGCTCCCGCACGACGATCGGACACAAACCCATGTCCATGCCCATTGAGGATTACGCGCTCATCGGCGATATGCAGACTGCCGCTCTCGTGCGCCGGGACGGCACGGTCGACTGGCTGTGCCTGCCCCGCTTCGACTCGCCGGCGGTCTTTGCAGGGCTGCTCGGCACGGAGGAACACGGCTGCTGGTCCATCAGCCCGGCCCATGCTCCCGGCGCCAGCCCCCGACCTGTTGACCGCCGCCGCTACCGAGGCGACAGCTTGGTGTTGGAAACCGAGTGGGACACACCACGTGGCACGGTCCGGGTGATCGGCTTCATGCCGCCGCGCGACGGCGCACCCCAGGTAATCCGCATCGTGGAGGGGATCAGCGGGCGCGTCCCGATGCGCTCGCAGCTGCGGATGCGGTTCGCGTACGGCAAGGTCGTGCCTTGGGTCCACTCGGTCGACGGCCGGACCGTCGCGGTTGCCGGCCCCGACTCCGTGTGGCTGGACACCCCCACAAGTGCGACCGCCCGCCACGGAACAGTGGTCTCCGACTTCACCGTCTCGCCGGGCGAGCGGATCGCGTTCACGATCAGCTGGCAGCCCTCGCACCACCAGCCGCCGGCCCTGCCGGACCCGGAG
>NZ_JBEZIX010000104.1:0-13811 GCF_040651315.1 Streptomyces sp. NPDC048506
ATGCTCCGCACCCTCACGCGCCAACCACCGCGCCACATGACCCCCCAAACCACCCAAACCACCCGTCACCACCACACTCCCCCGCGCCCGCCAGGGACGCCGTACCGCCCCGGGCGGGGCCGGCAGCATGCGGCGGCCGAACGCCCCCGCACCACGCACAGCCACCTGGTCCTCGCCCGAACCGCCGGAGAGCACCCCGACCAGACGCCGCCAGTCACGCTCCTCGGGCACCACCGGCAGATCGACCAACCCGCCCCACTGCGCGGGCGCCTCAAGAGCCGCCACCAGCCCAAGACCCCACACCCGAGCGCCCATCACACACGGCACCTCACCGGGCTCCACCGCCACCGCACCCCGCGTGGCGACCCAGACCCGGGCCTTCGGTGCGCCGTCCGTCACGGCCTGCGTGACCAGCAGCACGGCGGCCGTGCCCGGGTCGAGCGGGGAGGCATCGGCCGGTGCGGTGCCGGGGTCCCGGCCGGGCAGCACCAGCACTCCGGCCAGGCCCTGGGGACCCGACGCGAGTGCGGCGAACCGCTCGGCGAGGCCGGCGCGCCCGACCGCGGTCGGATCGAGCGTCCAGCGCTCCACCACCGCGCCGGCCGCGGTCAGCGCCGATGCCGCGGCGTCGGCCCCGCCCGGCGCGGCGCCGGGGGGCTCCACCAGCAACCAACGCCCGGAGGGCACGCCGGAGTCGTCGGTCTCCACGGCCGTCCAGGCGACGCGGTAGCGCCAGGCGTCCCAGGCACCGGCCGGGGCCTGGACGGTGCGCCGGGCGACGGCGGTCGGCAGCCAGAACCGGTCGCGGCGGAAGGCATAGGTGGGCAGGGGCACGCGGCGGGCGCCGGTGCCCTCGAAGAACGGGCCCCAGTCGACGCGGACTCCGTGGGCGAACGCGGCGCCCGCCGAGGCGCGGAACCGGTCCAGGCCGCCGGAGTCGCGGTGGAGGGTGGGCAGTGCGGTGGCGTGCACCCCCTCGTCCTCGGCCACCTCGTCGATCGCGGGGCCGAGCAGCGGGTGCGGGCCCATCTCGATGAAGGTCCGGTGTCCCGCGCGCAGCAGCGCCCGCAGGGTGGACGCGAACTCCACCGGTTCGCGCATGTTCCGGTACCAGTACGCGGCGTCCAGGCCCTCGGGGTCGTGGGCTCCGGCGGTCACGGTGGAGAAGAACGGCAGCCGGGCGGTGGTCGGCCGGACGCCGTCCAGCGCGTCGAGGAGTTCGGTGCGGAACTGCTCCACCTGCGGCGAGTGACCGGCGAAGTCGACACCGGGGAGCGGCCAGCGCAACACGCCTTCGGCGGACAGCCGCAGGCCGAACTCCTCCAGTGCCCGGGTGTCACCGGCGACGGTGAACGAGGCGGGGCCGTTGACCGCGGCGACGGAGATCCGGTGCCGCCAGGGTTCCAGCAGCTCGCCGGCCCGGTCGGCCGGGGCCATCACCGAGAGCATGCCGCCGTTGCCCGCCAACCGCCCCCACAACCCGCTGCGTTCGGCGATCACCCGGGCCGCGTCGTCGAGGGAGAGGGCGCCGGCCGCGTAGGCGGCGGCGACCTCGCCCTGGGAGTGGCCGACGACGGCGGCGGGCCGCACGCCATGGGCCTCCCACAGCGCCGCGAGGGAGACCATCATGGTGAACAGCGCCGGCTGGACCACGTCCGCGCGGTCGATCGGCGGGGCGCCGGGCACCCCGCGCAGCACATCGAGCACCGACCAGTCGAGGTGCGGCGCGAGCGCCCGCGCGCACTCCTCGGCCTTGGCGCGGAAGACCGGGGCCGACTCCAGCAGTTCGGCGCCCATGCCGGCCCACTGGGAGCCCTGTCCCGGGAAGACGAAGACAGGGGGCCGGTCACTGCCCGCCTCGCCGACGACGACGTCGGCGTCCTGCGTGCCCTCCGCGAGCGCGGTCAGCCGGGCGATCAGCGACGCCCGGTCGTCGGCGCGGACCGAGGCCCGGTTCGCGAGCGCGGCACGGCTGGTGGCGGCGGAGTAGGCGGCGTCGGCGGGGGTGATCTCCTCATGGGCGCCCAGGTGTGCGGCGAGCCGGCGGGCCTGTTCGCGCAGGGGTTCCGCGCCGGCGGCGGACAGCGGGAGGACGGTGACGGGCAGGACGGTGGCAGGGAGGTCGGCCGACGCCCGGGGCTCCGCGAGGGCGTCGGGGGCGGTGGCCGGGTCCTCGGCCGGGGCAGCCGGCGCCTGCTCCAGGACGACATGGGCGTTGGTGCCGCTCACGCCGAAGGAGGAGACGGCGGCCCGCCGCGGACGGTCCGCCCGCTGGGGCCAGGGCCGTGCCTCGGTCAGCAGCTCCACGGCTCCGTCGTCCCATTCGATCTTGGACGAGGGAGCGTCGACGTGGAGGGTGCGGGGCAGCGTGGAGTGCCGCATCGCCTCCACCATCTTGATCACACCGGCGACACCGGCCGCGGCCTGGGTGTGCCCGATGTTGGACTTCACCGACCCCAACCACAGGGGATCGCCCGCCCGTTCACGCCCATAGGTGGCCATCAACGCACCGGCCTCGATGGGATCGCCCAGCGCCGTCCCCGTGCCGTGCGCCTCGACGACGTCGACCTCACCCGGGGTCAACCCGGCGTCCGCGAGCGCGTCACGGATGACCTTCTGCTGCGCCGGACCGCTGGGCGCCGTGATGCCGTTGCTGGCACCGTCCTGGTTGACCGCACTGCCCCGTACCACGGCCAGCACCTCATGTCCGTGGCGGCGGGCGTCCGACAGCCGCTCCACCAGGAGCATTCCGGCGCCCTCGGCGGGGCCGAAGCCGTCGGCGGCCTCGGCGAACGCCTTGCAGCGGCCGTCGGGGGCGAGCCCGCGCTGCCGGGAGAACTGGACGAAGAGGGCGGGGTCGGCGATGACGGTGGCGCCGCCGGCCAGTGCCAGGTCGCACTCGCCCCGGCGCAGCGACTGCACCGCCAGATGCAACGCCACCAGCGACGACGAGCACGCCGTATCGATCGTCAACGCCGGACCCTCCAGCCCCAGGGCGTAGGCGACCCGGCCGGCGGTGAAGCTGACGATTCCGGCCAGGAGTTGGGCCTCCAGGTCGGCGTCGATCCCTTCGACGCCCTTCTGGTAGCCGCTCTCCCAGGCCCCGGCGAACACGCCGGTGCGGCTGCCGGCCAGGGAGTGGGGGTCGATACCGGCCCGCTCCAGCGCCTCCCAGGACGTCTCCAGCAGCAGCCGCTGCTGGGGGTCCATGGTGAGCGCCTCGTTGGGGGAGATCCCGAACAGGCCGGGGTCGAACCGGTCCACTCCGCGGACGAAGCCGCCCTCGCGGCAGTACGTGGTGCCGGCCCGGCCCGGGTCGGGCGAGTACATCGCCGTCACGTCCCAGCCGCGGTCGGCCGGGGCCCGGCCGACCGCGTCGGTCCCGGTGCGCAGCAGGTCCCACAGGTCCTCCGGGCCGCGGACGCCGCCGGGCAGCCGGCAGGCCGCCCCGACGATCGCGATCGGCTCGCGGGCCCGCTCGTCGAGTGTCCGCAGCTGTTCGGTCGCCCGGTGCAGCTCGGCGGTCACGCGCTTGAGGTAGGTGCGCAGCTTGTCTTCGTTCGCCATGGTGGTACTTCCCTTCGAGGACGGGCGACGGGGTGCCGGGCCGGTGGTCACGACGCGCCGTACCGCTCGTCGATGAACGCGAAGATCTCGTCGTCGTCGGCGGTGCTCAGGGCATCGGCGATGTCGTCGGAGGCATCGGTCGTGCCGTCGTGGAGGGCGCGCCAGCGGTCGGCCAGGGCCTCCAGTCGCAGGGCGACCTCGGCGCGGGCGTCGGGGGCGGGCGCGACCGCCGCGAGACCTTCGGGGGTGAGCGCGGCCAGGGCCTCCTCGATCCGGTCGAGTTCGGCCAGCAGCGGCGCGGTGGTGGCCGGCCGCTCGGGCGCCAGCAGGCCGTCGAGGTGCGCGGCCAGCGCGGCCGGGGTGGGGTGGTCGAACACCAGGGTGGCGGGCAGCCGGACCCCGATGACCGCGCCCATGCGGTTGCGCAGCTCCACGGCCGTGAGCGAGTCGAATCCGACCTCGCGGAACGGCCGGTCGGAACGGACCTCGGCGGCGGAGCCGTGCCCCAGCACCGCGGCCACGTGCTCGCGCACCAGGTTGAGCAGCTGGTCGTGGCGTTCCTCGGCGGAGAGCCGGGCCAGCCGCTCGGCGAGCGGCTCGCCGGTGTGCGCTGCGCCCTGCGTGCCGTGCGGGTCCGGAGCCCGGGTGCCGGACGCGGCGGTCGGGGCGGGGGTGACGAGCTCCGACAGCAGGGGCGCGACGGTTCCGGTGGCGCGCAGTGCGGCCGGGTCGAGCCGCATGGGGACCTGCACGGCCTCGTCGACCCGCAGGGCGGCGTCGAACAGCGCGGTGCCCAGGGCCGCGGACAGCGGCGGGAAACCGCTGCGGGCGAAGCGCCGCTGGAGGCCCTCCTGGTCCAGTCCGTTGGCCATCCGGCTGGTGTCGGACCACAGCCCCCAGGCCAGCGACACCGCCGGCAGGCCGAGCGCCCGCCGCCGGGAGGCGAGGGCGTCGAGCGTGGCGTTGGCCGCCGCGTAGTTGCCCTGCGCCGGGCTGCCCAACAGGCCGGCGCTTGAGGAGAACAGGACGAACGCCGCGAGGTCGAGGTCGCGGGTGAGTGCGTCCAGGTGGACGGCCGCCTCCACCTTGGGCCGCAGCACGTGCCGCAGCCGCTCGGGATCGAGCGTGGACAGCACACCGTCGTCGAGGACGCCGGCGCTGTGCACCACCGCCATCAGCGGGTGCTCGGCCGGTACACCGGCGAGCAGCCGGCGGACCGCGTCCGCGTCGGCGACGTCGCAGGCGACGACGGTGGCCGAGGCGCCCAGGTCGGCGAGTTCGGCGACCAGCTCCGCGGCGCCCTCGCCGTCCGGGCCGCTGCGCGCGGCGATCAGCAGATGGCGTACGCCGTGCGTGCCGACCAGGTGGCGGGCGATGCGGCCGCCGATGGTGCCGGTGCCGCCGGTGATGAGCACCGTGCCGTACGGGTGCCAGGCGGGCGGCATGGTCAGTACGAGCTTTCCGGTGTGCCGGGCCTGGCTGATGGTGCGCAGGGCGTCCGCGGCCCGGCGCACGTCGTGGGTGACGACGGGCAGCGGGTGCAGCGCCCCGCGGGCGAACAGCTCCATCACTTCCCGCAGCAGCCGGCCGAGTTCGTCGGGGCCGGCCTCGTTCAGGTCGAACGCCCGGTAGCGGACTCCGGGGTGGTCGGCGCCGATCCGGTCGGGGTCGCGCACATCGGTCTTCCCCAGCTCCAGGAACCGGCCGCCGGGACGCAGCAGCCCGAGGGAGGCGTCCACGAACTCCTTGGTGAGCGAGTTGAGGACGACGTCCACGCCGGCCGCGCCGTCCGGCTCGGCGAAGGCCGAGGCGAAGTCGAGGGTGCGGGAGGAGGCGATGTGCTCGTCGGCGAGGCCCATGCCCCGCAGGACGTCCCACTTGCCGCTGCTCGCGGTGGCCAGCACCTCGGCACCGAGGTGACGGGCGATCTGCACCGCGGCCATGCCGACGCCGCCGGCCGCGGCGTGCACCAGCACCTTCTCCCCCGGGCGCAGGTCCGCCAGGGCGACCAGCCCGTAGTAGGCGCTGAGGAACACCGCGGGGACCGATGCGGCCCGGGCGTAGGACCAGCCGTCCGGGATCGGGGCGAGCAGTCGGTGGTCGGCCACGCACACCGGGCCGAAGCCGCCGTTCCACATGCCGAGCACCCGGTCGCCGGGGGCGACCCCGGTGACACCGGGACCGACCTCGACGACCACGCCGGCGCCCTCGGTGCCCATCTCGGCCTCGCCCGGGTACATGCCCAGGGCGATGAGGGCGTCGCGGAAGTTCACACCGGCGGCGCGCACCGCGACGCGCACCTGGCCGTGCGCCAGCGGGGCGTCCGCGTCCGGGGCGGGCACCGGCGCCAGGCCGTCCAGGGTGTGGTCGGCGCCGCGGCCCAGCCGCCAGGCGCCCTTCTCGGGCGGGGTGAACGCCCCTTCCGCGCCGCCGGTGCCGGCCCGCTCCAGCCGCGGCACGTACACCGTCCCGGCGCGCACCGCGGTCTGCGGTTCGCCGGAGGCCAGGGCGGCGGACACGGCCCGGGCGGACGCCGGGTCGTCGTCCAGGTCCACCAGCAGGAACCGGCCCGGCTCCTCGGCCTGCGCGGAGCGCAGCAGACCCCATGCGGCGGCCGCGGCCGGGGCGCTCACCTCGGCGTCGCCGCGCACGGCGACCGCGCCGCGGGTGGCCACGACCAGGCGGGTGCCCTCCGGGGCGGCCGGGGCCGCGAGCCAGCGCTGGACAAGGTCCAGCACCTGGCAGGCGACGGTATGGGCGTCGGCGGCGACCTCGCCGGTCCCGGCCGGTACGCCGAACACGACGGCGTCCGGAGCCGCTTCGCCGACCGCGGCCGGCAGCGGGCCGTCCGGCCCGAGCGCGTCGGGCAGGTGCGCGTCGGCGGCCTCGGCCAGGCCCAGGACGTCCGGCCCCGCGACCACCCAGCGGGGGGCGGAGGCGGAGCCGGTGCCGCTGCCGGCCCGCTCCCGCCAGGTGACGCGGAAGAGGGCGTCGGCGCCGACCGGGCGGCCGTCGAGGAGCTGCTCGGGGTCGACCGGCCGCATGAGGAACGAGTCGATCTCGGCGACCATCCGCCCCTCGGCGTCGGCGCACTGGATGCGGACGGCGTCCTCGGCGACGGGCGAGACGCGCACCCGCAGCCGGTCGGCACCGATGCGGTACAGCCGGACGCCGCGCAGCGCAAAGGGCATCCGGACCCGGCCGTCCTCGGGGAAGAAGCCGCCCAGGCTGATGGTTTGCAGCGCCGCGTCCAGCAGCGCCGGGTGGAGCCCGAACCGTGCCGCGTCGCCCTGGGCCTGGGCGGGCAGGGCGACCTCCGCGTGGATGTCGGAGCCGGCGCGGTGGGCGCTCACCAGTCCCTGGAAGAACGGCCCGTAGCCGTAGCCGAGTTCGGCGAAACGCCGGTAGAAGTCGCCGGTGTCCAACTGTTCGGCACCGGGCGGCGGGGCCACCACCGAGGCGTCCGGCGCGTCGGTGGCGTCCTCCGCGGTGAGCAACCCCTCGGCGTGCAGGGTCCAGCCGGTGGTGCCCTCGGTGCGGGCGTGCACCGCGAAGCGGCGGGCGTCGTCGGTGCCCGGGGCGCCGACGTTCAGCCGCAGCCGGACGCCGCCGGACTCGGGCAGCACCAGGGGCGCGGCCAGGGTGAGTTCCTCGATCCGGCCGGTGCCGGCCTGACGGCCGGCCCACAGCGCGAGGTCGGTGAACGCGGCGCCGGGCAGCAGCGTCGCCCCCATCAGCGTGTGGTCGGCCAGCCAGGGGGTGGCGTCGATGCCGATGCGCGCGGTGTACATCTGGTCGCCCGATCCGGGCAGCTCCACGCCCCCGCCGAGCAGCGGGTGGTCTGCCGCGTCCAGGCCGAGGGAGGCGGGGTCGCCGCCGCGGCTGGTGGGGCGGTACCAGTAGCGCTCGCGCTGGAACGGGTAGGTGGGCAGGTCCACGGGGCGCGAGTCGGGGCCGAAGATGGCCTCGGCGTCGATCTCCACACCGTGGGTGTAGGCGCGGCAGGCGGCGACGCCCAGCCAGCGCGGGCCGCCCTGGCCGCGGCGCAGCGTGCCCAGGACCGCCGCGGAGGCACCGGCGTCGGTGATCGTCTCCTGGAGGGAGACGGCCAGCATGGGGTGCGGGCTCGTCTCCAGGAACACGTCGTGGCCGTCGGCGAGCAGGGCGCGGGTGGCCTTCTCGAACTCCACCGGGTCGCGCATGTTGCGGTACCAGTAGTCGGCGTCCAACGCGGCGGTGTCGAGCAGTCCACCGGTGACCGTCGAGTAGAACGGGATGTCGGAGGAGGTGGGCGCGACCGGGGCGAGCACCTCCCGCAGGTGGTCCTCCAACGTGTCGACCTGCGGCGAGTGCCCGGCGGTGTCGACGCCGGGGATCGGGCGGGCGTGCACGCCCTCGGCGGCGAGTTCGGCGACCAGCTCCGCCAGGGCGTCCGGGTCGCCGGCGACGGCGCAGGTCTCGGGGCTGTTGACGGCGGCGACGGCGAGCCGGTCGCCCCAGAACTCCAGCCGGGGGCGCAGTTCGCGCTCGGACATGGTCACCGCGACCATGCCGCCCTTGCCGGCCAGCCGCAGCCAGGCCTGGCTGCGCAGGGCGACGATGCGCGCCGCGTCGTCCAGCGAGAGGCCGCCCGCGACATGGGCGGCGGCGATCTCGCCCTGGGAGTGCCCGACGACCGCGGCCGGTTCGACGCCCAACGAGCGCCAGGTCGCGGCGAGCGAGACCATCATGGTGAACAGCACGGGCTGCACCACGTCGACCCGGTCGAGCGAGGGCGCGTCGGGCTCCCGGGTCAGCACGTCCAGCACGGACCAGCCGAGGTAGGGCCGGAGCGCGGCGTCGCAGGCGCGTGCGGTCTCCCGGAAGGCGCTGGAGCGGTCGAACAGCCCGTCGCCCATCTCGGCCCACTGCGAGCCCTGGCCGGGGAAGACGAACACGACCTGGTCGGCGGTGCCGGCGGTGCCCCGCATCACGAGCGGGTGCGGGCGGCCCTCGACGAGGTCGTCGAGGGCGGCGATCAGCTCCGTGAAGTTCTCGCCGACCACGGCGGCCCGGTGCTCGAAGCGGGTGCGGGTGGTGATGAGGGCGTAGCCGACGTCGGCCGGGTGGAGTTCGGGGTGGGCGAGCAGGTCGGCGCGCAGCCGCCGCGCCTGGTCGCGCAGCGCGGCCTCGTTGTGCGCGGACATCATCAGCGGCACGGTCACCTCGTGCCACCACTCCGCGGACCAGACGTCGCCGCCGGTGGCCGCGTCGGGCGAGAGGAGTTCGGGCGCGGTGGGCTCCGGCGGCTCCTCGATGATGACGTGGACGTTGGTGCCGCTGATGCCGAAGGAGGAGATGCCGGCCCGGCGCAGGCCGTCGGCCCGCTCGGGCCAGGGCCGGGCCTCGGTCAGCAACTCCACGGACCCCTCGCCCCATTCGACCTTCGAGGAGGGGGCGTCGACGTGCAGGGTGCGGGGCAGCGTGGCGTGCCGCAGCGCCTCCACCATCTTGATCACACCGGCGACACCGGCAGCCGCCTGAGTGTGCCCGATGTTGGACTTCAACGACCCCAACCACAGAGGGTCGCCGCCCCGTTCACGCCCATACGTGGCCAACAACGCACCGGCCTCGATCGGATCACCCAACGGCGTACCCGTGCCGTGCGCCTCGACGGCGTCGACGTCGCCCGGGGCCAGCCCGGCGTCCGCGAGCGCCTCACGGATGACCTTCCGCTGCGCCGGGCCGCTCGGCGCCGTCAGGCCGTTGCTGGCGCCGTCCTGGTTGACGGCGGTGCCGCGGACCACCGCCAGCACCGGATGGCCCTTCTTCTGGGCCTCCGACAGCCGTTCGACCAGCAGCATTCCGGCGCCCTCGGCGAGGCCGACGCCGTCGGCGGCCTCGGCGAACGCCTTGCTGCGCCCGTCCGGCGAGACCGCCCGCTGACGGCCGAACTCCACCAGCATCTCCGGGGTGGACATCACGGTGGCACCGCTGACCAGCGCCATGTCGCACTCGCCCCGGCGCAGCGACTGCACCGCCAGGTGCAGGGCGGCGAGGGAGGCCGAGCAGGCGGTGTCGACGGTGACGGCGGGGCCCTCCAGGCCGAAGACGTAGGACAGCCGGCCGGACATCACGCTGGCGGAGTTGCCGGTGGCGATGTAGCCGTCGAAGCTCTCGTCGCCGTCCTGGAGCAGCGGTACGTAGTGCTGCCCGTTGGTGCCGACGAAGACGCCGGTGCGGCTGCCGCGCAGCTCCACCGGGTCGATCCCGGCCCGTTCGAAGGACTCCCAGGCGGTCTCCAGGATCAGCCGCTGCTGCGGGTCCATGGCCAGGGCCTCGCGGGGGCTGATGCCGAAGAAGCCGGGGTCGAACTCGGCCGCGTCGTGCAGGAATCCGCCCTCGCGCACATAGGTGTGGTGTCCGGGTGAGTCGGGGTCGGGGTCGTAGAGGGCGTCGTTGTCCCATCCCCGGTCGGTGGGGAAGGGGGTGATGGCGTCGACCTCGCCGGTGAGCAGGTCCCACAGGTCCTCCGGCGAGCGGACCCCGCCGGGCAGCCGGCAGGCCATGCCGATGATGGCGACGGGCTCGTCCGTCGACACCGGGGCCACGGGGCCGGTCTGGGCGGCGGTGTCGCCGCGGCCGAGGAGCTCCTCGCCGAGGTGCCGGGCGAGCGCGGCCGGGTTGGAGTGGTCGAAGACCAGGGAGGCGGGCAGATGGAGGCCGGTGGCGGCGCTGAGCCGGTCGCGCAGCTCCAGCGCGGTCAGCGAGTCGAAGCCGAGGTCGCGGAAGGCACGGGCGCTGTTCACCGCCTCGCCGGAGGACTGCCCGAGGACGGCGGCGGCGTGGGTACGGACCAGTCGCAGCAGGGTGACGTGCCGCTTGTGGCCGGACTGCGCGGTCAGTTCGCGGACGAGATCCGCGGTGGCCGAGTCGCCGGTGCCCGCGGTGCGTTCGGCCGCGCGCAGCCGCCGCACCTCGGGGATGTCGTCGAACAGCACCGCCGGGCGCACCGAGGTGTAGGAGGCGGCGAAGCGCTTCCACTCGACGTCGGCGACCGCGCCGCCGGTGCTGCCGCGCTCCAGCATGCGGCGCAGCGACCGCACCGCGGCGTCCGGGTCGAGGGGGGCGAGGCCGCGCCGGTTGAGGAACTCCGCGTCGGCACCGCCGGCGAGCGCGCCGCCCGCCCAGGGGCTCCAGGCCACGGAGACGGCGGGCACTCCCGCGGCGCGGGCGCGCTCGGCGAGCGCGTCGAGGTGCGCGGTGGCGGCCGCGTAGCAGCCCTGGGCCGCGCCGCCCCACACGCCGGACACCGAGGAGAACAGCACCAGCGCGTCGAGGCCGGCGGCGGGCGCGAGGTTCACCAGGTGGCCGGCGACCGCGGTCTTGGCGGCGACGGCGGCGGCGATGTCGCCGGGCGCCGTCTCGTTCAGCGGGACCAGCGGCACGAGCGGCGGGGCGTGCACGACGACGGCGGGCGTGTGCTCGACGAGCAGACCGGCCAGCGCGGAGCGGTCGGTGACGTCGCAGCGGACGGGGACGACGGCGGCGTGGGTGAGCCCGGCCGCGGCGACGGCCTCCGCGTCGATGTCCGGCCCGGCCAGCACCACACGGTCCGTGCCGTCCTCCAGGAAGGAGTGGATCAGCCGGCCGGGCACCGTCGTGAGGTCACCGACGATCAGGACGGTGCCGCCGGCGCGCCAGGACGGCGGGGTGGAGTCGGCCTGGTTCGGCAGGACCCGGCGGCCGAAGACACCCGCCGCCCTGATGGCGATCTGGTCCTCGGCGCCGGGTTCGGCGAGGACACCGGCGAGGCGGTCGAAGACCCGGGCGTCGGACTGCTCGGGCAGGTCGATGAGGCCGCCCCACAGTTCGGGCAGCTCCAGCGCCGCCACCCGGCCGAGGCCCCACAGTTGGGCTCCGGCGGTGCACGGCACCTCGTCGGGGGCGGTGGCGACCGCGCCGTGGGTGACGGTCCACAGCGGTGCGGTGCCGCCGAGGTCGGCCAGGGCCTGGACCAGGGCGAGGGTGGCGGTGACCCCGGTGGGCACGGCGGGGTGGTCCGGGTGGCCGTCGGTGCACAGTCCGAGCAGCGAGACCAGGCCGGTGACGGCGGTGTCGCCGTGGACGGCCGGTTCGAGCAGGCCGTGCAGTTCGGCGCGGCCGGTGCGGGCCGGGTCGACGGCGATGCGGCGGACCGTTCCGCCGAAGGACGTGATCGCCTGTTCCACGGCGTCGGCGAGGGCGGCGTGCCGTTCACCGGTGGGCACGATCAGCAGGCGCAGTCCGGGGCGCCAGCCGCCGGTGACGGGGCGCAGCCCCTTCCACGCGACGTGGTAGCCGAGCCGGTCGCCGGACTCCGGGGTGCGGTCGCCGGTTCCGGCGGTCTCCGCCCGGTCCGGCCGGGCGGAGCTCACCCAGTAGCGTTCGCGCTGGAAGCCGTAGGTGGGCAGGTCCACCCGGCGGGCCCCGGGGCTGAGCCTGGCCAAGTCCACCGGTACGCCGGCGACCTGGGCCTCCGCGGCGGAGGTGAGGAAGCGCCGCAGCCCGCCCTCGTCGCGCCGCAGTGAGCCGACGGCCGGTACGGCGGTGCCGAGGCTCTCCACGGTCTGGCGGACGCCGATGGTGAGGACGGGGTGCGCGGAGCACTCCACGAACGCGTCGACGCCGTCGGCCAGCATGGCGCGCACGGTCGGCTCGAACCGCACCGGGAGCCGCAGGTTGCGGTACCAGTAGTCGGCGTCGAGCGCGGTGGTGTCCAGGAGCCCCGCCTCGACGGTGGAGTAGAAGGGCACGTCGCCGCCGTGCGGCCGGATCCCGGCGAGGACGGTGGCCAGCTCCTCCCGGATGCTCTCGACGTAGTGGGAGTGGGAGGCGTAGTCGACGTCGATGCGGCGGACCCGGGTGCCCTCGGCCTCCAGGGTGCGCAGCAGCGCCTCCAGGGCGCCGGGCTCCCCGCAGACGACGGTCGACTGGGGGCCGTTGACGGCGGCGATCTCGACACCACCCGCGCCACCGGCCTCGGCGAGCCGCGCCTCGACGGCGGCCGCCGGCAGGGCCACCGACGCCATGCCGCCCCGTCCGGCCAGCTCCCGGGCGATGACCTGGGAACGCAGGGCCACGATCCGGGCGGCGTCGTCCAGGGAGAGCGCGCCGGCCACACAGGCCGCGGCGATCTCGCCCTGGGAGTGGCCGATGACGGCGGCGGGCTCGACGCCGAGGGAGCGCCACAGCGCCGCGAGCCCCACCATCACCGCGAAGGTGGCCGGCTGGACGACGTCGACGCGGTCGAGGCCGGGCGCCCCGGGGGCGCCGCGCAACACGTCGGTGAGGGACCAGTCCACGTACGGGGCGAGCGCGCGCTGGCACCGCTCCAGTTCGGCGGCGAACACCGGTGCCGCGTCGAGGAGTTCGGCGCCCATACCGGCCCACTGGGAGCCCTGGCCGGGGAAGACGAAGGCGACCCGGCGCACGTCCGCCGCGGTGCCGGTGACGGCGTCGGGGGTGATCTCCCCGGCGGCCAGGGCGGCGAGCGCGTCCATGGGGGCGCCGTTGTCGCCGAGCAGCACGGCACGGTAGGCGAGGGCGGCGCGGTCGGCGGCCAGCGCATGGCCGACGTCGGCGGGAGCGGCGTCGGGGAGGCGCTCCAGGTGCGCACGCAGACGTGCGGCCTGGGCGCGCAGGGCGGGCGCGGTCACGGCGGACAACGGCCAGAGCACGGTGGAGGGGGTCGTAGGAGTGTCGCCGGCCTCGACCGCGGCCGGGGCCTCGACCTCGGCCGGCGGCTCCTCGATGATGACGTGGGCGTTGGTGCCACTGACGCCGAAGGCGGACACGGCCGCCCGACGCGGACCGTTCGCCCGCTGCGGCCAGGGCCGGGCCTCGGCCAGCAACTCCACGGCACGCGCGTCCCATTCGACCTTGGACGAGGGGGCGTCGACATGGAGGGTGCGGGGCAGCGTGGAGTGCCGCAGCGCCTCCACCATCTTGATCACACCGGCGACACCGGCAGCCGCCTGGGTGTGCCCGATGTTGGACTTCAACGACCCCAACCACAGCGGATCGCCGACCCGTTCACGCCCATACGTGGCTAACAGCGCACCCGCCTCGATCGGATCACCCAACGGCGTACCGGTGCCGTGCGCCTCGACGACGTCCACCTCGGCCCCGGTCACACCCGCATCGGCCAACGCATCACGGATGACCTTCCGCTGCGCCGGACCACTCGGCGCCGTCAGCCCATTGCTCGCCCCGTCCTGATTGAC
>NZ_JBEZIX010000105.1:0-13558 GCF_040651315.1 Streptomyces sp. NPDC048506
CGGAGGACGAGCAGCCGGCGACCGAGAGCGCGGCTGCCGCTCCCGCCCCGAGTCCGAATATGTGCCGGCGGCTGAATTCACGCATGACGGTCCCCATCGCATTCGTTCGAAGGTCTGGTAAAGGGGGACGCCCAAAGAAGGGGGACACCCGGAGAGATGGACAAGCAGATGTCGGGGCTCCGTTACGGCCCCGAGAAGGACATTCGGCCGGCCGCGGCGGGCGCGGCGGCCGACGAGGCGGGGGACGCGGAGTCCCTGCCGCTCCGGCAGGCGGTGAGCGTGAGCGCCGTCACGGCGATCAGCGATCCGACGGCGACCCCGCGGCCGCGGCGGAGGGTCCTGGCGGCGAGCGGCATTCTTCTCTCTCCCCCTCGTGTGGTGGTACGCACCCATGTCGGGATGGGTTGCGCGCAGTGGGTCCGTTGCGCTTCCACCGTGATCCACGACGCTGCCGATCGACTAATGACGCACTAACGCACCGCTAATGGCGCGCCCGCCCGCCTCCGCCACGGTGGCCCGCAGAGGGGCTGATGCCCTCCGGCAGGCCGACGGCGGCCGCTCAGGCCGAGCACGAGCAACTGAAAGGCATCCAGGACCCGTTGGAGCTGGCGGAACGTGCCGTACTGCTGACGACCCCGCTGGAGCCCGCCCTGTCGGCGCTGCGCAGGCTGGCGCAGGAGCGCCGATTCGTCCGTCACCACGGCGACCGCTGCGGCTCGCGCGGACGAACCGGCGGGCGCGCACTGCTCCTGCGGAAGAGGCGGCTCGGCGTTCTTCGTCCGATCCACCGCCATCACTTCTGTCCCGGGGCGTTGACAGAGGTCCCGGAATCCTCCACCATCGCCCCACAGATGAGTGAATCTGTTCGATCATGTTGAAGGTTGCTTGATTGTGGGTAGCGGCGGCCCACATTGCACCACCTGAGCGGCTCCCGCCTTCAGCGATGAGTTCCACATGCATCACGCCGCTCTCTCAGCCAAGCGCTCGCGGCCATTCCAACTCCCCCTTGGATCCCCCCACTTGGAGTCGACGTGACCTCCATCCCCCGACGGCGACCGCCTCTCCTCGTCCTCCTGACGCTCCTGGTCAGCGCCCTGATCGGCTGGGTCCCGCCGCTCGCCCATGCCGCTCCGGCCACGTCCGTCACCATCGACGGCACAAAGCCCGGCCTCACCTTCGACGGCGTCGGGGCGATCAGCGGCGGCGGGGGCAACACCCGGCTGCTCGTCGACTACCCGGAACCGCAGCGCAGTCAGCTCCTCGACTACCTCTTCAAGCCCGGTTACGGCGCCTCACTCCAGGTCCTGAAACTGGAGATCGGCGGCGACACCAACTCCACCGACGGTGCCGAGCCCAGCCACGAGCACACCCGCGGGGCGGTGGACTGCCAGCAGGGCTACGAGTGGTGGCTCGCGAAAGAGGCCAGGGCCCGCAATCCCGAGATCAAACTGGCGGGCCTGGCCTGGGGCGCGCCGGGCTGGATCGGCAACGGCAAGTTCTGGTCCCGGGACATGATCGATTACCTGATGTCCTGGTTCGGCTGCGCAAGGAAGCACGGTCTGACCATTGACTACGTAGGCGGCTGGAACGAGCGCAACTGGGATGCCGAGTGGTACAAGACGCTCAAGTCCACGCTCGTGGCCAAGGGTTACCGGACCAAGGTCGTCGCGGCCGACAGCGACTGGAAGGTCGCCGACGCGATGAAGACGGACAGTGCGTTCAAGGACGCGGTCGACGTCGTCGGCGTCCACTACCCCTGCGGCTACCTCGGCGACTACCCGTCCTGCCCGAACACCGACGTCGCACAGGGCCTGGGCAAGCCGCTGTGGGCGAGCGAGAACGGCTCCCAGGACACCGACACCGGCGCCCCGGCGGCGGCCCGGGCGATCAACCGTGACTACATCGACGGCAAGATGACCGCGTACTTCAACTGGCCCGTCATCGCCGCGATCTACCCCAACCTCCACTTCTCGACCGACGGCATGTCGCTCGCGCAGCAACCCTGGTCCGGCAACTACCACATCGGCAAGACCACCTGGGTCACGGCGCACACCACACAGTTCACCCGGCCCGGCTGGCACTACATCGACTCGGCGAGCGGATACCTCGGCGGCGACAAGGCCAACGGCAGCTATGTGTCCTTGAAGTCGACGAACAACAGGGACTACTCCACGGTCATCGAGACCATGGACGCCACGGCCGAACAGACCGCGACCTTCACCGTCAAGGGCGGACTGGCCACCGGCACCGTCCATGTCCGGTCCACCGACGTCACGTCGTCCGACACCGCGGACCACTTCGTCCCCGGCCCGGACATCACACCGTCCGACGGCACCTACTCCCTCACCCTGAAGCCGGGGCACGTCTACACCCTCACGACCACCACCGGCCAGGGCAAGGGCACCGCCGAGCCCCCGTCCGCCGCCGCGATGAAGCTGCCCTACTCCGACGACTTCGACAAGCCGGCGGCCACCACGAACCCCAGGTACTTCTCCGATATGAACGGAGCCTTCAAGACCGTGCACTGCGGCGGCGGCCGCACCGGCACCTGCCTGCGGCAGATGGCGCCGAGCGTCCCGATCCGCTGGACCGACGAGCCCTACCACGCCCCCTACACGATCATGGGTGACGGTTCGTGGGACGACTACACGGTCACGGCCGACGCGATGCTGGAGAAGAGCGGCAGCGTGGAGCTCCTGGGCCGCGTCGGCCAGCAGGGCCGCAACAACAACGGCCTGAACGCCTACCACCTTCGGGTCGGTGACACCGGGGCGTGGTCGATCGACAAGAGCGACACCTCCTGGAAGTTCACGACCCTCGCCAGCGGGAAGACCCGCGCTCCGGGTCTGAACACGTGGCACAGGGTGTCGCTGAAGATGCAGGGCCAGAAACTGACCGCCTCCCTCGACGGCAAGACCCTCGGCAGCGCGAACGACTCCTCGTTCGCCAAGGGCCAGGCGGGACTGGGCGTGACCGGCTACCAGACCCAGCAGTTCGACGACTTCACGCTCACCCCGGTCACACCGCCGGCGCCAGCCGCCACCGTCGGCGGCGGGAACGTATCGGTCGGCTGGTCGATCCCCAACACCCCGTCCTCGGGGCTGACCAACATCACCTTCCCCCTCACCGTCAACCAGGCCACAGCCCACCAGAGCGGCATCTACTTCGCCCAGCAGTACAGCTTCGCCAACGGCATGGGCTACACCGGCCTCCAACCACGGGAGAACAGCGGCGGCGGCGAGCGACTGTCCGCCCGCTTCTCCACCTTCACCGCCGGTGCGTCCACCACCGACCCGAACTGCCACGAAGGAGCCGACGGCGGCCCGGGCGTCACCTGCGCGGTCGACTTCGACGCCGTGTACGGCCACCGCTACGACATCACGGTCGAGCGGACCGCGGACGACACCTGGACCGGAACGGCAACGGACACGGTCACCGGCGCGTCCACCCACCTCGGGACCTACACACTGCCGGCAGGGAGCGGCAACCTCCAGGGCTCCCAGGGCGGATTCGTCGAGTACTACGCCGGGATTCCCAGCTGCTCGGAGATGCCGAGGTCAGACGTGGTCTTCGGCGGACCGACGAGCACCGACGCGGGTGGCCTCAACGGCACGACCAGGGCCAACTACGAATACAGCGACTGTGTCGGCCAGTCCGACTACCATGCCGAGGACGACGGGACGGGGACACACGTCACCCGTGGCTTCGTCTCCGACAACACATAGGGGCCGCCGAAACCGCCTTCCACGAGACCCTGCGGGCCATGTTCGGTTCCGCAGGGTCCCAGCGACCAGGCCGAGGGGGGCCTGGTTGGTCTCAGGGCGTGGGTATCTCCACGTCGAGCGCGCTGAGCACATCATCGAGGAGGTCTTCGGAGGCGAACTCCGAGACCCAGACGGCGAACCGCCGGGTGTACTCGGTCAGGCTCTCCCTCTCGGCGCCGTCCGAGCCGTCGTGCGGCGTGAGCCCGAAGTTCTGGTGCAGCCACCCGAGATACTTCTGGCGCGCGGAGGCGAGGCGCGCGCGGTCCTCGGGGTCGTCCGGCTCAACGGCGAGCAGCCGGAAGAGTTCGCGCAGGTCACAGGCTTCGACCCAGAGGTCGCCCTCGTCACCGAAGAAGATGACGGGCAGGGTGGCGAGATCGGTGCGGTCGTCACAGCGCCACAGGGCGTAGTACGAGCCAGAGGACGTCGCGTAGGCGAAGGGGATCAGCCGGTCCAGGTATGCGTCGGGAGCATCGCCGCAGAACCAGTCCAGGCCGCGGTCGTACTCGATCAGCTCGAATCCGGGCGAGAAGAACTGCCCTCCGAGGCCGTCCTGGAACTCCTTCAGCAAGTTCAGTTCAGGGATGGGAGAGTATGCGTCACTCAAGAGAACTCCTTACGACGGTCCGATGGCCGGGTATCCGATGGCCGGATAGCAGGTAGCAGGTAGCAGGTAGCAGGTAGCAGGTAGAGCTTCTCCGGCTCTCCAGCGGCCACGATCCCTTGCAGTGGGGTGACGGGGAATCGACCGCTCTCTTACATGATCACGGCTGAGGCGGTGCGCGCGGGCGACTTCAGCCAGATGCGTGGGGTGCTGGGCCGTCAGGGGGGCGTCGAGCGGGTGATGGTCGTGAGGGCGTGGCGGAGGGTGGCGTCGCTCGGTGGGTGGTCGCGCCAGCGGGCGCCGATATGGCCGTCGGGTCGGATGAGCAGTGCTCCGTGCCGGCGGAGGTCGCAGAGGTCGATGTGCTCGTGCGGAAGGGTCTCGATGCGCAGTGGCCAGGGTGTGGTGGCGGTGGTCTGTCGCTCCCAGTGGGTGGGGTCCGGGGTCAGGAGGGTGAACCATTCGCCGAAGGTGTCGAGCGTGGAGCTGTTGGGTGTGAGCCAGAGGTGTGGCATGCGGTGGCCTGGCTCTGTGGTGGGGACGTAGTCCGTACCGCTGGCGGGTGGCTCGGGTGGGGTGCCGTTGTCGGTGAGGACGGCGTCGGAGTGGTAGGCGACGCCGAGTACCAGACCCAGTTGCGCGAAGAACCCTTTCGACCAGGGAAGTTCGATCCGGGCCGCCGCCGCTTCGGCGCTTTGGAGCTGGTCGCGGCGCCGGTTCTGCACCTGGAGCAGCAGCTGGGTGTTGGCCACGGCTTGGCGGAGGGTCTGGTGGGCGACCGGCTGTCGTTCCGTCTCGTAGGACTCCAACAGGCTTGGTCCGGCCCACCCGTGGAGAACGCCCGCGAGCCTCCAGCACAGGTTGTGCGCATCGGCGACGCCGGCGTTCATGCCCAGACCGCCGATGATGGGGATCGCGTGCGCGGCGTCACCAGCCAGCAGGATCCGGCCATGGCGGAAGCGTTCGGCGACGAACGCGTTCATCACCCAGTGCTGAACCCGTAGCACCTCGGCCCGTACCTCGGCACTGGGGCCGAGGGCGCGCGAGACGAGACCGGGCCAGTCGGCGCGCGCCGGGTCTTCGGGTGTGGGGGCGAACCAGGACCAGCCTCCTTCCGGGTAGAGCGGGAGGAACGAGCCGTGCGCGGTGAAGTAGACCCCGGCGGGCTGGCGGGCGCACCAGCGGTTGAGATCGGCGTCGAACACGACGGTGGTGACACCCCCCAACGCCCCGGGGCCCGTGGTGTCGATTCCCAGCAGCTGCCGGACGGTGGAGTTCGCGCCGTCGGCGGCGAGCACATAGCGGGCACGGACCCGAGTCTCGTCACCGCTGTGACGGTCCACGAGCAGGGCCACGACGCTGTCGGTCTCCTCGGCCAGACCGATCAGCTCGACCCCGAACCGCACCTGTGCGTCCGCTGCGGCGAGCAGGGCGGGTTCCAACCGGTCCTGCGAGGTGACCACACCGAGCGCGGGGCTCTCGGGCACCGGCGCATTGATCCCGACCATCGCCTCCGTGGCGAAGTCACGGTCGTACAGGGTGTCGCGGAAGCGGATACGGCCGTACTCCGGCGCGAACGCGGCCGCGGTGATCCCGGCGGCCAGCCCGAGCTGGCGAAAGATCTCCATCGAACGCACGTTGACCAGCCGGGACCGTGGAAAGGGCGACAACTCACGGTGCTTCTCCACCAGCAAAACCCGCACGCCCCAGCGTTCCAGGAGCGCTCGGGCGGTGAGCCCGACCGGCCCGCCACCGACGATCAGTACGTCCGTCTCGGCGCTTGCCACGGGCATGTCGAAGTCCTCCAGATCACCCTGATCACCTCGGGCCCGGCGGGGCGCAGACCAGGCCGTTGACGTGGACGAGCAGTGGCCGACCGCGATTCCGCCGCCTTGCTGAGGTCAATCATCCGCACCGGGCAGCCGGCGGCAACGTCCGCGCGTCGGCGTACACCCGAACGCGCTCAGACGGATCGCCGGCGCTGTCCGGATACCGCCCACGCAGCCGAGGATCGGACACGCCCCAAGGGGAGAGCCCTCAGCCTTCAACAATGGGAGTAAGACCGTCGAGGAATACCTTGAGGCCGGATTCGAAGACCGCGTCGAGGCGCAGGTCATAGCCGCCGTCGAAGGCTCGCACCACCTTGGCGAAGGTGGGGAAGCGGCCGGATGCCAGCAGTTCCTGTAGGGCCGGAGCCCGGCTGTCCATCCACTGGTCCTCCGACTGGCCCGTGGAGGCTTCGGCATGCGTTTCCCATTCCAGGTGCACTGCCAGGCCCTGCACATGGCTGTAGAGCAGCACGTGGATGTCGAACAGGGTGGTGGGATCGAGGCCGTGGCCGTCGAGGGCACTCAGCGCCCATTCGCAGTGGGCCAGCAGATTGGGCACGATCAGCGGGCGGGTGAGAGAACCGAGCTGGGCCAGCCACGGGTGCCTGCGGTACAGGGTCCACAGGGTCCGGGCGCCCAGCTCGATACGGGAGCGCCACCCTTCGGGCGCGTCGGCGGGAGGGGCCTCGTCACCGAATGCGGCGTCGGCCATGAGAAGGACGAGGTCGTCCTTGCTGGGGACGTACCGGTAGGGCGACATCGCGGCGACGCCGAGCCGGGCCGCGACACCGCGCATGGAGAGCGCTGACAGCCCTTCGGCATCGGCGATGTCGATGGCCGTGCGGACGATCCGGTCGAGGGTCAGCTCCTGTTCGGAGGGTGGGTCAGGTGGTGAGTGCCTGCGGGATGGCGCGACGGGAGCGGCTCCGGCCACGACGGTGCCGGTTCGGGGCCGGGTCTCGACCAGCCCCTCAAGGCGAAGGGTGGTCAGGGCCTTGGTGGCGGTGGCGAGCGCGACACCCCATTCCCTTGCGATCTGACGGGTCGAGGGGACACGGTCCCCGGGGCCCAGTTCCCCGTCCATGATGCGTCGGCGGATCCCGGCGACGATGCGCAGATAGGGCGGCTGCCCGGATGCACCTGTGGGGTCTGTCACGTCCAGCCGCCTTCCCGTCCTGTACTAGTGCAGAGGCTATCAGCGAAGGCGCCGGACGGAGGCCAACTGCCCTAGCACAGACGTCTCGTTTGAGCATTTGAAGACCCTGCGCGTACGCCGTACGTTCAGCCGCGTACAGCGTACTGAAGGAGCTTCCCATGCAGACCGTTCTCATCTCAGGCGGCGGAATCGCCGGGCCCGTGCTCGCCTACTGGCTTCACCGCCACGGCTTCCGGACCACCCTCGTCGAACGCGCCCCGGCGCCGCGCCCTGGTGGCCAGGCGGTGGACGTCCGCGGCATCGCGCTCGACGTCGTCGAGCGGATGGGCCTGTTGGAACAGGCCCGACAGCTGCGCACCCGGATGCGCGGCATGTCGATCCTCGACCCCGACGGCCACGAGATCGACCGCTCCACCGAGGCGACCTTCAGCAGCGGCAGACTCGACAGCGACGACATCGAGCTGCTGCGCGAGGACCTGGTGCGCATGGTGCACGAACACACCCGCGCAGACGTCGAGTACCTCTTCGACAACAGCATCACCGCGCTCGACGAGGACGAGGCCGGCGTGCACGTCGACTTCACCCGCGGGGCGTCCCGCACCTTCGACCTCGTGATCGGGGCCGACGGCCTGCACTCGACCGTTCGGCGCCTGGCCTTCGGCCCCGAGGACCGCTTCACCGAGCACCTGGGCAGCTACCTCTCGGTGTTCAGCGCGGACAACTTCCTCGCACTGGACCACTGGCAGGTGTGGCTGCGCGACGGCGACGCGGGGTTCGGCATCATGCCCGTTCGCGACAACACCGAGCTCAGGATCGCCTTCGGCTTCCAGTCCGCACCGCTTGGTCATGACGTCCGCAGCAACGGTGGGCTGCGGCGTCTCGTTGCGGACAAGCTCGCGTCCCTGAGGTGGGAAGGGGCCCGCCTGGCCAAAGCTGCCCGGGACGCTCCGGACTTCTACTGCGACGCCATGGCCCAGATCCGGATGGACCGCTGGTCGCGGGGCAGGGTGGCCCTGCTCGGCGACGCCGGCTACTGCCCCTCCCCTCTCTCGGGGCAGGGCACCAGCCTCGCCCTCGCCGGCTCCTACCTGCTGGCCGACTGCCTCGCTCAGGCAAACGGCGATCACCACGCCGCGTTCGCCCACTACGAGCAGCGGATGCGTCCCTTCGTGAGCCTCAACCAGGCCCTGGCCACGGAGAATCCGGGCGGACCTGCCTCCGAGGCATCCGTCGAGCATGCCAAGAACGCACTCTCGCTGGACGGCTAGCCCCTGCCCCGAACCGGTGTCGAGGCCGGCCCCGCCGTCTTCGCCCACCAGCCGTTGCGAAACCGTCAGTTCCCGGACGTCGGCACAGCTGCGACCGCTGTGGTCGGCGAACATGGAGCTGCTCGGTTCACGCGGGCGATGTTCCTGGACGACTTGCGATTGCCGCTGCGTCAACTTCTACGGTCGTCTGTGGGGCCGGAGAGACCGGCCCGGCGAGGAAAGGGTGCGGCCATGGCCTGGTCGATTGCGGACGTGGCGCGGATGTCCGGGGTGACGTCCCGGACGCTGCGGCACTATGACGAGGTCGGTCTGCTGGTTCCCGCGTACATCGGGAGCAACGGTCACCGCTACTACGAGGAGGCCGGGCTGCTGCGCCTTCAGCAGATCCTGCTGATGCGGGAGCTGGGCCTGGGCCTGCGCGAGATAGCGACCGTCCTGGAGCACCAGGTCGACCAGGTGACCGCGCTGCGCGCGCACCAGCGCAGGCTGGTGGCCGAACGGGACCGGCTCGATGCGCTGGCCCGCACGGTCGACCGCACCATCGCCGAACTGGAGGAAGGCAAGGACACCGACGCCATGGAAAAGATCAGTAGGCCGGAGAACCTGTTCGTGGGCTTCGACACCGCTCGCCAGGAGGAGATCGCCCACGGGCAGTGGCCCGGCCAGGCGGAGCAGTCGGCCCGGTTCGCGGACACCCTCACCGCGGCGGACCGGGAGCGGATGCAGCGTGCGGCGACCGCGGCGATGGTCCGCATGGCGGAGCTCATGCAGGCCGGGACGGCGGTGACCGACCCGGCGGTACAGGCCGAGGTCGATGCCCACTACCAGGGCATCTGCCGGATGTGGACGCCGAACGCGGGCGCCTTCAAGGCCCTCGGGCAGAACTACGTCGACGACGCGCAGTGGCGCGCGGCCTACGACCAGGTCGCCGACGGCCTGGCCGAGTACCAGCGGGACGCGATGGCGGTCTACGCCGACGCCAGGCTGAACTGACCGACCGTCACCGGCTGTCGGGGCCGCGGCCCCGACAGCCGGGCACCCTTCCCGCCCCACCGTGCCCCCGTCCGATCCCGCCCCTGGCGGTGCCCGCGCCCCGTAGGGTGCGGCGCCGCCGTCACATCCCGGAGCACCACGCTGTGATCCCCCCGCACTGGCCCTGCCACCGCCGCCACGAGGACGACGAAATCCTCGGCTACCTACGCCCCGTCGACGACTCCCCCGGCCGGTTCGTTCCGGTCACGCTCCTCGGCCACCCGCTCGGCGACCCGAGCGAGGAAGAGCACGCCCGCCGTCGCTTGGACCGCACCGGACTCGGCTACCTGGCCCAGGACTGGCTGCTGTCCCTGCCCGGCCACCCGGAGCCCATCGCCGTGCAGATCGTCGAGGTCACCCCGCGGCAGGTGCGGTTGAAGAACGTCGACTACGGCTACCCGGACGCCGCCATCGGCCACGTCTTCGTCCTCGACGTCCCCCTAGCCGGGCAGCTCCGCCCGCGTTGACCGCCGCGCCGTCCCCGTCCGGGGTGGTGGCGGCCGGCCGGCTCGCACCGCCATCGGTCGCACAACGCCCCGGCCCGGCTTCACCGGCGGCCGCGGGCGCCTGCGGGCGCTCAACGGCCGCGCCTGCCGGGCTCGTTGCTGTCGTACCGGGTCTGTGTCTCGGCGATGAGCGGCCGCGTCACCCCCGTACCCCAACGCCCCGTCGGCCAGGTGGAGTTCCCGAAAGTACGCCCTCGTGGGCGTTACGCCCTCACGTGCGCGCCACGATCCTGGCGGCAACAAGGCGGCCCGGAGGCACGGGCCGCATGGCGTTCAGGAAGGCGGCCTCGTTGATCGCCGACATCACCCGCAGCAACAGCACCCACGAGCTGATCACCTACCTCTTCGGCCCCGGTCTCGCCAACGAGCACATCGACCCCCACCTGGTGGCTTCAGGAAACGGCTCCCTGCCTGATCCGGGCCGCTCCGAAGACTTCCACGGCGCCAAGGAACGGCTCGTCGCGGCGTTGAACCGCAGGGTCGTCCAGTGCGGCGGCCAGGCGCCCGGACGGATCGTGTGGCACTGCTCCGTGCGCACCGCACCCGAGGACCGCACCCTCACCGACCAGGACTGGGCGGCCATCGCCCGCCGCATCGTGCGCGCCGCCGGCTCCGGCCCCGAAGGCGACGACGGCTGCCCGTGGGTCGCGATCCGGCACGCCGACGACCACATCCATATCGTCGCCACCACCGTACGAGGAGGCCTCCGCCCTGCCCAGCACGGGAACGAACACCTCGCCGCCGACGAAGAACTCACTGCCATCGAGCACGCATACGGCCTGCTTCCGGCGGTCCGCGGCGAGCGTGCGGCTGTCCCGCACCCCACCCGCATCGAGAGCGACGAGCGCGAGGCGGCCGGTCCCGCCGTGGGCCGGCCGGCCGCCCCCGACGACCGGGACGCCACCGATCCGCCGTCGACCGCCCCGCGCCCGGGCCTGCGCACCCGCAATCCCTGGCACCAGGCCACCGCCGCCTCCGATCGCATACCCTGGGTCCTCCGCCACGATGACGACACCGCCGCGCGGGCCCACCTCGCCGCCTTCGGTGAGGCACTCGCCGCCCTCCCGCCCCTGGCTCCCCCGGACATCGGACCCCAGCTCCAACTGGCGGCCATCGCCTTCGAACGCGTCACCCGGTCCGGGGCCCGGTCCCGCTTCCGCGCACACCCCCACGCCCGCGCTCTGCGCAGCGCCGTCCGGGCCCTGCGCCACCAGCCCGTGCGGGGACACGGCGCGGCGCTCGCGATGTTCCTCGGCTCGTCCGTCCTCGTCGTCAACGCCGCCCTCCGCTGGCATCAACACCGCCGGAACGACCAACAGGTCATCGCCGCCCGCCGGACCCTGCACCACCTTCGGACCGCCTACGACCTGGCCGCCGCCAAGCCCCTGACCGCCCTGGCCCTGCGCGGGCCGGAGACGGCGAGCCCGGCGCGCTACGCGCAACTCGTCCACGAAGCCGTGCCCGAGCAGGCGCAGCAGATCCTGTACGACCCGGCGTGGAGCGCCTTGTTCGCCGCCCTCGCCGAAGCCGAGGCCGCGGGCCACCCGCCTGCCCGGCTCCTCCGGTTCGCCGTCCACCACTGCAATCTGGATGACGCCCCGTCCCCCGCACATCTCCTCACCTGGCGCGTCCACCGCCTCGCACAGCGCCCCGCGCCCAGCGTCCGCGCACTGGCCGCCCAGGCCCGGGCCCGGCCCACGGGCCGGACGAACGCCGCGGGATCCCCGTAGGACGGCGTCGACCGAGGCCGGTCTACCCCGCGGTGGCCTTGACCGTGTCGATCTCCGGCCCGCACCGGCTGTTCGGGTCGGTGGTGCTGGTCAGGCGCAGCGTGGTGCGGCTGCTCTGCGCGGTGAACCGCACGGTCTCCTCCCGCCACCCCATGTCGGTCGCGGAGTGCCCCGTGGTGTCGAAGGAGAAGTCCCGGGTGACCGTGCCGATGTCGGCGCGCAGGGTCTTGGCGACGGGTGCGCAGGTGGGGTTGCCGGCGAGGCGGAAGCTGACCGTGTAAGGCCGGCCGGCGGTGGTGGGGAAGGTCTGGGCTATCGCCCCGGCGGCGGGGCCCGGCGGATCGCCGTTCATGTCGATCGACTGCTGACCGTCCGCCGCCTGGAGCTGGCCCGACCGGACCAGGTTCACGGAGCCCTGGACCACCTGCCAGGGCCCGATGGTGTCACCGGTGCCGTAGTACGTCACAGGCTGGCCGGTGACCTGCGACTCGAAGCTGCCGTCGGACATCACCGAACCGGACGGGGGCCGGGGGGATGGGGTCGGAGCCGGGGAGGACGGGGCGGGCGTGCCGGCCTGCGAGGGGTCGGAGTCACCTGGCGGGGTGCTGCGTGACGGGTTCGGCCGCGGCCGGGCGTGACGGCCGCCCGGGCCGGGCTCCATCGGTGCGGACGGCGTCGGGCCGGACGACGACGGGCCGGCCGACGACGGCTGCGGCGGCGTGGGGGCGGATGTCGCGGCGGGCTCCCTGCCGCCCGCGCGGGGGTGCGAGGACGGGCCCGGCGACAGGATCAGCACGGCGGTCACGGTGAGGACGGTGAGGCCGGCCACCACCGAGACGGTGACGGCGACGGCGCCCGGGCCAGAGCTTCCGGCCCCCGTGGCACTCCCGGCGCCGGTACCTCCATCGTCTCCGGCACTCCCCGCGCCGGTACCTTCATCGTCTCCATCACCGGAGTCTCCGTCCGCTGCTCCACCACCGGAGTCTCCGTCCGCGCCCGGATCAGGGCCGTCCGCCGCCTGATGCGTCGTCTCGTCCGGTGGTGCCTGCGGGGTCTGCGATGCCTGTGGTGCCTGCGATTGCGGTGGCGCCTGGGATGCCTCGACCAGTGGGGCGAAGTAGCCGGCGAACACCGGCCCCAGGATCAGCGGGGCCAGAATGCCGCGCAGCCGGCCGGAGACCTCACGCAGCTCCAGCAGCAACCGGGGACAGCGCTCACACCCGGCAAGGTGCTCCTCGACCCGACTCCGGTCCCGTTCCCCCAACGACCCGCGCAGGTAGGCCGCCAGCTTCTTGGCACACCGACGGCACTCGCGCGCCATCTCCTGCTCACACAGATGCGCCTGGAGATACTCCTTGCGCAGCCCCTCACGGGCGCGACAGGCCAACGCGGCCGCCCCGTTGGCCGATAACCCCAGCAACGGCGCCACCTGCGCCGGACTCTCCCCCTCCACCTCGGTATGCCACAACACCGTCTGCCACCGCTCCGGCAACGCCGCGAACGCCCGCCCCACCAGCGACGCCTCCAACGCGGCCAACACCGGATCCTCGAACGGCAACAGCGGCGCGAACGCCTCCATCTCCGGCGTCGGCATGGCCCGCCTCCTACGCGCCGCATCGCTGACCGCAAGCCGACGCACCACCGTCAACACATACGGCCGAAACGCCCG
>NZ_JBEZIX010000106.1:0-13368 GCF_040651315.1 Streptomyces sp. NPDC048506
TCCGATCTCGCGGAGCGGGTCCCTTCGGGCTGCGCCCGAAGAAGCGAACACCCGCGCTACGCGCGGGTGTTCCGCTCACGCTCCGCGTGAGCGGATGCGGCTCGCTCCGCTCACCGCCACACGGCACGCGCTGCGCGCCCACCGCCAACCACAGTGCCAGCGCCTCGCGTTGCGAGGCGCGGTCGGCCTCCGGCCGACCCCGTGGCCTCCGCTGCGCTCCAGCCACAGTGACGCTCCGCGTCACCAAGCCGGCTACGGCCTGGGCGGGTCAGCGCACAGTTGATGGTCCGCCAGTGGGGAGGAGGAGAAGGGGGGTGACAGGCGGTCGGGAGGGTGCGTGAACACGGAGAACAGTCAACCAGACGAGAAAGCAGGTTGAGGGCCCGTCAAGGCCCTGTCTGGCTTGCGATAAGGGCAGAATAGCAACTTCAAGCCACGTTAGAGGGAATCTCTGGATTCTGTGTGCTTCATTTTTAGTAGTGAGATAATCTCTGGACTCAGAGCACGCCACCCGGAACCGCTCTGGAGGCTTATCGGGGTCCACCGCAAGCCCTTGCTGACTTCCCTGGTAGTCAGAGCAGTCAGTCAACAGCGTCAGGCCAACTGTAGCCATCGCAGCTCTTCTACGTGCAAGTTTCCAACTTCCCGCCGCTCGAATCGACCTGACGGCACCCAGGAGAGGCATACGGATATGTCGACCATGAACCGCGCCGATCAGCGCGAAGCCGCCCAGCGCGAAGCCATTGACGCGGTCCTTCGTGCCCTCGAATTGCCTGCAAGTTCTTTTGTGCCCGAGCGAGGACTCCGGACTCAGGTGATCATGGCGACCGGGTCCGGGAAGACCCGGGTCGCCGCCCGCAGCACGGAGGAGCTCCACGCAGGCCGCGTGCTGGTGCTCGTGCCCTCGCTGGACCTGCTCGCCCAGACCGAGGCCGCGTGGCGCGAGGGAGGCCGCCGGGGAGCCATGATCGGTGTCTCCTCCCTGCGGGGTGAGGAGGCATCCTTCCCCAACACCACGGACGTGGACGAACTGGTCGACTGGGTGCGGCCGTTCGACAGGGTCACCGTGTACGCCACGTACGCCTCGCTTGGGCTGGGCACTCTGGAGCGAGCGCACCAGGCCGGCCTTCCGGGCTGGGACCTGATTGTCGTGGACGAGGCGCACCGTACGTCCGGGCAGATCGGGAAGCCATGGGCGGTCGTGCACGACAACACCCGCATCCCGTCCCTGCGCCGCCTGTACATGACCGCCACACCCCGGCTGTGGCAGCTGGACGAGAACCAGGAGCAGGGAGCGCCAGGCGAGTTGGTGGCATCGATGGAGGATGACCCCAACGGGCCGTTCGGCAGCAGGTGTTTCACCTTGACGTTGTCAGAGGCGATCGACCGGGGAATCTGCGCGCCGTACCAGGTGGTCTGCGTGGACGTCACCGACACCCAGCTCCAGGCCGCGCAGCTGCTCGGTGCGGAGGGACGTTCAGACCAGGTGCGCGGGGCCCGGCTCGCCGCTCTCCAGACGGCCCTGGTCAAGGCGTCGGCAGAGGAGAACTTCCGCAGGACACTCGTCTTCCACCACATGGTGAAGGAGGCCGAGGCGTTCGCGACCGGCCTGCCCAACGTCGCCGCGCAGCTGCACGACGCCGACCCCGAGCTGTACCCGGCCACGGTCTGGGCTGACTGGCTATGCGGCGAGCACAAGCCGATCCACCGCCGGCGGGCTCTCGGGGAGTTCGCCGACCTCATCGCCACGGACGGCACTGTGGTGGAGAAGGGCTTCCTCAGCTCGGTAAAGGTCCTCGGGGAAGGCGTCGACACCAAGAACTGCGACTCGGTCTACTGGGCTGACGTGCGGGGCTCGATGCCCGACCTGGTCCAGGCGGTGGGGCGGGCGCTACGGATGCAGCCCGGCGAGGGCAAGGTGGCGTCGCTGGTCGTGCCGGTCCTGTTGGGGCCTGGGGAGACGGCGGACAACATGCTGACGTCCCGGGCGTTCGGCGGGCTGGCGAAGCTGCTGGAGGCGCTGAGGGCGCACGACGCCAGGGTCGTGGAGCAGTTGGCCGAGCAGCAGGCCCCGAGCCGCTACAAGCCCGTCCAGAAGGAGAGCAAGGACAAGGAGAAGGGTGCCGGGGGCGAGGGCGGCGGGCCCTCCGCCCCGGCGAAGGCGCTGTTGAAGTTCTCCACCCCGCGCGACCCGGCCTCCCTGGCCGCGTTCATCAACCTGCGCGTCCTCAATCCGGAGCACGAGCACTGGCGGCGCGGGATCGAGGCCGCCGTGATCTACGCCCGCGAGCGCGGCGACCTGAAGGTGCCGTTCACATACCGCGTCCCGGAGGGCCCGGAGACCGAGGCCGAAGGGTGGCCAGCCTCGCTCGCCAACTTCCCGCTGGGACAGTGGATCGCCGACAACCGGCGCTTCTACGCCCGCGGGAACATGGACAAGAACCGCGTCGAGCAACTGGAGAAGCTGGGCATGGTCTGGAGCCACTTCGACGTCGCGTGGGAGGAGGGCATGGCCGCCGTGCGCGGGTGGGCTGCCGAGAACGGGCACCTCCTGGCCCCGCTGGACGCCACCTTCCGAGGCGCGAAGGTCGGGATCTTCCTGAAGAACGCGCGGGCCGCCGCCCGGAAGGCTGCCGAGATCGAGCAGCGGCGTGCGGAAGGACTCCCGGTCGGATCGTCGGCCGGCGCCCTGTCGGAGGAGCGGCGCGAGCAGCTGGAGGAGATCGACCCCTCGTGGTGCCCCACGTGGCCCGTGGAGTGGCAGCGTGCCTTCCACCTCACACGTCGGCACCTGGAGCAGGGCGGCGAACTGCCCGCCGAACCCGGGGACGTCGTGCACCAGGGCGAGGATCTCGGGCGGTGGGTCCGTGCCCAGCGCTTTGGGTGGGACAAGCTCACCGGCGTGCAGCAATGGATGCTGGAGCAAGTCCTCGGGATCGAGCCTGCCGGCGAGGACGAGAAGCCGAAGCCCCGCACGAGCCAAGCCGACAAATGGGCAGCCAACCTCGCTGCCGCCCAGCAGTTCTACGAACGCGAAGGACACCTGAAGGTGCCACGCAAGCACGTGGAGACCGTGCTCGCCGACGAAGGCTGGGAGCTGCAATTCAAGCTCGGCGCCTGGGTCGCCAACCAACGCTCCAGGGCCACGACACTGACGCCGGAGCGCATGGAGCAGCTGTCCGCGATCGGGATGCGCTGGGCGTAGCCGTACGGACGAGCGGTGGGCCAAGTCTCCTTCCTCCACACCTCGACGGCATCGTCGTCGCGCTCGATAGCCCGCCGGGCCGGCTGCTGCCACGACCAGCCGTGCCGCTTCAGCAGCTGCCAGGTGCCCTCGACGGTGTAGGAGACGTGGAACAGACGGCCGATCAGTGTCTTGACCCGCGCCAGTGTCCATCGTTGGTCTGCCCAGCCATGAACCAGCGGGCCACGCTCCAACTCTCGTCCCAGCCTAGCGATCTGGGTCACGCTGAGCCGGGACCACCCCGGAGAGCCCTTCGACAGGCCCCCGGCCTCGCCGCGTTCGCGCCAGGCCCGACGCCACCGCTCCACCGAACGCTCGCTCACCCGAAGAGCGACGGCGATCGCCCGGTTTGTCTCCCGTAGCAGCGTGCGATCTGCGCTCCAAGCTAGCGAAATGCATGGCCGGAAACCCGCTCGAACGGACTCGGTGCCAGCCGTTAGCTTCGCTCAGACACTGCCATTCTTGAGGAGTACGCCTTGAGGACGCTTCCGTTAACCATCCGGCGGATATCCATGCTGGCCGCCGCGGTGGCCCTGGCGACCGTGGGCACCCTGGGTAGTGCCCCGGCCGCGTACGCCGCCGGACCGGTCGAGCTTCGCCTTGTCCCGCTCGGCGACGGCTACGAGGCCGGGCTCCAGCAGCAGGCCGGGTACTGGAACCTGAACCGGCTGTCGGCCGCCGCGCTCAACGGCGACGGGGCCGAGGCCGTCGCTCCGGCGGCCGGATGGGACGACACCGCCCGGCCCTGGGCTGGCGGCGGCAAGGTCACCCGGACGGCGGGCAAGCTGGTGATGCGGATGCGCAACGCCGATGGCACGGGCACGACCGATGACCTCGCGTCCTGCACCGCCACGGTGGTCAAGAGCCAGAACAAGAGCGTCGTGGTCACCGCGGCCCACTGCCTGCGCATCAACTGGGGCCTGAACGCTCCGCGGGACCTGAACCAGGTCGCGACGAACGTACTGTTCATCCCCGGCTTCCGGGGCGAGAACCTGCCGCGCGTCGCGCCGGGCACCGACCTGAACAGCGGCCCGGCGATCGACTCCGACGTCGCACCGTACGGCGTGTGGGCGGTAACCCGAGCCTGGTGGACCGAGGGATGGGCGGCTCAGGCCAACCACTTCAACAACAACGACATGGCCGCGATGGTCGTCGACAACCCTGCCGACGACCGCCCGATCGAAGAGGTCGTGGGCGGCGGCCAGCCGATCGGCTTCAACCCGGCCCGCACGACGCCGCGCACCAACTTCGGCTACCCCACCGTGAACTTCAAGAGCTACAGCGGCCCCAACTTCTCCAGTACCGGCGTTGCAGTGATCAACGGCTCCCCGAACGTCAACAACGTTCCCGCCGCGCAACAGCGCATCTACGACGGACGCTCCCTGCTCTTCAGCCAGGGTCCGTCCTGGATCAACCGCGAGTGGTGGTCGGACACCAACAGCGACCTGATGAAGACCCAGCTCAGCCCCGGCGCCAGCGGCGGCCCCTGGTTCAAGGACTTCGACCCGTCCACCGGCGAGGGCGTCCTAGTCGGCGTCACTTCGCACTTCGCCCAGTCCAGCACCGGCGGCCTCGACGCGATCGCCGAAGCCCAGTCCCGTGCCCCCAGCCCCTACATGGCCGGGACGAACTTCGGCGACCAGGAGAAGGCAGCCTTCGAGACGGCCCAGTCCGTCACCCCCGGAGCCTGACCACCCAGTTGGTTCACGGAGTGAACCAACTGGAGAAAGTGGGGAGCAGATAACAGAAGGACTCACCGACCGCGTCATCGGTGAGTCCTTCTGCCGCTGGGCGAGTCAGCGGGAGGAGACGAAGCCCTCCGACTGGTCGAGATGGAATGGAGAGCCGGAGCTCTCGGGAGTCCAACCGTTGGCGCGGGCGGTTCGAATGCTGTCAGCAACGTCGGAAGGCAGGACAGGGTCAGCCCGTCTGCCGAACCAGTTGTTTGGGTGTGGCTGGTTGGTCGTGATCACCAGTGTGGTGCCGGGAGTCTCTGCGTGTTCGACCGCATAGGTCAGGGGCGACCAGACCAGTCCCTGGTCGTAGGTGGGCCTTCCACGAAGCCTCCATCGGTAGGTGACGCCGTCGACGGTGATGCGCCGCGCCCCCTTCTTCACCAGGGCCATGCCCACGTCCTTTCTCAGGGCGAGGGTAGTGAAGGTCACCGGCCATGTCCCACAGGTTTCCTGCGCCCGGCAGCAGCAAACCCGCCTAGCCGTACCCGGCCGATCGCGGGGCGGAGGCCTCGTCGATGTGGCACGCGGATGCGGGCCATGACCGTCTCGAAGTCCGCGCGTCACCCGGCCTGGCCAGTGGTGACGGCAAAGGCCAGGAGCCGTGCTTCGTCGTCTGCGGCGAGGTGGACCTCAGTGGTCGGCTACATAGACCTTCTCGCCCAGCATGAGGGGAGCGTCGGCGGGGCCCTTGATGTAGGGGCCCCGCCAGATCAGGCGATGTTCCTGTGCGGACGGGTACCACTGCCGAACCTTGTGCATACGTACCGGCCAGCGGTGGTGATACGTCCTCACCTGCTTCTCCTCCCCTTCCTCCGCCAAGCGCTGTGCAGGCACCTGCTGGGTCAGGCGCACGACCCGGACGTCGGGGTCGTGCGGGTCTCTTATGGTCCTCTGATTGGAGGGCGGGCCTGTCAGGGGTTGGGTCGTGGTGACGCCCTGAGCTACGAGTCGCCAGAAGGCGAACATGTAGCGGCATGCGAAGTCGTCGTGGGGGTCTTCTACGTGGCCGCCGGCCCACTCACCGGTGTCGGCGACGGGCTCGGCGCGCCGGGCGGACGCCTGTGTGAGCGCGGTTTGTATCTGCTTGTGTTTCTCTGTCAGCAAGTCCACGAATCCGTCGTCTGTTGTACGGGCGGCTGCGTCCCCTCGCATCCCATACATCCCATCGGGCACAAGCCGGGGCAGAGGGTTGCCGGAGGCACTCGCGTAGGCCATGGCAGCTCGCCATTCTTCGGGCTGGACTGGGCCGTCTCGATCCATGTAGGTGCTGATGCGGACGCCTGCGTATTGCGCGGTGGGCAGCACCTGGTGCTGAGTGATGAACTGCCAGCCGTAGGCCACGGTGTCGGATAGCGATCCGATCCGGTTCACACACACCACAGGCTCGGGTAACACCAGGAAACCGCAAGGGACTACCACGTCCCGGTCTCGTGACAGGGTGCTGAGATCTCCGGGTTCCAGCGTGGCTGCAGCTGCCATGACGGAGGCATGGGCGGAGGGGGAGATGACCATCAACTCCGCGGTTTGCACGACATCCAGGTACTGCGCCAGCTGCCAGTCCGCAGCTACTTCCGGGCTGGAGGGCCACGGTGGCCGCCGGCCGAGCTTGCCTAATACCAGTGAACAGGTCATGTCCCACTCGGCGTTTCTTGGCGCATCACTGTTGAGCACCACCTGGTACATGTCGCTGAGCGTGTTCTGCGTATTGCCCGCCACGTTGAGGCGCACCCACGGATTGCCCGCCAGGTTCCGTAAGGTATCCGCCCTCATCCTGGAGGCCTTCACCGCTGCCTTGCCGGCAGTCCACTCACCACCACGGTCCCGACTACGTTGCCGTTTGCCCCGGCTCGCCTTCCCCATCCCGCCCCCTTCACCGATGTGCCCGAGAGCTACCCCCACCAGCCATATCGACACCGCCGTGAACGGCCTCGACGAGAGGAGTGGGTAGCTGATGAGCCTTAGCCCACGAAAGTCAGCCACGACGATGCAGACAGCCGACTCAGCAGGGCGGGACACACAGCAACCACCCCCGGGCATCAACCACGCCTTGTAGATAGCCAGCGGGTACAACGACGCTGCCGCAGACAGACGAGTGCGAGGGAGCACCCCGAGGACCGGAGCGCTTGCGCGAGAAGCCATGCTCGGTGTGGGTGTCGGCGGGGCTCCCGGCAAGGGCCTCGGCGGAGGCTGGGAGAGCTGTGCGCGACCTGCCAGTACCGGGAGGCTCATTCCTGGGCGGCTCGTCCGCCCTCCCAGCTGAGCTTGACCGTCAAGTGGCCGTCGAGGCTGGATTTGGCGATGACGGCACCGGCTTCGGTGCTCAGGCGCACCCCGAATTCCACCTCGATCTTGTCCGGGCACACGGGCGCATCTCGGAACTGGCCGAGGATCGTGGACGATGCGTCCCGCACACTGCTCAGTGCGGACCCGAGCGAGGTCGCCGCAGACCGGACCACATCCCGGGAACGGGACACCGGGCTGATCTCAGGGCCGTCCTCCGCGATCTCCACCAGCACCTCTCCGCCGTTGTCCAGCGCCCAGCGAGCGATCTCAGCCATGTGACACCTCATCCGTGAGTGATGGTGCGTGTTTCGTAGGTACTCCCGGCTCAAGGGCACAGGGATCCGTTGTACGCCCCGGAGGGGACCAAATTCTTGATGTTGCGCGAATCATTGACCTGGGGGCCCAGGAGCGCGCACAGTCGGTCGACGCCGGGCGGCTTCCTGATGGCTTCGCGTGGACCGGCCTCGGCCGCGGCCGCCACGCGCTGGAGGGGGCTCCGCCCGCCGGAGGCCGCCGACACGACGCCCAGCGCCGTGCCGTCGACGAGCAGGACTGGGCCGTCCGGGGAGTCACCAAGCGGCATCAGCGTCGACCAGGCCCCCGGATAGGAGTAGCGGCCGACGCGTTTTCCCGTGGTAAGTGACCTGATGGATACGCGGCTCCTGGCCTTGGCGACGAACTCGGTGATGTCGACGTTGTCGTTGATGGCGTCGGCATCGGGGAGGAGGGAGAACCAGGCGGCGGTCCCGGTGGAGTTGAGGGTGAGTGTCCCGTCCGCCTCCGCGGGGTCGAGGCGCGGGATGTACCCCGTCTGCGCGCCGGTGGCGATGTTCCAGGCCCTCAGCTCGGCTGGGGCGCCGGGCGCGCCCTTGAGCACCGCGGCGACGGTCCGGCCGTCCAAGCTCGTGGTGAAGTTCTGCGTCCGGGTCGGATCTGCCAGCGCGGTGCGGGTGATCCGATCGGGTTCCACGCGCACTCGGGTCAGGGTGACGTCGGTACGGATCGAGGACTCGTCTGCCTCGGCCTCGCCCAGGATCGCAGACTCGCCGTCCGGACCCAGCCAGAAGTCGAACACCGTGCTCCGCCACGGTAATACGGCCTTGCGGAGGAGCCTGCCGGTATTGAGGTCGAGGAGGTACAGGGTGTTGCGCTGGCCCGCGGCCGTCGTGGGCTCCAAGCTGTCCGGCAGCACCAGCCCGAGTACCCGATTGTTCGGATCGATGCTCATGGAGATCCGGCCGACCCGGGGCAGCGGGGCGAACTCGGTACCGAGGACGACCCGGTGTTCGACCGTGTCGTAGACGACCAGGCAGTTCTTGATGGTGGTGCTCATGGGGTCCGGCACAGGGCAGGAGCCGGGGACGCCCCGCTTACTCTCCATGTCCGGAAAGGGCTGGTCCGGGAACGTGACGTACCGTCCGTCGCGGCTGATCACCGCCTTGTTGGCCAGGTCGTTCTCCACCAGCACCCCGTCCAGGGGCTCAGCCACCAGCCCGCGCCCGGTGTCCCGCCACGGGACGATCTGGCCCTTCGGAGCGAGCGTGACCAGGGTCCGGCCGCCGGGCGCCACCAGGTGGGTCAGATCCTGAAGTGCCATCTGGTCGGCGTACGACAACGGGGGAACTTTCTGCGCGGTCGGTGTCGATGTCGGGGATTCGCCGCCTGGTGCCGTGGTCGTCGCACCGAGGTTCGGCACTATCCGGTCGACGGGACCCAGTCCGTCGAAGACGTCCGGCAGACCGCTGTCCGGGTGCGTACGATAGGAGCGCAGGCCCAGTTGCATCGCGCCGTAGGGGTCGTAGGAAGCCCGCTCCTCTGCCCTGGTACGCAGGGTTCCCGCGAGGGACTGCACCACCTGCTCGCTGCGGTTCTGGTAGGTCAGCGTCCCCGCCACCAGCGCGAGGGCCAGGGCGACGGAGACCGTGCCGTTCACTCGCCAGCGGCGCACCCGGCCGGCCATGATGTATTGAAGCTCCCGGGCGGAGAGATGGGCCTCGTGAGTGCGCCCCCACCGGCGGGCGTCCCTCAGCTCAGCACCGGCAAGCAGCCGCCTGCCCGGGCAGCCCTGTTCGGACCAGGTGGCCATGCGCTGCCGGAGAGTGTCCTGCCAGACGCGGAACGCGCGGTGCTCGTCGCAGAGCTCGCGCAGATGCTGCCAGTGCAACAGGAGCGAGTCGTGCGCCAGCTCGATACCGGAGGCGCCACTTGGGTCGCCGCCGATCCGGTGCATCACTAGCAGCCGTGAAGTGGCGAGGCGCTGCCCGACGGTCCACTGGTTCTCGTCGCACTCGTCGCGCAACGCGGTGCGGCGTACGGCGAGGTCGCCGTCGGGCAGGGGCCGGACCAGCTGGATGAGGAGCCGGTCGGCGACCTCCCGGCTCTCCGGGTCGATGCCGGCCCAGATCCGGTCCGCGTAGCGGGCGAGGGCCTCTGAGATGCCGCCCAGTTCCTCGTACGCCGCGTGGGTCATCAGGCCTGCCCGTCGGCGCTGCCACAGTTCGGCGAGAGTGAATTCGAGCAGGGGCAGGGGATTCGGGGTGTGCTTCAGGTCGTCCAGGATGCGTTCGACTAACCCGTCGGCGAAAGCGACCGTGCCGACACCCTCCAGCGGCCCGGTCATGACCCGGCGCAGTTCGGCCTCGGTCATCTCGCCCACGGTGACCGGCAGCCACGTCCGGGCCAGGTCGGCGGCGGCGCGATCGGTCAGCGCCGTCCCCAGAAAGGTGTCGCGCAGGTTCACCAGCACACACAGTCGGGACCCGGCGGACAAGCAGGGCAGAAGAGCGCGAACGAATGCGGAGCGGTCGTTGTCCGACGCCGCGAAGAACTCCTCAAACTGGTCCACGCACACGACCAGTTGGTCCGCACGGTGCTGCTCCAGCACAGCCGCCACGATGTCGGGCAGCTGTCCGCCGGCCAGCCGGACCTCGGTCGCGGCAACCGACTCCAGCCGGGCCACCGCTGTGAGGTCGGGGCGCATCAGCCGGTCGAGGGCGAAGGCCAGTGCGGTCAGCGGGGTGGCGGCGTCGGACGGGCGTAACGCCAGGGTGAGCCGGACGGTGCCGGAGGAATCGGCGGCACGCAGCCGGGGCACCACGCCTGCATGCCACAGCGAGGACTTCCCGATGCCTGATCCGCCGATGACGCTGATCAGCGGCACTCCGAAGCGGATGCGGTCGACGAGCTGACCGGCCAACTCCTCGCGCCCGTAGTAAAGATCGGCGTCCTGCTCGGTGAAGGGACGCAGCGCCCGGTACGGAGCGCGCCGCTCGATCACCTCGGCCAGCTCGGGCCACGCCTCCAGCAGCATATCCACCGGGAGCATGTAGCCGATCTTCGTGCCGGCGCCGGTGACCCGGTAGCCGACCATGCCCACGGCAGCGTCCGCGTCGGTGCTCCACACCGGGGCTCCGGAGAAGCCGGGGGCCAACATGGCTTGCCGTGCCGGGTCGCTCTCGATCTCCACCCAGCCCGTGGCAACGGGACCGCCCTGGCGCCCGTGCACCCAGGTGCCGAGCTCCAGACCGCGGGGAAAGCCCACCATGACCAGCGAACCGTCCAACTCCCCGTGCCGCCGGCTCAGGACGAGCGGCCGGGCGTCCGTAGGCGGTGGCTCCCGCAACCGGAGCCCGACGACGTCCATCCCGTGCTCCGGCACGGGAGGCCGCCAGGCGACGATGTCGGCGAGCTGCCGTCTGCCGGGAGCGAGCAGCGGGAAATCAAGACTGACCGAGGCCCCCTCGAGCGGGGGCTCGTCGGTGGATATCCCGAGAACTCCGGCGACCACGTGCGCGGCCGATACCAAGTGCCGGGGGCCGGCGAGAAAGCCGGCGCCGACGGGCTCGTCACCGTCCCAGATCCGGACCAGCCCAGCCTCAAGAGGCACACGCATATCAGACCCCCGTGTACTGACTTCTGCCTCAACGGTACCGGCATACCACCCCGCGCCCGGGGTGGTATGCCGGAACCCTTCGGACGCGAATCGAAGAGATCGTTTTCACTGTCAAAGGACAAGGCACCCTGCACATCACTCTGGACGCCCCTCACGATGGGACGACCCGCTCGCCGCGTACGACAAGCGGCGCCGACGGCCGATGGACATCTACCGCCGTCACCGTCCGGTGCACGGCGGCGCCGGCCACCTCCGGCCCGACGAGCCACGGGTCCTGGAAGAGTGGGACGACTTCACGTACCAGGTGGCCGGCACCGCGCCGAACCTCGCCGCGGCCCAGAACTGGGTCGCTGAGCTGGCGCGAAGCGGCTCGTGGCCCGGGGGTGGCTGGTCGAGCCGGCGCCGGGCCGGTTCACGCTCGCGAAGGGCGTGGCCGGACAAGGCGGCGGGTCATGAGCTGCGTCATCGACCAGTAGACCATCGCCTCGGCGCCGCTGGTGGATCGCTCGAAGTCGCGCACTATGCGGCGACTTCGCATCAGGTGGGCGAAGAACCGCTCCACGATCCAGCGCTTGGGCAATACGACGAAGCCGTGCATGTCGTCGCTGCGCTTGACGATCGGGGGCGAGAACCGCGTCAACGCCCTGACGTAGCCTCCGCGCCAGACCGGCAGGCGGTGTCGCGTTCCACTTCGCACCGGGTCTGTCCAATCAACGGCTGATCTTGGTTGTTGAGTTCAGTGGTTGGTGGTGGGGGGTGAGTCGGCCTTCGAAAGCGATCTGGAAGGCGTTGAGCGGGGCCTTCCAGCGCATCGTCCAGCGGCGTCGGCCCTGGCCGGTCGGGTCCAGGCTCATCAGTGCCATGTAGACGCACTTCAACGCGGCGGTCTCCGACGGGAAGTGGCCGCGGGCCCGGACAGCCTTGCGGATGCGGGCGTTCACGCTCTCGATCGCATTCGTCGAACAGATCACCTTGCGGATCTCGACGTCGAAGGAGAGGAAGGGCACCATCTCGGCCCAGGCGTCGGACCACAGCTTGGTCACGGCCGGATACTTGGTGCCCCACTTCTCGGAGAACTCCAGGAACCGCTCAGTCGCGGCGGACTCGCTCGGTGCGGTGTAGACAGGCTTCAAGTCCTTGGCGACCTTGTCCCAGTCCTGGCGGGCAACGTAGCGGATGCTGTTGCGGATCAAGTGAACGATGCAGGTCTGAACGACAGCTCGTGGCCAGACCGTCTCCACCGCGTCAGGCAGCCCCTTCAGGCCATCGCAGACGAGCATCAGGACGTCTTCGACGCCACGGTTGCGGAGTTCGGTGAAGACCTGGAGCCAGTGCTTGGCGCCCTCGCCGCCGTCGCCCGCCCAGATGCCGAGGATCTCGCGGGTGCCCTCGACGGTGACGGCCATGGCCAGGTAGATGGGGCGGTTGGCGACCTGGCCGTCGCGGATCTTCACGTTGATGGCGTCCACGAAGACGACCGGGTAGACGCGGTCGAGCGGGCGCGACTGCCATTCGGCCATGCCCTCCGTCACCTTGTCTGTGATCGTGGTGATGGTCTGCTTGGACACGTCCGCGCCGTAGACCTCGGCCAGGTGAGCAGATATCTCCCCGTGTGTGAGGCCCTTCGCGGACAGGGAGAGCACCATCTCGTCGACTCCGGTCAGCCGGCGCTGACGCTTGCGAACGATCTGCGGCTAGAAGGTGCCGGCGGTGTCGCGGGGCACCCTCACCTCGACCGGGCCGACATCGGTCAACACGGTCTTCGCTCGCGTGCCATTGCGGGAGTTGCCGCTGTTCCTGCCCATAGCGTCGTGCTTGTCATAGCCGACGTGGTCGGTGATCTCGCCTTCCAGGGCGGACTCCAGCACCCGCTTGGTCAGCTGCTGCAGCAGCCCGCCCTCGCCAGTCAGCTGCAGCCCGTCGGAGCGGGCTCGGTCGACCAGCATGGCAATCAGCTGCTCGTCCGACACCGCCTCCGCGGCCGACTCGACAACCGACTCCTCTGCTTCATGCTCCGTGACGGTCTCGCTCATCAGGCGTCTCCTTGATCATCGGATCCGCCGTCTATTGGACACTCCCGCCCCTGGACGCCAGCCTCGCCGCGGTGAGCACCCAGCTTACTGAGGTTTTCGTTAGTTCTGTGGGTGTGGTTGGTGGATGGTCAGTCCTGTGTGGATGAGGAAGGACCAGGGGAGTTGGTCGTTCTGGCTGAT
>NZ_JBEZIX010000107.1:0-12977 GCF_040651315.1 Streptomyces sp. NPDC048506
GCCGGTGGCCGTTCATCTATGCGGGCATCAGCCAGAAGCCGGAGCAAACCCCCGGATCAGGTCGAACCCCTACACCACTTCCCTGGACGCAACCTGGCCCGCCACCCGGTCCGCGTAGGACTCCGTCCAGCTGTCGTGCGTTCCTCTACCGATCTTGGACACATCACACAGGTCGCCCTTGCCCATCGTGACACCCCCGCAGTCCGGCGCCCCCGGCTCCTGCACCCCGTACCGGATGAACAGGAGCCCCGGCCGGACGCAGGTCACCAGCGGTGCCACGACGGCGGTGCGCCCGTGCTGCGAGCAGGTGTCCTCCCTCGTGCACAGTCGCTACCAGCGGCGGGTGCCCGACTGGCCGTCGGGAAGGCAGGCGGTCGAACTCGACCTGGGGGTCCGCCGGTTCTTCTGCGACAACGCCGACTGCCGGAAGAGGACCTTCGCCGAGCAGGTTGACGGGCTGACCGTCCGGCACGGCCGCCGGAGCGTGCCGCTCCAACGACTGCTTGAGCGCATCGCGTTGGCCTTGGGCGGCCAGGCCGGCGCGCGGCTGACCCGCCACCTGCGGGCGGAGGCGAGCCCCGCCACGCTGCTGCGGATGGTCCGTCGACTGCCTCTGCCGGAGGTCAAGACGCCGAACGGTGCTCGGCGTGGACGAGTTCGCGTTCAGGCGCGGCCGGACCTACGGCACCATCCTGATCGACATGGAGACCCGGCGGCCGGTGGACGTCCTGCCCGACCGCACTGCGGACTCCTCCGCGGCCTGGCCGGACCAGCACCCGGGGGTGGAGAAGATCTGTCGTGACCGCGGGGGCTCCTTCGCCGAAGGCGGCGGCCGCGCGCTGCCAGGCGTCCCGCAGGTTGCCGACAGGTGGCACCTGCTGCACAACCTCGCTCACGCGGTCGAGCGGACCGTGGCCCGCCACCACAAGTCCTTCAAGCAGCGGACGAGCCAACCGGTCGACATCGGTCAGGACATCGATGAGCGGCCGAAGAACACGGTCGAGAGCCGCCGGATCCGTGAGCGACACGCCGAGGTCCATGAACTGCGGAAGCGCGGGCTGACGATCAACCAGATCAGCCAGGCACTCGGACGGGACCGCAAGACCGTGCGCCGCTACGTGCAGGCGGCCACCGCCGACGAGATGCTCCGTGCCCGACCGCGCTGGCGCGCGACAGTGCTGCGACCGTTCGCCGACCATCTGGAAAAGCGGTGGCGCGGCGGCTGCGACAACGCTGCCGTGCTCCGAGCCGAGATCCAGGCCCTCGGCTACACGGGAAGCCGAAAGACCGTCCGCCGCTTCCTCAACTCCCTTGCCGAATCGGGTAGTCACCCGCTGCCACTACCTGAACCCCCACCGCCCGTGCGGGACATCGTCCGCTGGATCATCGGCCCGTCAAGATGATCCAGAGAACCGGCTATGGCCGGGCCGGCTTCAGCCTCCTCAGACGCCGAATCCTCCTCATGAGCTGAAAGTCGATTCACGGAAAGTGATGGAGAGCCAGGAGGAACTGGCCGCTGACAGACACCGTCACCGGGCACGATGACCGATCGTGCTGCTGCGCCTGGACTGTCCGATCATGACAAACGCCTTCACCGTGCTGCGCCGGGTCGGACAGAGCCTGATTCGTGGTGCACCCCGTGGCCCGGTGTGGAGTTCTCCACTGCCCAGGTGGCGATCTGGGTGCGTGAGTCGAAGCCGAGTACGGCGAGCAGACGATAGACGTGTCCTTCCACCGTGCGTGGGGACAACACCAGCTTGCCGGCGATCTGCTTGTCGGTCAGACCTTGGGCAAGCAGCTCGATCACCTGCCGCTGTCGTCGGGTCAGGGGCATGGGTGGGTGTGCGGGCCTCAGGGTGGTCGGCGGGGTGGGGGGCTCGCCGAGTGCGTAGTCGGTCGCCTCGTCCAGTGTGAGCTCGGTTCCCATCTTCACAGCGGCGGCGTAGGCGGTATCGCCGAGGGAGGCGCGCAGTCGGGCCTCGCATTCGCTGTGGTAGTGGAGGAGGCGGCCGAGGCCGGGCAGTGCGATGCCGGCCGACTGCCAGGTCGTTTGGGCGGCGCCTAGGAGGGCAGCGGCCTGTTCCCCGCATCCGTCCTTCGCTGTGGCCCAGGCCAGAACCTCAAGGCACTGGGCCGCGCAGAGGAGATTGCGGCCGGATCGGGCGATGCGCAGCCCGTCCTGGAGCAGGGGGATGGCACGCTGGGCGTCCCCGCCGAGCCAGTGCTGGAGCCCGAGGAGCCACAGCGGGTAGGAGCGGGACCATCGCGCATCGTGGGCATCGCACAGGGCCAGGCACTGTTCCGCCATCGCGGAGGCGCGCGGGTTGTCGGTCAGGCAGTAGACGAGGGCGAGGAGGAACAGGGCTGTCCACTCCGCCCACAGGTCCGCGGTGGCGCGGTGGCGGTCGTAGGCCTCCTCCAGCAGGCGGACCGCTGCGGGGAAGTCTCCGCCGAAGAGTGCTGTCAGTCCGGCGAACTGCACGGCGTGGGCCAGGGATTCCGCATCGCCCAGCCGCTCCGCAAGGTCCTGGCAGGCATCCAGCCGGGCCTTCGCGGTGGAGAAGTCGCCGAGCAGCAGGGCCAGCCAGCCGTCGGCCCACAGTGCTCTGACTCTGGCCGGGGTCGGTTCGGTGTCCCGTGCGAGGGCTTGGCCGAGCCAACGGCGTTGTTCATCCAGGTTGCCCGCGCCCAGCGCGTTGCCCCACAAGGAGGTGGCCAGGGCGAGCCCGGCGCCCACATCGTGCGGTGTGCTCAGGCAGAACTCCAGGGCCGCGCGGATGTTGGTGCGCTCCAGGTACAGACGGGTGGACCAGTTCTCTTGGCGTGCGCTGAACCAATCGGCTTCCGCCCGGGCGGCAAGGGCCCGGTAGTGATCGCGGTGTCGACGCCGTACGGCCGTCTCCTCCCCGCCGAGGCGCAGGAGATCGCGGCCGTATTCACGGATCGTCTCCAGCATTCGGTAGCGTCCCAGGCCGCGCCGGCTCTCCATGGTCAGCACTGATTTGTCCACCAACTCCGCGATGACGCCGAGGACTTGCTCACGGGCGAGCTCCTCCCCCGCACAGACCGCTTCGGCCGCTTCCAGATCGAAGCCGCCGCAGAAGACGGAAAGGCGTGCCCACCCCCACTGCTCTTGAGGGGTGCACAGGTCGAAGCTGCAGTCGATCGCCGCACGCAGCGTTTGCTGACGCGCCGGGGCGGCACGACTCCCCTGATCCAGCAACGCAAAACGGTCGTCCAGAACGGTGAGGAGCTGCTGAGGACACAGCACCCGCACCCGGGCTGCCGCCAGCTCGATGGCGAGCGGGATGCCGTCCAGACGGTGGCAGATACCGGCGACTGCCAGGCGATCGTCCTCACCGAGTGTGAAATCGCCGAGGACGGCCGAGGCCCGCTCCACGAACAGCTGCACCGCCGCATACCGCATCATGGCCTTCGGCGGCGGTGGCCGGTCAGGATCCGGTGTCGACAGCGGCGGTACTGTCAGCAGCGACTCGGCGTCGATTCCGAGTGACTGCCGGCTGGTCACCAGCACCTTCAGGCCGGGCGCTGCGGCAAGCAGCATGCGGACCAGGACCGCACTGGCGTTGAGCAGGTGTTCGCAGTTGTCCAGCACCAGCAGCAGCTGCTTGTCCGCGAGGTGGTCGACCAGCACCGTGAGTGCCGGCAAGGCCGAGCTGTGGTCGAGGCCCAGCGCAGCCAGCACCGTCTGTGCGAGCAGTGCGCCGTCCTCCACCGGCCCCAGGTCCACCACCCACGCTCCGTCGGGAAAGGAGCGTCGAACGTCGCGAGCCACTCGTAGCGCCAGGCGGGTCTTGCCGATTCCTCCCGCACCCGTCAACGTCAACAGTCTGCTTCGAGTGAGCAGTGTCCGTGCCTGCGACATCTCGTGTTGTCGCCCGACGAAGGTGGTGACTTCCGCCGGTATCCTCCCGGCGTCCCGTCTTGGACCTGTCATGGGACCCGTCCTGTCTTCCTGACGTGAACTCGTTATGACGATGGGCTTACGACGAGTTCCAAGCTGGACCACCGCCGTCGGACAGGGGTGTGCGCCGCGTAAGTCCCACCCAGGTGCCGACGTACGGGGAGCAGCGAGCCTGCGCAGAGCCTTCCTTGGGAGTTGCCCACTGGGCGCCTGCGACCTTGGGGGTGGATCGCCGTCTGGCGTGTGGCGCGGCCCGGCTGCGCTCCTCGGCTCACCCAGTTGCCTTGACCGCTCATGCCGCCCCCCTTCAGGCCGAAGAAAGGCCAGTGCAACGGGCTCGCGGAGAGATCGCATGCCGCACTCTCGGACGCCTGCCTCGCGACGCGACCGCTGTCGTTCAGCGACGAGGGCGGACTGCGCTCCCCCTGTTGCGGTGGGTGTCGGAGTCACGATGCCGCTGGGGTCCGTCGAGGAGAACCGGACCGCTGTCCGTCGGCCGACGAAGCATGCGCAGCGATGGACGGCGTCCTCGCTGAACGCGTGGGTGCAGGTGCGGTTGTCCTGGCGGGTGCAACTGCCGAACACGCCGGGTCGGCCCGCGGGCGATCCGGGCCGCCCCGGGGCGGCAGCCGCGTGGGACATGGGTACTCCTGGGGAACGAGACGGAAGATGCGACGTTCATTCTTGAAGCGGCAGGTCAGCCCGGTCTTCGTCCGCGAGGCCTACTCCCCGATCAGTAGTTTGGGTCACCCCCACCCCGGCTGTCATCCTCCGGTCTGACCTTCGGACCGAAGGGGTGGGCCAGAGTTACGTTCCCGACCCGTAGCGTGCGCCTGGCCGGTGGGACCAGCGGGTGCACCGTTGGTCTCGAAGCGGATGCGGCGGCGGGGTGGCCGAGCTGCGGAGCCGTCGAGGCGTACGGGTAGAGGACCTGGGGGATGCACACGTAGACCGTGCGCGCGTCCAGCGGTCCGGCGAGGGCCTTGACGAGGAACGGTCCGGGTCCAGGACGGATCCTGCCGGGAAGAACAGGTAAAGCAATCAGGTAATTCTACGGTTGTGCGCGTGAGCACCGCAGCGCTACTTTCTCGGCCTGCTGACCCGCGGATTTGTCGATGTCCGGAGATCCCGCAAAGACCCTCCGCGATCCTTGCGCTCACCGGCGCAGCAGCCGCAACAACACCTCCGCAGCGTCACGCATCGTAGCCCCCGAGAAGAGTGGGTTCCGCCCCACCCCGGGACCGAATGGTGCGTGAACGCTGCCGCTAGGACGGAAACGTCTCCGTCGATTCCCGCATCAGCCCATTCATCCATCCCGCGAGGTAAAGGCAATGATTATGCCCGCGCTCAGCCAACACAGCCTTCCGGCGCGTGCGGCCGCCAGAATGCTGGTCGCACTTGTTGCCGCTCTGGGGATCATTATCGCCCCGCTCACTGCTACCGTCGCTCACGCAGACAGTGGAACGAGTAAACCCCATGTCATCATCAGTTCAAGGAACAATGGTGACCTGAGCTTTGATGCTGTGCCGGCGGATTGGTCCGTGCTTGCCCCTACGTGGATGATTAAGGATGAGCCGGATCTAACCATTGATTCGACCGCCGACGGATCATTCAACTTGCGCAGCGACTTTGGCGGTTGCCTTGCCGAACAGTCCGATACGCGCGTCTTCGTTCCGGCTGCATGTCCGGCGTCCGGAACGTGGACCTTGCAGCCGGCGAGCGACGGATCGAACTACTTTCTGATCCGCCATGTCGGGGACAACAAGTGTCTCACTGCATACGACCTGAGTAACACGGCCGCGGTGGAACTGGGCACCTGCGACGGCGGCAACACGATGCAGCAATGGTCCATCACCACTTCCGACGGAACAAAACTGCCTGATCTGACGAACGGCGCTGCGATCAATCTGGGCAGCAACACGATCACCGTCTGCAACTGGGGAGGTTACGCGGCCAGGGCAACTATCGACTACCAAATCAAGGAGAACCCTGCCGACGATACGGTGACCACCGGGCATTACGCCATCGAATCCTTCCCGGTCGATCAGTGTAGGACGGCGACTCTCCCGGCGGGCAAGATAGTGGCAACGGTAACGCTGCGCAGGTACACCGACTACTACTTGGGCGCATACGCATTCTGGGACGGCGACGCGGGTGCGTACGCCAACGACGGGAACGACAAGATCACGGCCGTCTACACCCTCGGAGGTGTTCACGCGAACGCCACTTACCATATGTACGGCACTACCTGCGATTCATCGTCGGGTTTCACGCAGACCAGTGATAGCCAGATGGCTTCGACGAATCAGCACGGCCAGGTGGGTTGCACTGACAGTGTCGACGCCGGCACCATTGCGAATGCGGTCAGCGCAGCCGGAAGTCTACTCACGCAGTTCATCTTCTCCCTGGTCTTTCCGTAAATGATCCAGGGCGGTCCGGCGCGACTCGGAAATCTCCCCAAAGGCTGTGCATCCATATAGATGGAGCATTCGGCGGGGACCGCATCCCAGGGCGTCCGCGTAATCGCTTGACGGACGGTTCGTGATGATCTGACATTTCGACGGGTTCCGGGACCGTGACAGGCACCGACTTCCAAGATCATGGAGCTCTCTACGCCCCGTGATCCAAGTGGAAGTCCGTGCCTGTCGGCGCGTCATCGCCGACCCCACCCACCCTTGGCCAACTCCGCGACCATCCGCGGGTCGAGCCCGCCGAAGTGCCGGGCCTGCTGGAGCGGCTGGCCGAGGCGCCCGACCCGCGCGATCGCACGGAGTGCGACACGCACCGACTTCGGGCGGCGATTGTCCATCGGTTTGGGAAGCCCGTCGAGCGCCTGATCAACAAGCTCAAGGTCTGGCGAGGCATCGCCACCCGATACGACAAGACCCCAGCCGGCTACCTCGCCGGCCTACACCTGTGCGCCTCGATGATCTGGATCAAAGACCTCACCCGGACCGCCCGTTGATCACGACTCGATACGCGCCCTGAGACGTCATCTGCGGTAGACAGACGGTCTCTGATCAGTCCGGATCGCATGGCGCGCATGCTGCGCCGGATCCGGTCCCGGACCCGTGGCGGCCGGCGGCTACATGCGTACTTCTCCACGCTGTACGACACCGGACCGCACCCTGAGGAAGCCGTGGCGAGGCACGTGGAAGACCTGCTGCCGCCCCCTGAGGATGCCGAAGACCAGTGGTGCGACGGAGTACCTGACGCCCGGCGACCGGCTCTTTCAGAGCGAGAACGGTGGGATACTCGCGGGCTCGGTCGCTCGCAGGGTGTGTGGGAACGCCCGGAAGCTGGAGTTCACCGAGCAGGAGTACGGCTCCCCGATGGGGAAGTGGATCTACGACATTCGGCACAGCCGCCTGACCAAATGGCTCAACGACGGCATCCCGCCCGCCCAGGTCGCCTACTGGGCGGTAACAGTGTCGCGGTCCTGCTTGCCTTCTCCGCAGGGTGCATCTCGGGGCAGCTTTCAGAACAAGCGGCGAATGGCGGCTCAGGGAGACCTTCCCGCGCTGCCGGAAGCTGACTGAGCGGCTCAGAGATTCGCTCGTCGTGACTGTCTCGGCACGTCCGCCAAAGACGCGTGTCGGGTGACGTACGGGGTATCTGATCTGGTCGTTGAGACCAGATGCTGGTGGACGGGCGGGCGCGGTGCTGCACGGTCGTCCGAGCTGACGCGGCGGCTGGAGGCTCCGGAGACGCTGCGGTCATACGAGACTCCCTGTACGGCACATGAGGCGTGACTCATACGCCGCACAGGGAGTGCTGTGCGCTTGCTTTCCGCACGGCCCAGGGCCGGGTCCGTACGCCCGCCGGTGCCCGGAGAGTCGCGGCGCCGCCCGGGCCTCAGTAGGGTCGGAGACCGGAACGCAGCATCGGCCACCGTGCCGGTCCCCGACCCCGCTCAGTAACTCCGAGCGCACAGGCGGCTGGTGATCAGCAGTAGTCCGGCAGGGTGTCGCCGGTCTTGCTGATCCACAGGCCGTTCCCGTTGTCGCCGCCGCCGAGGGCGATCTTGGCCACGGCCGGGTTGCTGCTGTCGGCGCCGTAGGTCCACTGCGCCCAGCCGTTCTGGTCGAAGGTGAGGTGGCCGGTCACATCCTGGACCCGTGGCTGCTCCTCCAGCCACCCGTACTGGCCTGGGGGAATAGTGATTGTTGTCTTGTCCGTCCAGGTCTTCTGGGTGCCCGTGGTGCGCGCGTAGTTGCTCTGCCAGGAGTGGGTGAACTTCTCGCCCACCTGGACCGCGAACGTGTCCTTCGCACCCAGTGTCAGGGTGACGCCCACTTCGGAGGAGTCCTGGATCGCCGACCCCAGGGTGGTGGACTCGATGCTGGTTTCGGTCTTGGTCAGTTCCTTGGGCACGTCCGAGCCGGTCTCGTTCTTTTCGGTGTGGCCGCGGCAGATCGGCGTGCCGTACGTGGGATCGGAACGACTGGTGATCTCCCACTTGCAGTACGACTGATCCTTGTCGCACTTGGTCATCGCGTAGGAGGTGGCGAGGCTGTACATGGCCGGCGTCTCTCTCTGGTCCCCGGCCGCCGGGTCTTCGATGCTGAAGAAGGACGCCGTGTCGCCCGAGTAGCAGGTGTAGGTACCCACATGGTTCGAGTGGAAGACGAAGTTCTGCCCGCTGTACCCGCCCGAGGCGTTCAGACATTGGTCGTCCTGGACCGAGCGGATCATGAATCCGCCGGAGGGCGAGGGCTCGAGGTACCACTTCTGGGAGTCGACGTTCGCGCAGTCCTGCTCGGACAGCCAATCCTGCCAGTGGTCGTCGTGGCCGATGCACTTGCCGCCGTCGTTGACGGCGATCTGGAAGCTGCCGTCACCGGTGTCCCGGAACTGGAACCTCTGATTGCTGCTGGTTGGGTTGTTCTTCGGCCAGACGTTGAGGTGACCGTAGTTCGACGTACCATCGCCGCCCCAGCCCCGTGCGACGTCCAGCACCCGCCAGTTGGGCGCCTCCAGCTTGCTGTAGATCGTCACGCACTGCAGTGGCTGACTGCAGTCCGGTCCGTCGGCCCGCGCCTGACCTGTCCCGAACGGCGAAATGATCAGCCCGAGACACATCATGAAGGCGATCGCCACCGCCGTACTCAGGCGCGTGCACAGACGACCGGGTATTCCGGCTTGCCATGGATACATGCCCCTTGCCCCTTTCTTCCTGCTCATCGCGGTGAGCCGTGACACCCTGGTGCCACACCTCCCGCTCCTGCGCGCACGGCCGAACGCTGCCGCGCCGTGCACGGGCGGTGCCAACGGGCATGGGGTACCGTCCAGCGGACCGGACGGTACCCGGCCGCTGCCCCGGACGACCGCCGGATCAGGCTCGCTCGATGGTCGCTGCGGGGGTAGCGAAGAACTACTCGATTGGGTACTTGTTCCGGGCCGTAGATGCCTGGTCCCATGATCCGTACACCTGCTGGTCGACTCGTGCCCACCAGGGTGCAACGTGTGCGGCATCGCACTGCAACAGCGGCGTTCGGGTACCGCGCAGTCCGGCAACAGCCGCTGGACCAGATCCGACGTCAGATGCGTCAAAAGCTGTCCACGGCCCGCCCTCACCACAACTGATGAAGAATTAGATTGAGCTGGCCGCTGTCACTGCCGACCGGCGGTAACCGCAACGGCGTCACCCAGCTGCTGCCTCTGCTCTATGCCATTCCGTCGGTCCGTGGACGCGTTGGCTGACCCCGCCGCAAGCCCGACGTGCTGCTCGCCGACCGCGGTTACCATCACGACATCCACCGGCGAGAAGGTCAGGGCTTGAGGCATCCTTGCGGCCATCGCCCGCCGCGGCACCCGGCACGGCACCGGACTGGGTACCTACCGGTGGTGATCGAGCCCAACTTCGCCTGGCTCCATGGCTTCCGACGCTTGCGCATCTGCTGGGAACGCAGGGCCGACCTGCACGAAGCGTTCCTGAAACTCGCCTGCTGTCTGATCGGCACGGTGGCCGGGGCGAGGGTGACGGCGTGCAGGCGTTCCAGGTCGGCGGCCAGGCGGGCGGGCCCGTACTTGGTCTGGCGGCGCAGGGCCTCCACCAGGTCGGCAACGTCGTCGGGTGTGCGGGCAGGGCTGGCCGCGGGGCGGGAGGAGCAGTCCAGTAGGCCGTCCTCGCCGTGGGCTTGCCAGCGGGCGTACCACTTGGCCAGGCAGCGGCGGGAGATGCCGGCTTCGGCGGCGCCGTGGGCGATCGACCGTCCGGACTGGATGCGCAGGCACAGCCGGAGTCGGCCCTCGGGGGTCAGCGGGGCGTTGCGATGCCCGGCCATGGTCCCCCAAGGTGGTTGGAGACGGCGGTCCGGGTGGTGCCGGGGCCCATGGCGGCCGCCGTGGTGCTGAGCCGTGTGTCCTCCACATCGCCGTCAACATCCTGGCGACCGACCATGGTGACGTCCGGCACTGACACTGGGCGCCGACGGCGGGTCAGGCCGCCGAGGCGGCCCCCGTACGGCTCTTACGGGCGACTGCCCTGTGGCCATCCCTGGGCGTCGAAGACGGCGATGGGGTCCAGGTAGTCGCGCCAGTGCGTCACCTTGCGGTCCTGGATGGTCACGACGGAGCTGTTCGCCCCGACCAGGGGAGTGTCGTCGCTGACGGTCTTGCTCACTTCGCCTCCGAGACCCAGGCGTGGGCGCCGCGCTCGGCGAACGCACGGAAGGCGGTGGCCGGCCTGCCGGTGACCTTCTCGATGTCACCGGTGGGCGTGGAGCCGTTGCCGGCGATGATGGCGCCGGTGAGCCAGCGCATCATCACCGCGTAGTCGGCGGGGACGCCCGCGGCGAGCGCGCCGTGGATCCACGTCTCCTGGTCGATGTCGCGGTAGGCGACGGGGCGGCCGCTCACGGTGGCGATGGTGGCCGCGACGTCACCGAAGGTGAGGGCCTGCGGGCCGGTGAGCGAGTAGGTGGCACCGACGTGGGTTCCGGGGTCCAGCAGCGTCTCGGCCGCGACCGCTGCGATGTCGGCCGCGTCGACGAAGGCTTCCGTGTTGCCGGCGCTCGGGGCCGTGATCACTCCGTCGATAACCGGGAGGTGGTCGTCGGCGAAGTTCTGCATCACCCACGAGGGGCGCAGGACCGAGTGCGTGATGTTGTGCCGGGAAGCGAGATCGGCCTCGACGGCCGCGATGTCGATCTCCGGCGGGGCCTGGTCGGCGTTGTGGACGCTCAGGTAGGTGACGTGGCGCACGCCGGCCGCTTCGGCGAGGTCCAGGAACGCGCCGACCTGGTCGGCGTAGCTGACGCGCATCGTGGGTGTGACCAGATAGAGGCGGTCGGCGCCGGCCAGGGCGGCCGCGTGGGTGGCCGGGTCGTCCCAGTCGAACCGGACGTCCGCTCCGGTGCGCGCCGCAGTACGGGTGATGCTCCCATGGACCTGCTGACTGACCACCTGGTGCGGGCACGCGCCGCCGGCGCGGTGTTCGCGCGGACGGTTGCCGAACCTCCGTGGGGACTGCGGCTGGGTGGTTCGATAGAGCTGTCGGTGCACACGGTGGTCCGCGGCCGGGGCTACCTCTGGCTGGACGCCCCCGGCAGCACCGTGGAGCTCATACCGGGAACCGTCACGCTGGTCCGTGGCGGGCCGAACCACTACATCGGGCACGAGCCGGGCGCCGAATGCCTGGAGCCGGAGGAGTTCCGGGCACGCCACGCGCAGATGGGCCCCGGGGACAACCCGCAGGCCACCGTGTTCCTGTGCGGCGCCTACCAGTTCTCCGGCGATGTCGGCGGTGGACTGCTCGACGCTCTGCCTCAGGTCATGACCCTCTCGGCGGCCGACGACGATCCGCTGCGCGACGTGATCACCTTGCTCTCCCGCGAACTGGTCCGGAACGAACTCGCCCAGCAGATCGTCCTGGACCGCCTCCTGGACCTACTTCTCGTCCTGGCCATCCGCAGCGACTTCCGCCGCAGCGCAACCGCACCGCGCTGGTACCGGGCATCCGCGGACCCGCGGCTGGGCGCCGCGCTGCAAGCCATGCATGAGAACGCGGCCCATCCGTGGACGGTCCCCGAACTCGCCGCGATCAGTGGCCTGTTCCGCGCCGCCTTCGCGCGAACGTTCCGGGACGCACTCGGCCAGGCACCCATGCAGTACCTGACCGAATGGCGCATGACCCTCGCCCGCGACCACCTGCGCGCCGACGATCTCAGCCTGGCCCAGATCGCCGACACCGTCGGCTACGGCTCGCCCTTCGCATTCGCCGCAGCCTTCCGCCGACACCACGGAGAACCACCCGGAACCTGGCGGCAGAGGGAACGAGCGACCGCAAACGCGCGACTGCTGACCACACCGCCCAGCTTCGCGGTCTCTTCTTCGTCGAAGTCCACTGGAAACACGGGGAATTCCTATGGATCCTCACGATCCAATGATCAGGGTGTCCACGATCAAGGGGCAACACCCCCAGGCACTTGACCCGCCACTGACGACACCGGTTGTTGCTCTTGGGCAGCAGCGGCTCCAGCACCGCCCACCCACCATCAGTCGGATTCAACTTGTCGAGTTCGGTGTAGCCGAGAGCCGGATCGAAGTCATCTCAAAAGGCAAGACCGAACCAATCGCTTCCGAGACCAGCGCAGCGGTGCATCGAGAGAACCGTCACGTCGTCATCGACGACGGCAACGACCAACAACCTCGTGCACGATAGGGATTTGGGCACGCCAACGAGGCCCTCTGTCAAGGATCATGTCTGTGACCAACATGGACGAGCTGGACAGAGATCGCCAATCGCTATCGTGCACGACGTCGTTAGGGCCTGTTCCTGGTTGGGATCTAGATCTTCGGATTCTGGCCCCTCTTCACAGTTGGGCAACCCCCGCTCGAAGACAACTCAACGCCTGCTGTCGAGGACGACCGGTACCGGGATTTCCGTGCCGCGGCATGTTCTTGCGGCGGCACGGCGCGTAGCCGGCACCCCGGTCCGAGGAAGGGGTCGGCCCGGGGGGTGCCCTTATGGGTTTGGTCAAGCAGGGACGGCTGGTCGTGACTCGTAGAAGGTGCCGTCTCTGAGCATGGCGAAGAGCACGTCGACGCG
>NZ_JBEZIX010000108.1:0-12457 GCF_040651315.1 Streptomyces sp. NPDC048506
ACCCCCACTCACGGGAGGGGCCGCGCCGCAGGACGAAGTCCGGAGGAGCGGCACCGCACCCGACACACAACGCCCGCCGCAGGCGCAACGGCGAGCAACCACCACGGCGGGAAAGCCGACAACGTGGGGGGAGCGCCGGCCGCCAGGCCACGCAGAGAAAGCCAAAGACGTGCGGAGAACACCGGCCGCCAAGGCCACGGGGGAAGAATGACCCCCATGGCCAACGAGGACGAAATCCTGGACGTTGTCGACGAGAACGACCAGGTCGTGGGGCAGGCCCCGCGCGGGGAGAGCTATGCCCGGAGGATGCGTACCCGCTGTTCCTTCATCCTGGTCCGGGACGCCGAGGAGCGGATCTTCGTGCACCGGCGGACTCCGGACAAGCTGGTGTTCCCCTCGCACTACGACATGTTCGTGGGCGGGGTGGTCGGCGCCGGGGAGAGCTATGACCGGGCGGCGCTGCGGGAGGCGGAGGAGGAGCTGGGGGTGCGGGGGCTCCAGCAGCCCGAGCCGCTGTTCAAGTTCCTCTACGAGACGGCCGAGCACACCTGGTGGTCCGCGGTCTACCAGGTGCGCTGCACCCTGCCGGTGGATCCGCAGCGGGAGGAGATCGACTGGTACGCGTTCCTGACGGAGGAGGAGCTGATCCGGCGGCTCGACGAGTGGCCGTGGACGCCGGACGGGATGGCTGCGTACCGGGAGCTGCTGGCCCGCCGGGAGTCGGGGGAGGTCTGATGCGGCCGGGCCGTGCGCCGGGCCGGCCGGTAGGGTTTCGGCCATGAGCGTCACGGACGGACTGCGGTCGAGCGTCGCGGCCGTACGGCTGTGGTTCTCGCCCGCGCGGGTCCGCGCGGAGGGCACCACCCCCGACTACCGGTTCTCGCTCGCCAATGAGCGGACCTTCCTCGCCTGGCTGCGCACCGGACTGGCGCTGGTCGGCGGTGGGTTCGCGGTGGACCAGTTCCTGCCCCGGCTGCACGAGGGGGTCCGGCTGGCGTTCACCGTGGTGCTGCTGGCCGGCGGGGCGCTGTGTGCGCTGCGGGCGGTCAACCACTGGGTGCGCTGCGAACAGGCGATGCGGCGCGGCGAGGACCTGCCGGTGTCCCGGTTCCCCACGGTGCTGGCGCTGGCCGTGGGGCTGCTGGCGGTCGCGGTGGTGGTGCTGGTGCTGGTGGGCTGGACCGGGTAGCCGATGGCGGGCGGAGCGCGGCCGGGCGGGCCCGGGCCGAGGCCGGCGGCGGACCGGGACCCGGGGCTTCAGCCGGAGCGGACCCGGCTGGCGTGGCGGCGTACCACGCTGTCCGCCACGGTGGTGGCGATGCTGGCCGGGCGGCAACTGCTGAAGGGCGGCGCCCCGGGGCCGGTGGAGCTGGTGGTGGCGGCGCTGACGGGGCTGCTGTGGATCGGCTTCGTGGCCCTGGCGCACCACAGGATGCGGGCGATGGCCGGCGGCCGGCCGCCCGGGATGGGGCCACGGACCGCGCTGCTGGTGGTGGGCTGCACGCTGGCGCTGGCGCTGTGCGGTGTGGTGGTCGCGGTGCTGCCGGGGCGGTGAGGCCGCGCCGCGGTCGGTGGCGTCTCTTAGGGTGGGGTGACGGGACATCACGTATGGGAGGGGCGCCGCATGGGCGACACATCAGCACCGGCCGGACAGGGGCGGGGAACGCCGGGGCAGTTGCCCGAGCCGTACCTCACCGAACTCGCCGCCGGTGTACACGCCTTCGTCCAGCCGGACGGCGGCTGGTGTCTGAACAACGCCGGCTTCGTCACCGACGGGGACGCCACCCTGGTCGTGGACACCGCCGCCACCGAGCGCCGGGCGCGGCTGCTGCGCCGTCGGATCGCGGAGAGCGGGGCGCCGACGCCCCGCACGGTGGTCAACACCCACCATCACGGCGACCACACCTACGGCAACGGTGTGTTCACGCCCGAGGCGACGGTCATCGGCCATGAGGCCTGCCGCCGCGAGGTGCTGGCCGCCGGGCACCAACTGCACGCGGTGTGGCCGCAGGTGGAGTACGGCGACATCCGGATCACCCCGCCGACCCTCACCTACCGCGACGAACTGACGCTGTACGTCGGCGGGATCGAGGTCCGGCTGATCCACCCGGGCGTAGCGCACACCCCCGGTGACACCCTCGTCTGGCTGCCCCGGCAGCGCATCGTCTTCGCCGGCGACCTGGTCTTCAACGGCGGCACGCCGTTCGTGTTCATGGGGTCGCTGTCCGGCTCGCTGCGCGCGGTGGAGCGCTTGCGTTCGCTGGACGCCGCCGTCGTGGTGCCGGGGCACGGTCCGGTGACCGGTCCTGAGGTGTACGACGGCATCGAGCGGTATCTGACGTTCGTCGGCCGGCTGGCGCAGGAGGGCCGGGCGGCCGGGCGCACCCCGTTGCAGACCGCGCAGGCGGCGGATCTCGGCCCCTTCGCGGAGCTGGCGGAGAGCGAGCGGCTGGTGGCGAATCTGCACCGGGCGTACGCGGAGCTGGACGGTGCGGCGCCGGGTGCCCCGCTCGACCCGCTCGTGGGGTTCGGCGACATGACGGTGATGAACGGCGGGGTGCCGGTGGCCTGCCACGCCTGAGCGGCGGCGGAACGCCCCGTTCCGGACGGCGGAAAACCCTCGCTCGAACCACCGCGTGACCCACGCCCCACGGAGCGGCACTGGACGCCATACCGACTAGTCGGCATGATCGGGGAAGCGACCGCCCGATGGACCGACCGATGGACCGTCCCATCCGTACGGAGGAGCACGATGAGCGAGGGCAACACCCCGGGCCTCGATCCGGAACCCTTGAGGGAGTATCTGGACCGGGAGCGGCCGGGGCTGGTGCGCGGACCGCTGCGCGGCGAGCTGATCGAGGGCGGCCGGTCCAACCTCACCTACCGGATCACCGACGGCGACTCCCACTGGGTCCTGCGCCGTCCGCCGCTCGGCCACGTCCTGGCCACCGCGCACGACATGCGGCGCGAGCACCGCGTCATCAGCGCACTGCACCCGACCCCGGTGCCGGTGCCCGAGGCGCTGCTGCTGTGCGAGGACGAGGCGGTCATCGGTGCGCCCTTCTATGTGATGGAGCTGGTGGAGGGCGTGCCGTACCGCACCGCCGGGCAGCTGGCCGCGCTCGGGCCGGACCGCACCCGGCAGGTGGTGCTCTCGCTGGTCGACACGCTCGTCGAGCTGCACGCGGTGGACCCGCAGGCGGTGGGCCTGGCCGACTTCGGGCGCCCCGACGGCTTCCTGGAGCGCCAGCTGCGGCGCTGGGGCAAGCAGTTGGCGGCGTCCAGGAACCGTGAGCTGCCCGGGATCGACGAGCTGCACCAGGCGCTCGGCCGGGCGCTGCCGGCCTCCCCCGCGCCGGCCGTGGTGCACGGCGACTACCGCCTGGACAACGTCCTGGTCGGCGCCGACGACACCATCACGGCCGTGCTGGACTGGGAGATGTCCACGCTCGGCGATCCGCTGACCGACCTCGGGCTGCTCGCGATGTACAGCGCGGACCTGGAGTTGCCCCGGTCGCCGGTCAGCACCACCAGCGGCGCGCCGGGCCACCCCTCCCCCGACGAGCTGATCGAGCGCTACGCCGCCCGCTCCGGCCGGGACACCTCGTCCATCGCCTGGTACACGGCCTTCGCCTGGTTCAAGCTCGCGGTGATCCTCGAAGGCATCCACTACCGCTTCACGCTCGGCCAGACGGTCGGCGCCGGGTTCGACCGGATCGGCGAGCTCGTCCCCGTCTTCATCGACCGCGGACTCACCACCCTCAAGGAAGGCTGAGGCACCCATGGACTTCGCATTCGACGCCCGGACCGAGGAGCTGCGCGAGCGGCTGCTGACGTTCATGGACGAGCATGTGTACCCGGCCGAGCAGGTCGCCCACGAGCAGCGCTCGGCCCTCGCCTCGCCCTGGGACACCCCGGCGATCGTCGAGGAGCTGAAGGCCGAGGCCCGCCGGCAGGGGCTGTGGAACCTGTTCCTCCCGGACCCGGAGCACGGCGCGGGGCTGACCAACCTCCAGTACGCGCCGCTGGCCGAGATCACCGGCCGCAGCCCGCAGTTGGCGCCCACCGCGCTGAACTGTGCGGCGCCGGACACCGGCAACATGGAGGTGCTGACGGAGTTCGGCAGCGCGGCGCAGCAGAAGCAGTGGCTGGAGCCGCTGTTGGCCGGCGAGATCCGGTCGGCGTTCGCGATGACCGAGCCGGAGGTGGCCTCGTCGGACGCCACCAACATCGAGACCCGGATCGAGCGGGACGGCGACGACTACGTCATCAACGGCCGGAAGTGGTACATCTCCGGGGCGATGAACCCGCTGTGCCGGATCTTCATCGTGATGGGCAAGACCGACCCGGAGGGCGCGGACATCCGCCGCCAGCAGTCGATGGTCCTGGTGCCGCGCGACACCCCGGGCCTGGAGGTCCGGCGCGCCATGCAGGTCTACGGCTACGAGGACCACTACCACGGCGGGCACGCCGAGGTGCTCTTCCACGACGTCCGGGTGCCGGTGGGCAACCTGATCGGTGAGGAGGGCGGCGGCTTCGGCATCGCCCAGGCCCGGCTCGGCCCCGGCCGGATCCACCACTGCATGCGGCTGATCGGCATGGCCGAGCGTGCCATCGAGCTGATGTGCCGGCGTGCGGTGGCCCGTACGGCGTTCGGCAAGCCGCTGGCGCAGCAGGGCGTGGTCCAGGAGTGGATCGCGGACGCCCGGGTGGCGGTGGAGCAGCTGCGGCTGCTGGTGCTGAAGACGGCCTGGCTGATGGACACCGTCGGCAACAAGGGCGCGCACACCGAGATCCAGTCCATCAAGATCGCCACCCCGCGCACGGTCGTGGACATCCTCGACAAGGCGGTCCAGGTGCACGGCGCGGGCGGGGTCAGCCAGGACTTCCCGTTGGCCGAGCTGTGGGCCGCGGCGCGGACGCTGCGCCTGGCGGACGGTCCGGACGAGGTGCACCAGCGGTCGCTGGCGCGGCGGGAGTTGAAGCAGTACCTCTAGGGCCCGTCGTGGGGCCCGTGGAGGGGCGCGGGCCCCGCGGCCGGGTGTCGGTCGCGGGGCTCGTGCCCGTCCGGGGCGGTGTCAGGGCCGCAGGGCCCGCATCAGCAGGTCCGCCAGGTGGTCGGCCACCTGCTGTGGGCTGAGCGGCCCGTCCTCGCGGTACCACGTGCCCAGGTGGTGCACGGAGCCGAAGTGGTAGTCGACGACGAGGTCCGCGGGCACGTCGGCGGCGAACACCCCGGTCCGCTGCCCCTCCTCGATCAGGGCCCGGAAGCGCTCGTGGTAACGCCGCCGTTCGGCGCGCACCTGCTTGTCCTTCTCCGGGCCGAGGTGGTGCATCGAGCGGAAGAAGATCTTGGTGTCGTCGAGGTTCTCGATGGTGGTGACGACGACGTCGGCGGCGGCGTCCCGCAGGCGCTGCTCCACCGGTGCGTCGGCGTCCGCGAAGTGGTCCAGCCGCTCCTGCTGGAGGCGCAGCACCCGGCCGTACACCTCGTGCAGCAGGTCGTCCTTGGAGCCGAAGTAGTGGTACAGGGCGCCCTTGGTGACGCCCGCCGCGTCAACGATCTCCTGGACCGAGGTGCGGTCGTAACCCTGCTCGGCGAAGAGCCGGGTGGCGGTGGCCAGCAGTCGCCGGGCCACCGGCTTCGCGCCGCCGCTGCCGTTGCCGTTGCCGTTGCCGTCCTTCGTGCCGGCCATCGCCCTCACCTGTCCTTTGTGCGTACGTCATGCGCGGTGGCGCAGCTCCCGTCGGAGGATCTTGCCACTCGTGGTCTTGGGGAGTTCTGCCAGGATCTCCACCTCACGGGGATATTTGTACGCCGCGAGCCGTTCCTTGCAGTACGCGGCCAGCTCGGCGGGTTGGGGGGCCGGACCCGGGCGCAGGCTGACGTAGGCCTTGACGGTCTCGCCGCGGTAGGGGTCGGGCACGCCGACGACCGCCGCCTCGCGGACCGCGGGGTGGGTGTAGAGCACGTCCTCGACCTCGCGGGGCCACACCTTGAAGCCGGAGGCGTTGATCATGTCCTTCTTGCGGTCGACGACGTAGAGCCAGCCGTCGGTGTCCATGAAGCCGATGTCGCCGGTGCGCAGTTCGCCGTCCGGGAAGGCCTCGGCGGTGGCGTCGGGGCGGCGCCAGTAGCCGGGGACGACCTGGGGGCCGCGCACCGCGATCTCGCCCTGTTCGCCGAACGGCACGTCCTGACCGTGGTCGTCGACGATCCGGACGACGGTGTCCGGGCCGGGCACGCCGACCGCGAGCGTGCCGGAGACCGTGTCGACCGGTGCCCGCCGGCCGGGTGGGACGCTGGCGCAGGGCGCGGTGCACTCGGTCAGGCCGTAGCCGTTGTGGAGGTAGGGGCCGAAGCCGGCGTGGAACGTCTCGACCAGGGCGGGCGGCAGCGGTGCGCCGCCGGAGGACATCGTCGCGAAGGACGCGAAGTGGTCGGGGGTGACGTCGGGGTGGGCCATCAGCGCCATGTAGGCGGTGGAGGGGCCGACCGTGAAGGCGGGGCGGTGCTCCAGGAAGGCGTCGAGGACGACGCCCGCGTCGAAGCGGTAGGCGAGGGCGAGGGTGCCGGCGTTCGCCAGGCAGGCGGCGAGTTCGCAGACCAGGCCGGTGATGTGGAAGAGCGGGGCGAGTGCGAAGTAGCCGGCGCCCTCGGGCAGGCCGAGGCCGAGGCGCTGGCGTTCGGCGGTGAAGCTGATGTTGCCGTGGGTGTTGGTGGCGCCCTTGGGGGTGCCGCTGGTGCCGGAGGTGTAGCTGATCAGGGCGATGTCGTCGGCGGTGAGCTCCGGGTCGGTGGGCACCGCGCGGATCCTGCCCGCGGTGCGGGCGACGGCGAGCAGGTCCTCGGCGTCCGGCTGCGGGCCGAGCGCCTCGCCGGGCAGTACCCGGGCGTCGTCACGGGTCTGTAGCTGGCGTTCGCAGGCGGTGAGCGCGATCCGTACGGACTTCACCTCGGCGGCGGTGGCGCGCAGGAAGCCCTGCCAGCTGCGGTCGGCGCAGATGACGGCGGTGACCTCGGCGTCCGTGAGGATGTGCCGCATCTCGGCGGACTTGTACATGGGGTTGGCGGGGACGACCACACCGCCCGCCTTCCAGACCCCGAGCACCGCGAGGACGAAGTGCGGGGTGTTCTGGAGCATCACCGCGGCCCGGTCGCCGCGGTGGAAACCGTGCGCGGAGAGGTGGGCGGCGATGCCGTCGGAGAGCGCGTCGGTCTCGGCGTAGGACAGCCGGCCGTCGAAGTAGGCGAGCGCCGTCCGGTCGGGGGCGGCGCGGACCGCGGACCGGAAGGCGTGCAGCGTCGAGGGGGGCGGCTGGACGGGGGCGCGCTGGGCGTCGGTGAGCTGTGCCAGCCACGGCTTGTCCTGGTAGGAGGTCATCGGGGTGCGGCCCTTTCTTCCTGTTCGCCGGATCATGCCTGCGGGGGGACGGCCGGGGTGCGGCGGGGGTGGCGGTTCCGGCCCGGCCGGTACGCCATCCCCGCCGGGCGAGCGGTCAGGGGCGGCCCTCGGCCTGCTCCAGCTTCTGCTGGAGGTGGTTCATGGCGCCGAGCCAGCGGTCGGGGTCGGCGGCGCGGGCGGTGTAGAAGTCGGCGACCTCCGGGTGCGGCAGCACCAGGAAGCGGCCCTCGGCCATCGCCGCGAACAGCGCGTCGGCGACGTCCTCGGGCTCGACGGCCGTGGGGGTGAGGACGAGGTCCCCGGCCGCCCCGGTGGCGGCCAGCATGTCGGTGCGCACGCCCTGGGGGCAGATGGCGTGCACGTCGATGCCGCGGTGCCGGTAGGTCAGCGAGAGCCACTCGGCGAAGGCGTACGCGCCGTGCTTGGTGACGCTGTACGGGGCCGCGGCGACCATGGTGAGCAGGCCCGCGGCGGAGACGGTGGAGACGAACCGTCCGCTGCCGCGGGCCAGCCACTCCGGCAGCAGCTCGCGGGCCGCCCGGACGTGGGCCATGACATTGACGTCCCAGGCCAGCGCCCAGGCGTCTTCGGGCGCGTCCGGGCCGCCGCCGGTGCCGACGCCGGCGTTGGCGCAGAACACGTCGATGCGGCCGCCGAGCGCCTCGCGGGCGGCCGGGACGACGACGGAGGCGTCGCCGGGCACCGCGACCGCCCCGATCTCGTCGGCGGTCCGCTTCGCCTTCCCCTCGTCGAGGTCGTTGACCACGACCCGGGCGCCCTCGGTGGCGAACCGGCGGGCCAGGGCGGCGCCGATCCCCCCGCCCGCCCCGGTCACGACGACGGTCTTGTCCCGTACGGCTTCCACTGCTGGGTCTCCCTCGGTCGCATGGGTTCGACTCAACGGCAGACTAACCAGTCGGTATGTGGAAGGGGAAGGGTGCTCCCCCACTCTCGGCTCCGCTCGCGCGGGAGGTACCCCCACCGCCGCCGCGGGCCCCGTTCCGCACCGCCGTCCGGCGCGTTAGCGTGCGCACCACACGTACCCGATGGATTCTCTGATCACGGAGGTGTGCGGATGGCCCTGTCGAGACGCGTACTGCTGGGGCAGCTGGCGGCGGCCGGAGCGGCCGGCACGGCCCTGACCGCCGCCGGGCCCGCCGGGGCGGCGCCGACGCCCGGCGGCGGCCGGCGGGTGCACACCGGCTTCGACCGGCTGGCCGCCGACGGCTACCGGCTCCTTGCGGGCCGCCGGGTCGGCGTCGTCACCAACCCCACCGGCGTGACCGAGGACGTACAGCACATCGTGGACGTGATGCACGCCGACGACCGGGTGCGGCTGGTCGCCGTCTTCGGTCCCGAACACGGCTTCCGCGGCACCGCGCAGGCCGGCGGCTCCGAGGGCCGCTACGACGACCCGGCGACCGGACTGCCGGTCTACGACACCTACGACAAGAGCGGCCGGGAGCTCGCCGACGTCTTCACCGCCTCCGGCGTGGACACCGTCGTCTTCGACATCCAGGACGTCGGCGCCCGCTTCTACACCTACATCTGGACGCTCTACGACTGCATGGTGGCGGCCGTCCTGGCCGGCAAGGACTTCGTGGTCCTCGACCGCCCCAACCCGGTCACCGGCCGCTTCGCCAGCGGCCCGGTCCTGGACAGGGCGTACGCCTCCTTCGTCGGCCGGGAGCCGATCGCGCAGGCGCACGGCATGACGGTGGCGGAGCTGGCGCTGCTGTTCAACGGCGAGTTCGTGCCGCGGGTCGCCGGGCGCCCGGTCGAGCTGGAGACCGTCCGGATGACCGGCTGGCACCGGGGTGACTTCCACGACGCGACGGGCCTGCCCTGGGTCCCCCCGAGCCCCAACATGCCCACCCCGGACACCGCCCTGGTCTACTCCGGCACCTGCCTCTTCGAGGGCACCAACCTCTCCGAGGGCCGCGGCACCACCCGCCCCTTCGAACTGCTCGGCGCCGACGGCATCGACCACCGCTGGGCCGCGGCCGCCGAGGAACTCGGGCTGCCCGGCGTGCACTTCAGGGAGGCCTACTTCGCGCCCACCTTCTCCAAGTTCCAGGGCAGGACCATCGGCGGCGTCCAACTCCACGTCCACGACCGGGGGTCCTTCGACCCGGTCCGCACCGGCATCGGCCTGCTGGTCACCGCCAGACGGGTCTGGCACGGCTTCGCCTGGCGCCCGGACCACGGCATCGACCGGCTCACCGGCTCGTCGACCGTCCGCACGATGATCGACGCCGGCGCGGAGCCGGACGAGATCGTCGACGCCTGGCAGGAGGGGCTGCGGCAGTTCCGCGCGCTGCGTCGGCAGTACCTGCGGTACGCCTAGACACCGGCCCATCTCAGGGGACGGGACAGGCCAGTTCGGCACTTGACTGCCCCGTACACCGACCAGGAAAGTGCGCTGGTGAACAGTGACGCGACAGCAGCGCAGAGCACAGTGGCCGGTGCGCCGGCCCGGGACGGCGGGGCCGGCGGGGACGGCGGGGGTGAGAGCCTCCGGCGGGTGGCGGTGGCCTCGTTCATCGGGACGGCCATCGAGTTCTACGACTTCTACATCTACGGGACGGCCGCCGCGCTCGTCCTCAACCAGGCGTTCTTCCCGACCCTCGACCCGGTCAACGCGACCCTGGCGTCCTTCTCCACCTATGCGGTGGCGTTCGCCGCGCGGCCGCTGGGGTCGGTGGTCTTCGGGCACTTCGGGGACCGGGTGGGCCGCAAGTCGGTACTGGTCGCCTCGCTGTTGCTGATGGGGCTGTCCACGGCGCTGGTGGGGTTGCTGCCGGGGTACGACAGCTGGGGCGTCTGGGCGCCGCTGCTGCTGATCGGCCTGCGGTTCCTCCAGGGCATCGGGTTGGGCGGCGAGTGGGGCGGGGCGGCGCTGCTGGCGGTCGAGCACGCGCCGCGCAGGCGCCGGGGACTGTACGCGGCCTTCCCGCAACTCGGGCCGTCCGTCGGGTTCTTCGCGGCGACCGGGGTGTTCTGGCTGCTGTCGTCCGCGCTGGACGACGCCGCGTTCCGGTCGTGGGGCTGGCGGGTGCCGTTCCTGCTGTCCTTCCTGCTGGTCGGCGTCGGCCTGTTCGTACGGCTGAGGATCAGCGAGACACCGGTGTTCGCGAAGGTGATGGACACCCACGACACCAGCCGGGTGCCCGCCGTCGACGTGCTGCGCCGGCATCCGCGGGAACTGCTGCTTGGCGCGGGCGGCATGATCGTCGCGTACGGCCTCTTCTACACCGCCACCACCTACTGCCTCGCCTACGCCACCGGAACCCTGGGCGTCTCCCGCAACACCATGCTGGGACTCTCCCTCGTCGCCTGCCTCTTCCTGGCGGCCGGCACCTGGCTCGCCGCCACCCGCTCCGACGGCGTCGGCCGCCGCCGGCTGGTGCTGGCGGGCGGTGGCCTGGCGGCGCTGTGGGGGCTGGTGCTCTTCCCGCTGTTGGACACCGGCCGCCCCGTGCTGATCGCCCTGGCCATCGGCGGTGCGCTGTTCTGCATGGGCGTGGTGTACGGACCGATGGGCGCGTACCTGCCGGAGCTGTTCGGCGCCACGGTGCGCTACTCCGGCGCCTCGCTCGCCTACAACCTGGGCGGGGTGCTGGGCGGCGCGGTCGCCCCGCTGGTCGCCACCCGGCTTCAGGCGGAGTTCGGTTCGGCGTCGGTGGGCTGGTACGTCACGGCGATGGCGGTGGTCTCGGTGGTGTGCGTCCTGGCGCTGCCGGAGACCCGGGAGCGGGAGCTGCTCTGACGCCCCGCCGGTGCCGCCGGCCGGGCGCTCACGATCTGAACCACCAGCGTTCGCTCTCCTGCGACAGCGCCTCCCACAGGAGGTTGAGGGGGTGGCCGGGCGGGGCGGAGGCCCGCTCGCCGCGCCGGGTGAAGACCCCGACCAGCACCTCGGTCCGGGGGCCGACGTCCCCCACGATCTCCAGGGTGCGCAGCCCGCCGGCCTCCGGGAGGCGGCCGTCCGCGGCGGCCTCGCCGATACCGCGGGTGACCAGCATCGCCCCGCTCACCAGCCCGGACCGCAGCAGCTCGAAGCCGTAGTGCGCGGCCTCGATCTCGGCCGCCACGGACAGCCGTTGCCGGTAGTCCGGGCCGTACCAGCAGGTCAGGAAGCGGCCGATGAGGCCGCGGGCCGAGACCACCAGCGGCAGGCCCGGCAGCTCCCGGGCGCGGAAGGAGGTGCCGGGGAGCCGCTCCGGCGGCAGGTTCGTCAGCAGGGACAGGCCGCTGCGCCGCCACTCCATGACCTCGTACGGAGCCAGCAGCTCCGCCTCGTCGGCTTCGGTGACCACGACGCTGCCGCAGACCAGGTCGAGTTCCTTGGTGCGCAGTTTGGTGAAGAGGTCGGCGGTGCGGACGTGGGTGACCTTGAGCTCGACGCCGTCGCGTGTGTAGCTGTCGCTGACGCGTTCCGCCGCGTCCAGCAGGAATCCGAGGGTGTAGCGGGTGGTGCCGACCGACAGGGTGCGGCCGAGCCGGCGGCGGGCGTCGTGCACCCCGTCCGACCAGTCGCCGAGCGTCCGGCGCGCCAGCTCGACCAGCGCCTCGCCGGTCGCGGTGAACAGGGCGTCCCGGCCGCGGCCCTGCTTGAGGACCAGCTCCTCGCCGCACAGCGCGGCGAAGGTGCGGTTGAGGGTGTCCAGCTGCTTCTGCACGCTGGACTGTTCGCGGCCCAGCCGGCGCGCGGCCGCCAGCGCGGTGCCCGCCTCGTGGACGACGATCAGCGTGCGCAGCTGGTCCATGGTGGTATCCAGCAGCTCCGTCGGGTATTGCTGCGGACCTGACGGACCTGACACAGCCATGCGCCCCTACTCGCCTTCCCACGCCCGGAATTCAGGCTGTGCAGCATAACCCCCGGGGAACGGGCGGCCGCCGGCCGTTCCCCTCCGGGCACACCGCGCACCGCGCGCCGGGGCCCCGGGTGCGGTGCTTGGGTTCTAGGAGTCGTTGCAACACCCCAGCTCAAGGGGTGCGATGGACTTCGAGATCCGCAAGGAGCGGACGGGGCAAGGGCGACGGAAGCT
>NZ_JBEZIX010000109.1:0-9950 GCF_040651315.1 Streptomyces sp. NPDC048506
GGCGCCCGGGGCTGACGTGGCTGCACCACGGTAGCCGGCCCCCCTCCCGTCGTGGGGGCGGCTCCGGGGCGCGTGCGGGCGTCCCGTCAGCCGCCAGGGCGGCCCGCTGCGTTACCGGCCGGTTTCCCGGCGCAGAAGCCGCGCGGCGAGGCGAGCGGCACGCGGCGGCGGACGGGGGACGACGGGGTGTTCATGGTGTGCATGGTGTTCATGAGGTGCGCCTGGTGGCGGTTTCGGCGAGGACGGACAGGGCGTGTGCGGCCTCAGGAGGAATGGCGTTCGGGGACTTCAGTAGCCGCAGCACCTGCGCGCGGCGCTCGGTGATCATGTCCTCGACCTGCCGGCGGGCTCCTGAGACGGTGAGGATGTCGCGGACCTGGGCGGCTTCCGGCTCGGTGAGGTGTGGGTTGCCCACCAGGCGTTGCAGGGCCGCCGCGTGGCGGGGTGCCGCATCCCGCATGGCGAGCGCGACGAGCGCGGTGTGCTTTCCCGCGCGCAGGTCCTCCAGGCGGGATTTGCCGGTGATCTGCGGGTCCCCGAAGACGCCCAGCAGGTCGTCGCGCAGTTGGAACGCTTCGCCGAGCGGCAGTGCGCAGGAGGACAGCTCCCGCATCAGCTCCGGTGGGGCGCCGGCCAGGGCGGCGCCGACGTGGAGCGGGCGCTCCATGGTGTACTTGGCGGTTTTGTGGTGGATGATCGTCACGGCGCGTTCCAGGTCCGCGGTGGGCAGGCCGGTCGCTGTGACGTCCAGGTACTGGCCGTAGATCACCTCGGTACGCATCACATCCAGCACCGGCAGCACTGCCGCGAATTGCTGACCGGTCAGCCCCGCGGTGTGCAGGAGTTCGTCCGTCCAGGCCAGGGCCAGGTCGCCGACGAGGAGGGCGCAGCTGGTGCCCAGGCGCTCGGCAAGGGAACCGGGACGGCCGATCGCATGGCGCTTGGTGAGGGCACGGTGCACCGTGGGGGAGCCGCGGCGCGTCGCGCTGTTGTCGATGATGTCGTCGTGGATCAGGCAGAACGCATGGAACATCTCCAGGGCGGCCGCCACCCGCACCACGGCCTTGGTCGGCGGCGTCCTCGTCGCCGCCCGCCAGCCCAGCACGCACAGCATCGGGCGCAGCCTCTTACCCCCGGTTGAGACGAACCGCTCCAGCATCTGGGCGGGGTCGGCGGGCAGGCCACGGCTGCGGGCGGCAGCGGCCTTGCCCTGGAGGAACTCGCCGAGCACGGCATCGACATGCCGGAGCACAGCCCGCGGATCCAGCGGTTTGGCGTTGAGCGGAGGGGCGGCACTCACGGGGAACCACCTGCCTGAGCGCCATCGTGTCCGGCGTCCTGTGCAGATGCGGCCACGTCCGTGAGGCGGAGGGCCTCGTCGAGGAGGGCTTCGACGATGCGGTTCTCGGGGACGGTCTTGATGACGTGTCCGTTGCGGAAGATCTGGCCTTTGCCGTTGCCGCAGGACACGCCCAGATCGGCTTCGCGGGATTCTCCCGGGCCGTTGACGACGCAGCCCATGACCGCGATGCGCAGCGGGTGTGGGAATCCGTCGAAGGCGGCCTCGACCTGACGTGCCAGTTTGTGGATGTCGACTTGCAGGCGTCCGCAGCCGGGGCAGGAGACGATTTCCAGCGTGCGGGGGCGCATGCCGAGCGAGGCCAGGATGTGGCATCCGGCCTTGACCTGGTCGACGGGGTCGGTGGACAGGGAGACGCGGAGGGTGTCGCCGATGCCCTCGTTGAGCAGGATGCCCATCGCCACGGCGGATTTGATGGCGCCCTGGAAGGCGGGCCCGGCCTCGGTCACCCCCAGGTGCAGCGGGTAGTCGCAGCGACCGGCCAGCAGCCGGTTCGCCGCGATCATGGTGCGCGGGTCGTGGTGCTTGACCGCGATCTTGAGGTCGGTGAAGCCGTGCTCCTCGAACAGGGAGCACTCCCACAGTGCAGAGTCCACCAGGGCCTCGGGGGTGGCCCTGCCGTACCTGGTGAGGAGGCGCGCATCCAGGGAGCCGGCGTTGACCCCGATGCGGATCGGTACACCGGCGGCGGAGGCGGCCTTGGCGATCTCGCCGACCCGGTCGTCGAACCGTTTGATGTTGCCTGGATTGACGCGCACGGCCGCACAGCCGGCATCGATCGCGGCGAAGACGTAGCGGGGCTGGAAGTGGATGTCGGCGATCACCGGGATCGGCGATTTTGCGGTGATGCGGGGCAGTGCCTGGGCGTCGTCGGCGGTGGGTACGGCGACCCGGACGATGTTGCAGCCGGCGGCGGTCACCTCGGCGATCTGCCGCAAGGTGGCGTCCACGTCGGCGGTGACCGTGGTGGTCATGGTCTGCACCGAGACGGGGGCGTCACCACCGACGGGCACGCAGCCGATCTGAATCTGCCGGGTGCGGCGGCGCGCGGGGGGCGCTGGGGGCGGGGTGGGCAGGCCGAGGTCGATCGCGGTCACGGTGTCGCTCCGGGGGCGTCGAGGTGTGGGTCGGCTGCCGGGCAGTGGCCGCAACGGGCGGCCAGGACGGTGCGTACGAGACCCGCGGAGTCCAATCCGGCATCGGCCAGCAGTGCGGCGCGGGAGCCCTGGGGAATGAAGGCCCGGGGCAGGCCGAGGACGCGGACCGGTGTGGTCACGCCCGCGTCCTGGCACAGTTGGGCCAGAGCCGCGCCCACCCCACCGGTGCGTACGCCGTCCTCGACGCTCACCACCAGCTGATGGCGGGCGGCCAGGGAGGCGAGGCCCTGGTTGACGGGGAGCACCCAGCGCGGATCGGCGACCGTGATCCCGATGCCGTGTCCGGCCTCCAAGAGGTGGGCTGCTTCGATCGCCGCCCCGGCGAGGGGGCCTACGGGCACCATCAGCACGTCCAGCGGCCGTCGGATGCTGCGGTGCAGGATGTCGATGCCGTCGATGGAGGCGAGCGCCTCGATCTCGGCCCCCACCGTGGCCTTGGGGAGGCGCAGCACGGTCGGCCCCCAGCCCCAGGCAACCGCCTCCTTGAGCAGCAGGCGTAGCCGGGCCGCGTCGCGGGGCGCGGCCAATCGCATCCCCGGTACCGCGGACAGCAGCGACAGGTCCCACATCCCGTGGTGGGAGGGGCCGTCCGGACCGGTGATGCCCGCCCGGTCCAGGACGAACGTCACCGGCAGCCGATGCAGGGCAACATCCATCATGACCTGGTCGAAGGCCCGGTTCAGGAACGTGGCGTAGAGGGCGACGACGGGGTGCATACCGCCCATCGCCAGTCCTGCCGCGGAGGTGACGGCATGCTGTTCGGCGATCCCGACGTCGAAGACCCGCTCGGGGAACCGTTCCTTCATGGCTCCCAAACCGGTGGGCAGCAGCATCGCCGCAGTGAGTGCAACCACGTCCGGGTGCACGGTGGCCACGTTCACGAGCGCCTGCTCGAAGACCTTCGTCCACGACGGCGCGGAGGCGTCCTTGACGGGTCGTCCGGTGGATGGATCGACTACCCCGACGGAGTGCAGGCAGTCGTCCGTATCCGCCTCGGAGGCCGGATGGTCCTTGCCCTTGACGGTCATGACATGGACCACGACCGGCCGGCGGACCTCACGGGCCTGGCGCAGTACGCGCTCCAACTGGACGGTGTCGTGGCCGTCGACGGGCCCGAGGTAGGCAAAGCCGAGATCGGTGAAGAGATTCCGGCACGCCTCCGCACCGGCCCCGTGTTTGAGCACGCCGAGATGGTCGGCGACCGCCCCGGTGGTGGGGGCGTACGAGCGGCCGTTGTCGTTGACCACCACGATCACCGGACGGTCCTCGGCGGCACCGAGGTTGTTCAGCGCCTCGAAGGCCATGCCGCCGGTCAGCGCACCGTCCCCGATGACCGCCACCACGGCACGCTCCTGCTCGCCGGCCAGTTGTCGGGCCTTGGCCAGCCCGTCCGCGTACGACAGGGCGGTGGATGCGTGCGAGTTCTCCACCAGATCGTGCACGGACTCCAGGCGCGAGGGATAGCCCGACAAACCGTCGTGCTGCCGCAGCGAGTCGAACCGATTCCGACGGCCGGTCAGCAGCTTGTGCACGTAAGCCTGGTGGCCGATGTCGAAGACCAGCGCATCGCGCGGGGAGTCGAAGACCCGGTGCAGCGCCAAGGTCAGCTCGACCACACCCAGGTTCGGCCCCAGATGACCCCCGGTGGCGCACACGCTCTCCACGAGGAACCCTCGGATTTCCCTCGCCAGCACGACAAGGTCCCCGGCCGACAGTGACCGCAACACACTCGGGCCCGTCACCCGCTCCAGGACGGACAGGGGGCCTTCCACCGGAACCGTTGTCATGCCGGCCTCCTGCTTCTTGATGATGCGGATCCGTGCCGCACACGAACCGGAATAGGCCGCAATACCAGGAGGGCAGCCAAAGGCAGAAACGGGAAGAGGAAGCCGCACCGGACACGTTGAACGTGTTGAAAGGGAGGCATTTTCGGGAAGGCGCAAGGCGAACTGAGGCCGACCACCACTTCGGAGTCGGCGGCCGACCGCACCGCCTGGGTAAATCCATGGCGCGGGCGGCTCGCTGGGGGGCTGCCCGAGCCGCGCGCGGCAACCATTGAGACGGGGGCCGTAGACGTCAAGGCGCCGTCAGTGCGGGGTCGGGCCTGGTGTGTGAGCGGCTTGCGCTCGGCGGTCACCCGGCCGACGGCGCCCGCTCGGATGGACGGGATGGCTACCCGCCGCCATGACCTGTTCGAGCACGTCGAAGCGGTCGTCGTGCGCCAACGGCAGCCCGGCCGCCGGCCGTTCCCCGACGTGCGGCGCGGTGATCCGAACGGCAGCGAGCATGCGCCCACGGTGGATGCACCGGCACGACGAGGCGCCAAGCTCTCCCGAGCACCGGGAAACCAGGCGTTGAGCGGGTCGGATGCGGACGTTCGGATGGCGGGAGCTGGAGGGAGTACCCCGTCCGGAGGGCGTGGTCGTCAGGACGGGGCTGCGTGATCGCCGTGTGGTGCGGGCGGGGACGTCAGCGACGCCAGGTAGTCGTCGAGGAGCTCCGTCTGGCGCCGGGCCGGGAACGTCGTGGGGTCGAACAGGGCCTGCACCACCAGCCCGAGCACGAAGGACTGGGCGCCGGCCGCGATGCGTGCCGGGTCGCCGGCGGGCAGTTCGCCCAGCCGCTGAGCCGCGGCGATCAGATCGCTCAGCCTGTCGCGGCCCTGCGCGTACCTGCGGGCGTGGTCGCCGCTCAGGGCGGAGTCGGCGAGGGCGACATCCCAGGAGGACACCCAGATCCGGTTGGCGTCGGTGGCCTCGGCGTTCAGCGGCAGGACGTCGAGCATGGCAGCCCGGACGGCGGACAGGCCCGCCTCGGCAGTGCGCCGGGGCCGGGAGGCGCTGCGCTCTTCGAGCAGGTCGAGGGCGTGCGCGACCAGGTCGCGCTTGGCCGGGAAGTAGTGGGTGAGCAGGCCGGTGGTGGCGCCGAGTTCGGCCGCGACGGCGCGCAGGGTCAGCCCGCCGAAGCCGTGCGCGGCCAACACCCGCCAGACCGCCTCGGAGACGTCGCGACGACGGGCCTCGTGGTCCCCCTTGGTGCGTGGCATGCTGCTACCCTACATAGTCATAACGCTTGTTACGTGAATGGGGTCACCATGTTCTCCCTCCCGCTGCGGGACAACGCCAGCCTTGAGCCGCTGGAGATATGGCACGCCGAGGAGTTCGCCGGCCACCTGGAACGGGCCCGCGAGCACATCCGACCGTGGGTCGGGCCGGCGTTCGTCACCGACGACCTCGACGGCGCACGGGCCACACTGCGCCGGTACGCCGAACGGCAGGCCGCGGACGGCGCCCGCCTGTACGGCATCCGGCTCGACGGCGCACTGGTCGGCGGCGTGATGTTCACGGACTTCAACGCCGCCTCGGGCTCGTGCGAGATCGGGTGCTGGCTGGAGCCGGTCGCCGAGGGCCACGGCCTGGTGACCCAGGCGTGCCGTGCCCTGCTGGACTGGGCGTTCACCTGCCGGGGGCTGCACCGCGCCGAGTGGCACTGCCGGTCCGACAACGACCGAAGCTCGGCGGTGGCCAAGCGACTCGGCATGACGCTGGAGGGCGTACGGCGCGAAGCCTGGCCCTACGGAGGCGCCCGCCACGACAAGCAGATCTGGGCGATCCTCGCCCCTGAATGGCGAGCCGAGGAGAAGGCCGGCTGAGGGGGCCGCGGCAACGAGTCGTCCGCGGGTCCGACTGGCCCGACTCGCGCCGGCCGTCGGCCGGCCGTCGTGGGTCCCGGGCGTGGGCGGGTCAAGTGCCTGGGCGGGGAGCGCGTAGGTGCCGGCGCCGGGCCAGCTCTTCGTCGTCGACCAGGGTGAGCATGGGCTGACCCGGTGCGCACATCATGGTGACGAGGAAGCGGCTCCGGGAATCCGTCCGGTTGTTTCCGTCCTGGTAGTGGATGACATCGCCGCCCGGCTCCCAGAACGTCTCCCCGGCCTTGATCACCCGCTCCGGCTCACCTTCCAGCTCGAAGAGCATCTCCCCCTCCAGCATGTAGCCGAAGGCAGGTCCCGAGTGCCGGTGCGGAGGGGTGCCGGGATCGCCGGGAGGGAACTCGACGATGACCGTCATCGCCTCCACCCCCTCCGGGACGAACGGCGGTTTCGCCGACTGCAACACGGTGAGCGCCGTCTTCCATGCTTCCGAGCGCGGTTGGTCCCCGGCGCCGCCTGCCCCCTGCTCGTTGTTCGACATGGCCAGGTCTCCAGTGCTGGGTCGGCCGGGTCAGCTGAGCCAGTCGGTGTAGTGGGTGGGGGCGATGCGTGCGTCGCCATGGGTGGTGAGCACATCGCCGTTGACAGCGGCGAACATGCCGGCGGTGTCGTCGGTGACGACCGTGCGGCCGTCGGGTCGGGCGTTCAGGGTGATCCGGCCGAGTTCGTCGAGGGGATGGACGTCGGGCCCGCCGACGTTGAGGGCTCCGTTCAGAGGGGTACCGGCGGCGACTTCGGCGACGGTGTCGGAGACGTCCTGGGCGGCGATCGGCTGGAGTGGGGTAGTGGGCAGGCGGACGGTGTCGCCCTCGGTGGACCAGGACATGACGGCGTCGATGAACTCCATGAACTGGGTGGCGCGGACGATCGAATAGGGGATCGGCCCGGCCTTGAGGATGTCTTCCTGCAAGACCTTGGCGCGGTAGTAGTCGAGGTCTTGCACCTGGTCCGCGCCGACGATCGAGAGGATGACGAAGTGCCCCACCCCGGCCTTTTGGCTGGCGGCCAGGAGGTTGTCCATCGAGGTCTGGAAGAAGGCGGGAGAGGCATCGTCGAAGGTCGGGGAATTCGTGAGATTGACGACGCCGTCGGCTCCGGCCACCGCCTCCTCCACGCCCTGGCCGGTGATCACGTCGACACCTGTAGACGGCGAGTGCGGCACGGCCTCGTGCCCGGCCGCGTTCAGCTTCTCCACGACCTGCGACCCGATCAGACCGGTACCGCCCATGACTGCGAACTTCATTGGTCACCTTTCGTCGTGCATCGATAGGTCATGCCTCCAGATTGCGGCGATACAGTGCACGGCGCACTCTGGCCCATGCGCTCCCGGGCATGCCGGTGGCGCGTCCGCACAGCTCCCGCACGACCCCGAATTCATCATCCGTTGAAGCTTGTTGAAGCTCGTTGAACCTCATCGTTCATCGGTGCCTTCGGCCGTCGCGTTCACCGGTCACCCTGCTCGATGTGCAGGTGGATCGGACCTCGGAGAATGGGGCTGCGCCGGTATGGCGGCGGGTCGGCGACCAGGCTTGGCCGATCGAGGCGGCGTACGAGCTCGGTCAGCGCGATCTGGGTTTCCCGCCGGGCCAGCGGGCCGCCGAAGCACAGGTGGATGCCGCTGCCGAACCCCAGGTGCTGGTTGTCACGTCTATCGGGGTCGAAGCGGTCCGGATCGTGGAAGCGGTTCGGATCGCGGCTGCCCGAGGCCAGCATGAGCATGATTCGCGAGCCCTGGGGGATGACGGTGTCGGCGACGGTGATGTCGCTGTACGCCGCCCGCCAGGGAATGATGTGCACCGGGGGCTCGTAGCGCAGCAGTTCCTCGACCAGCGGCACGATCTGGCCCGGTTCGTCGCGCAGTCGTTGCAGCATGTGCGGGTGGCGCAGCAGCGTCAGCATGCCGTTGGTGACGAGATTGACGGTGGTTTCGTGGCCGGCGATGAGCAGGAGGCGGGCGGTCGCGAGGATTTCGTCGTCGGTCATCCGCCCGTCGGGGCCGTCATCGTTGGCCAGTCGTGTCAACAGGTCGTCGCCCGGCCGGCCGTGGCGTTGCTCCAGCAGCCCGCCGAGGTACTGGCCCAAGTCTTTGGATGCCTGCTCGCCGTTCTCCAGTTTCTCCTTGGGATCGGTCTTGGGGTCGTAGTCCAGTGATTCGATGATGGCGTTCACCCACAGGTGGAACCTCGGTTCGTCCTCGCGTGGCACGCCGAGCAGGTGGCAGATCACGGTGACGGGGAACGGGTAGGCGAAGTCGTCGACGATGTCGATCTGTTCCTTGCCGGCGAAGTCGTCGATCAGGCTGCTGACGGTGGCGGTCAGATCGGGTTCCAGGCCGGTCACCAGGCCCGGGGTGTGCGGGGGGCCGAAGTGGCGCATCGCCATGCGCCGCAAGCGGTCGTGCTCGGGCGGGTCGAGGTTGATGAACGACGGCGCGGCACGGTCCTCGGCGTCGCGCGTCGGGTGCGACAGATTGCGCACGTCGGAGCTCAGGTGCGGGTTGTGCAATATGTCCGTGAGCTCGCGATAGGTGCTGATGACGTAGCTGCCGTCCTCCTGTGGGGCCACCGGCGTCTCGCGCAGCTCGGCGTAGAGCGGGTACGGGTCGGCTCGGGAGGAATAGTCGAGGATCCGGCGCAGCGTGTCGGTCGTGGTCATCTCGCTCTGCCTCCTACCGGTGCTGCCACGCGGACGTCACTCGCCGCTCACTTGGGTCATGGCCGGTGACCACCACGGTGGCGCCCTGGGCGAGCAGGGTGGGGCCGGGGAAGTCGACGGGCATCGGCTTGATGTCGGCGGGCTGGTCGGGCGTGGGGCAGGGCGGCGGGAAGGGCGCGGCCGTCTCGATCAGCTGCCGGTAGTGGTCCAGCCACTTCGCGTTGTTGAAGCTCACCGCCGCGGTGACCCGGCCCCGATAGCCGTATGCGGCGACGAAGCGGTGGTCGGACACCGACCCCTGGGTGACGGCCACCTCGTCGGCGAAGGTGGGCACGCCGACGGACTTGATGTTGACGCCGAACTGGATCGACCAGAACACCGGGATGGACAGGTGGGGCCAGCGGTCCGCCTGGTTACTGAGCATGTTGTGCGCCGCGACCTCTGCCTGCTCCACGGCGTTGGCCCAGTGCTCCAGTGAGATGAGCCGGTACTCGTAGATCGGGTTCGGGCAGCGTGCCACATCCCCGGCGACGAAGATGTCGTCGGTGACCAGGCCGTTGAGGTCGAGGGCGCGGCAGCCGGTGTCGCAGGCGATTCCCCAGACACCTGCCGCCAGTCCCGAGTCCCGCAGCCACTCGGTGTTGCGGATGCCTCCGAGCGCCACCACCGCCACGTCGGCGTCGATGGTGCTGCCGTCGTCGAAGTGGGCGCGGCGGAACCGTCCCTGTGCGTCGCCCTCCAGCCGGGTGACCTTGATACCGCAGCGCAGGTCGACTCCGTGGGCCCGCTGCATGTCCGCCGCAATCTCACCGATCATGGCGCCGAGCGCCCCGACCAGCGGGGCCGGCGCGAGTTCGGCGACGGTCACCGGGATGTCCCGCTCGCGGCAGATGGAAGCGATCTCGGAGCCGGTGAATCCGGCACCGATGACCAGTACACGGGAGGGCCGGGCGGCGAGCGCGCGCTGTAGGCCTTCGGCGTGCTCGCGCGTGCGTACGACGAACACGCCGTCCAGGGCCGCCTCGCTCTCGACGAACCACGGCCGGGCCCGCACCCCGGTGGAGATCAG
>NZ_JBEZIX010000110.1:0-8239 GCF_040651315.1 Streptomyces sp. NPDC048506
CCGCAAGGCCCCGCGCTGGGCGGGCGCCTGGTCTCTGTACTCAGCCCTTCGGTGACCATGGCCGAACGCTGTGGCGGGGGGTACGGAGCGAGGGATTGTCGGGCATAGGTCAGCTGTCTCGCTTCCGGCGCAGGATCGCAATGAGACGGTCATCGTCCAAGCGAGTCAATTCGGCGACACCTGACATATCGGCAATATCGGAGAGCGCGGATTTGCGCGAGTGCATGGCCGCGATGCACTCCTCGACGGTGGTCCCCGTGGTCAGAGTGGTGACGGTGACGGTGCGGGTCTGACCGATCCGATGGACTCGATCGGAGGCCTGCGCTTCCACGGCCGGATTCCACCATCGGTCGAAGTGAATGACATCGGCTGCGCGGGTGAGAGTGAGCCCGGTTCCCCCAGCCTTCAGGCTGAGCACCAGCACTTTCGGACCGTTGTCGGCCTGGAACCGGCGGACGATGTCGTCCCGTTGCTTCTGATTCAAGCCGCCATGGAAGAACGGCACGCGCACACCGAACTGTTCGCCGCAGTGTCGCACCAGCAGCTCACCGGTCTGCCGGTACTGGGTGAAAATCAGGGTTGGCGAGCCACTTTCGAGATTGTTGGTCACAATGTCGGTGCAAAGGTCGAACTTTCCCGACCTTCCTGACAGCTCATCGAGGTCACCGGTGATCAGGCCCGGGTGATTGCAGACCTGTTTGAGCGCGGTCAGGGCTGCCAACACCTTGGTCTGGCGCTGTGCGCCGCTGCCGAAGCCGTCGTCGATCGCCTGCTCCAGCAGTTGGTCGTACAACTGCTGCTGTTCCTCAGTGAGGTCGCAGATCAGGTCGGCGTGGATCTTGGGTGGGAGCGAGCCCGCGACCTGGGACTTCTTCCGCATCAACACGATCGGCTCGATTGCCCCGCGCAGTCGGGCAGCGGCGGCGAGGGAGCCGTCCGCGATCGGCCGGGCAAAGCGACGACGGAACTGCGTCTTGTGCCCGAACAGTTGCGGTGCGACCAGATTGAGCAGCGCCCAAAGCTCCTCGAGGTGATTCTCGACGGGCGTTCCGGTCAAGGCGATTCGCGCGTCGGCCGCGATGGTTCGTGCGGCCTTCGATATCTGGGTGCGGGGGTTCTTCAACACCTGCGCCTCATCGAAAACCGCAGTGGCCCAATAATGCTCCATCATGATAGGGCCGTGTATGCGTAGCGTCGGGTAGCCGGTGATCACCACCGTCCCGCTATCCACTGCTTTCAGCGGCCCGCCACGCCAGATTATCGTTCGCAGGTCAGGTGCGAACCGCGCGATTTCGTGCGCCCAGTTCCCGACCAGCGACGTGGGACACACCACCAGCTGTGGCCCCTCCTCGGCGCGCCCGGCGATATAGCCGATGGCCTGCAGTGTCTTACCGAGCCCCATTTCGTCGGCAAGCACCGCGCCGCCGTGTGCGTCGACGGTCTCACGCAACCAGCTCACACCGCGAACCTGATATGGCCGCAGCTCGGCGGTCAGCGCCGTGCGCAGTTCGGTCGCAACAGCATTGGTGTGCCGGAAGACGGCCACGGCATGCTCCGCCGACGTCACGGCGACACCGGTGGCATCGGGAACGGCATGCGCTGCGATCGGCAGGGCCGAATCGCCGCCCGCAATCCGCGCCCGCCAGCCATCCACCGACCGACCAGGCGAGTCGAGGGGCGCGCTGGCGAGCCTGTCCGGCTCGATCAGCGCGCAGTCGACGTCGGCCACCTCAAACCCGCCATGGTCCGGCGTCGGAACAACCAAGGCAACTGTCCCGACATCACCGACCGGCGGGGCAGCCCCCACGGCGCGGCCGGACCAGGTCCACAAGGCAAACATATGACGGTCGGGCAAGTACGTGGCTTGACTGTCAAGCAGGGCACCAGGAAGTTTTTGCGCGATTCCCATCGTGTCAGTGGCCGCCCACGTCATTGCCCTCATAAGCGGGTTGGCTATCGGCCCCAGAATGGGGGGTCGCCCCATTCACTGAGCGGCTGCCTCCTCGATCGAAGTCCGGCTCCTGTACCAGCCCCGTGGGCTTTCCGACAGGACGCAGGGCAATCACCAGCACAGCTGCTCCGAAGAGCGCGATGAGCATGATCCAGACTGCGCCGACGTGCATCGCGTGAACGAACGCATCATCGGCAGCGTGCGCAAGAGTGGGCCGGTGGATCGCGGTGGCGACATGCCGGGCCTGTTCGGCGGAGACCCGCGCCCGGTCCTGCACCGGCCCGGGTACATCGCTCAGCGAGGGTTCGATCGCGCGCCGATACACGATCGACATGATCGTGCCGCCAACCGCGATCCCGATCACGCTGCCGGTCTGTCGCACGGTGTTGGTGACGGCCGACCCGGCACCGGCCCGTTCCAACGGCAGGGAGCTGATCAATGCTGCCGTCACCGGGCCGAGCACCATGCCGATGGAGAGGCCCTGGACCAAAGACAGGGCCCCGATCCAGACGAGTGGGGTGTGCAGTCCGAGGAACCCGTACGCGCCCATGGTCAGCGCCGCCACGGTGAGCGCCGGTGCGGTGACAGGTCGTAGCGACCAGTGGCGTACCAGACGTGCGCCAAGGGGCGCCCCCAGAATCGCACCGAGTGCGGTCGGAAGACTGACCAAGCCCGCCTCGATCGGCGAAAAGCCGCGTGCGCCCTGTAGATAGAACGCGCTATAGAAGGTGACGGCGGCCACGGCAAAGAGAAGCAATCCGAGCGCCGCGTTGCCGCCACCGAATGCGCATTGCGCGAGCAGTCGGGGATCGAAGCTAGGGGCCTTGATTCGCAGTTCGACGAGTACGAAAGCGGCCAGCAGGACCAGTCCGACGGCGATCGGCGCCCAGACATCTGCACGACTCCAGGCGGCCACCTGCCCTGCACGGATCAGCCCGTAGGCCAACGCCGCGAGCCCGCTTATCGACAGCGACATCCCAGCCGGGTCCAGCGGCCGCAGGACGGGGCTGCGGAAATTCGGGACCAACATGGCGATCCCGGCCAACGCCAGCGCCACGACGGGAACATTGACCAGAAAGACCGAGCCCCACCAGAAATGCTCGAGGAGCAACCCTGCCAACACCGGGCCTACAGCCATTCCGACACCGGCGGACGTCGAGGAAATGGCGATCGCGGTTGCCCGCGCGGGCCCGGTGAAGGTCCACATAAGGATGGCCAAGTTGGCGGGCATGATCAGCGCGCTGCCCACTCCCATCGCGGCTCGGGCGGCAACCAGTTGGTCTGCGTCGCTTGCGTACGCCGCCCACACCGAGGACCCGGCGAAGACCATCAATCCGGTTGCGAGCACAGTTCGGTGACCGAAGCGATCACCCAGTGCGCCTGCGGTGAACATCAAGGTGGCGAAGGCCAGAGTGTATGAGCCTGTGGCCCATTGAAGCTCGGCCGGGCTGGCATCCAGTCCGCGGACCGGGTCTGCAAGCGTCTCCAAGGTGGTACTCAGGACGGTGTTGTCCAGCCAGATCAGCAGCGAGCACAACATGAGAACGGCAAGGATCAACTGGTGCCTGAACTTCGGCAACGTTGGGGACGTGGTCATGAATACCCTCGGGTGCGATCGGTAAAAACCTGAGGATGGGACCGTAGGCAATGGTCGCTCCTCTGTCAATTTCTGAGTGCGCGTGAACAACTGTTGTGCGGGTGTGGTTTTAGCGAGTCCCCGGGGGCATATCCTCACGCCCCTGTCAATTCCCGAGTTCCCGTAAACAAACGTTGTGCGCTGCGGTTTTAACAGGTCGCCGGGGACATATCTTCACGCCCCTGTCAATTTCTGAGCCTCCTGTTTAACCTCGTGTGTGCTCCGACCTGCTGATATCCCCAGTTTCCGGGGACACATGACGCGGCCGTCCTCCACTCTTCGAGGTGCCGAGTAACGAAGTGTGAAGGAGCGGCCGCTGAGTTGGCTGCCGGGCACCGGCGCGGGCACGGGGCGATGTACGACGCGGTCCGTCACAGCTGATTGGACCCGCGCTGCCTGCACGGGCTGCTTGCCTCCACCCCGTTGCCGCGCGCCACCGATGGGCGGATCGTCCGCGCGGTGGACGTGAGCAACCGACTGCGTCCCGATACCCCTACCAGCCCGGACCTGTTGTTCTGCCACGTCTACGGGAGAGGTCGAAGTGCCGACCAGATGATCCCCGGCTGGCCCAACTCCTTGGTCGCCTTCCTGGAGATGGACGGACGTCGTGGACCGCGGTGCTGCACGCCGCCCATCTCGATCCGGCCGACAACGCCTCGCGGTACTCCTTCACCGAGGAGCCCGGCGACATCTGCGCGCAGCGCGAGGAGGCGCAGCAACTGCACAGGGGGTTTCCTTGGGCGCGGGCCGGTGGCGCTGCTTGCGGCTTGTCCGCTGCCCGATGCGGAGGTAGTTGCCGCCGGGAGGTCATGAGTAACTGCCGCACGCCGTACGACGTGTTCCTCAGTGGCCGATTCGCGGCAGTCCGCGGGTCGGGATCCTCCCGTACGCCTCCTTCCAGGGTCTCGCCTCTCCATCCGGGCGCCGTCCGCCCACCAGAGCCGACGGGCACACGGCAGCCAACGACTCAACGACCTGGAGTGCTGGCCGCGCGACAGCGCACGTTCGACGGGCGCCCCGCCTTCCGTCCCTACGCTCGGACTGTCAGTGCGACGTGGAACACTCGCTCGTCGAATCGATGGATCGATCTCAACTCGATGATGGGGGCTGCCTTCATGGGCATGGTCATCTCGTTCACACGCGTGACACCAGAGGAGCTGGACAAGGCAGTGAAGGACCCTGAGTGGGCCGAAGAATTCCTCTGGGAGGTCGACGAGCTCCGGCCGGACAACCCCGGCGCCGACCTCGACAAGGCCTGGGCCGGCCTGGAGTTCCTGCTTGGCGAGGCCGATGAGTCCATTGAATTCCTGATGGACGGTGACCCGATAGACGACGAAGGCACGCTGTTCAGCTGGAGCGTCGAGAGCGTCCAGGACGTGGCGAAGAGGCTGCGCGCGCTGCCGTGGGAGCGGTTGGCCACCCATTACGACCCGGTTCAGATGGCCAAGGAAAAGGTGTACCCCAACATCTGGGACCCCGAGAACGAATTCGAACTCGAGTACCTGAAGTGGGCCTACGACGAGCTGGTGGCCTTCTTCGACGCCACGGCCCGCTTGGAGTCGCCGGCGCTGATGAGCTTCAGCTTCTGATGAGCCAAGAGCCCCTGACGCAATGTTGGTTCCCGTCGGCGCCGGCAGATGAGTGAGCATCTGAGGCCTGGGAAGGCTTCGTGGATGTCGTGGCGGGTCTCCCAGCGGGTACACAGGCGTCGGAAGCCGTACAGGAGGGCGATGGTCCGTACCACTGCCCATGGTTTGGTGCCCAGGCCGGAGCCGCGTTCGGTGCCGTGGCGGGCGATGACCGGATTGATGCCCCTCGCTCAGGTTTGGCGGCGGCAGCAGTCACGGTCGTAGCCACCATCGGCGTAGATCTTCTTGGGGCGCTGCCGTGGCCGGCCGCGTTTGCCGCGAATGGGCGGTATCGCGGCCGGCAGAGGCGTGAGCTGTATGACGTCGCTGCGATTGCCGCCGGTCAGTGTCACGGCCAGAGGGATGCCGATGGCGTCGCGGATCGCGTGGTGTTTGGAGCTCAAGAACCCCTGACGGAAAGACCTCAGGCGTCTTAGGTTCTGTCCGGGCGATCATGACTGTAGGGCGACACCGTGCTCTGGTGCGGCCCGGCTGCGACGTCTGACCAGCGGCATAACTCAGTTGGTGCATCCGTGGTTCATGGCGATCCGGCGGGCCACCCGACGCGCGGCAGACGTGCCTGACCTCCTTGGCCCACTCATCCAGCGCATCGCCGAACTCGTCGATCAGTTCTTCGTTCGTGCTTCCCAACCCGGTAGACCCTTCCCTCTTGCACGTCGACACCAGATTCCGCAGGTCGCGGCGGTGAAAGTTGCACTGCAACATGCACCTCCCCGACGCCTGTGGTCTCGCTCGATTCCCCTGGGCACCCTCGATTCTGACGGCGCATCCACCTCGCCGACGTATCCCGAAAGTCTCCGAGACACGAGAGGAACAAACCATGATTCGAACGAAGGTTCGCAAGGGTCGCGCCAGGTCGACCCTCCTGGCTGCGGCACTGCTGGGCGCGATGACGCCCGCTCTCCTGCCCGCCGCACAGGCGGACGCCGCAGCCGGCGGGCGAGTCTGCTTCTTCCGGGACGCCGAGGGCGCCGGTGGCGCCGGGCACGTCGCCTGGGCGCTGCGGGACCCCGGGAACAGCAAGCGCTGGATCTGGGGCTCGACCGACAACGCCCAGGGAGACAGCTACACCCCGGCAGGTGAGAACAACGGCAGCTGGATGACGAGCGGCAGCTGGAACGACATCCGGGCGAGCCTCGGGCCGGACCCCGGCCACCACAAGAACCGCTACGACGCCTACCGGTGCATCGACACCGCCAGCGGCGACGTCGCCGCCGCGCAGCGCACGTTCAGGGCCATGAGGGACAACGGCTACCAGATCGCGTACAACAACTGCCTCACCAAGGCCATCGCGATCTTCCGCAAGTACAGCCCGGCCTTGGGCAGCGCCCACCTGCCCAATGGTGGCGGCACCCGGCCCAACTCCTACTTCGGGCCGATCCTGACCAAGCACGCCCGAGGCTGGGAGACGCCCCACACCTACACCCCGATCCGCCACAAGTAGGGAGCAGTCAACATGTGCCAGCGATGCAAGGGCAACGGCAAGTGCACCACCTGCGACGGCTCCGGATTCCGAGGCTGGAGCGGAGCCAAGTGCAGCAGCTGCAAGGGAAGCGGCGACTGCAAGGCGTGTGACGGCCGAGGCTGAGCACACGAACCAGAGGGCAGGGGCCCAGGTCCCTGCCCTCCCCCCATGCGGAACTCCAGGCATGCAGGAGCGCGCGGAGTCTCCGTGCCGCTCCGTCTGAGCAGCGAACCAAGCCGAACCCGATACGGTTCCCGGCTCGCGACACGCGGGCCGTCGCATCCAGTCGCAAAGAGAGGGATCAATGCCTGCGTGGTTGATCATCGCAGACGAGACGGTTACGGCCGATGGCGCAGCAACGCATCGGCAGATAAAGGTCGTTCGGCCCGTGAACGGAAACAAGTCCAGGGAAGAGGCGCTCGTCGAGCTGTACAAGGTGGCCAAGAGCCACGTGCCCGACTCGCTGAAAGGCCCACGCGTAGTTGGGCGTGAGGCGGAACGTGCCGTACGGGTTGATGTTCGACCAGAACAAGGCGGTCAGGCCGGGCCGGTCCTCATCAACCAGCTTGTTCGCCCAGGCCTGTTCGGCGAGGACCAGCCGAAGCAGCAGGGTGTTGATTGAGCATGAGCGCGGAGTGAAGCAGGTGCAGGGCGAGCATCGCGATCTCTGCGTGCTCCTTGTCCGGGCTGGTGAGAGCGCCGTCCCTGCCGTAGTGCAGGACGAGTTCGCGCTGTTCCAGTTCTCCACGACCTGGAGGCCACCGTGGATCTCGCGGCGAAGGTCAGGGCTGGCGAGGTAGTCGTAGGGGAAGATCGTGCGGACCGCGCGGCCGAGTTCTTCAACTCGGCCGTGAGCTGCCTCTCGACCCACCGCTCGGCGTGAGCGTTGATCTTCTGCACCAGGGCGATCAGCAGGTCCCCCACGGCGTCGCTGATCTCCGCCCGCCGGGAGGAGCACTGCGCCGCGAGCAGCGCGATCCGTACGTCCTCGGCGGTGTCGCCTCCGGAAATTCACCCGGAAAGCCCAACGAGGCGGCTTGGCACTGAGAAACGACAGGCAAGCGACCCTGGAACCTACTGACGGGTTACTTGTTCCCTGGTGTGCAGGTGATGTACGCGCGAGCTACGCTTTTGAGAACAAGGTCAGGTTCTCCAGGCGGTCTTGCAGACAGCGGTCGCTCTACTCGCGATGATCAATTCTTACTGTGGAGACCCGACGGGCACGGTGCACCCCCCTCGCACTTCGCAGGGGTGGACAACGGTCGAATACCTTCTCTCCAGGCCTGTCGCGCACATTGCGTGCCGGAGTGGCACCGGCCTCAGGGTCCGCAGCTTGCAGTCCCTGCGGAGGTCGGGATGAGAGTTGTCGTTGATCTTTCCCGGTGCGAAGGGTACGCCCAGTGCGCGTTCCTGGCTCCGGACGCGTTCCGGATGCACGGCGAAGAAGCGCTGATGTACGACCCGAACCCCGACGACGCCCAGCGCGACCAGGTGCTGCGCGCCGCGGCGGCCTGCCCGGTCCAGGCGATCCTGGTCGA
>NZ_JBEZIX010000111.1:0-6379 GCF_040651315.1 Streptomyces sp. NPDC048506
GGCAGTCGGTGTATGCGGCGGCCAATGCGCATCTGGATGCGTTGGCCGAGCGGCGCCGGGCCCAGGGCCGTCCCGCCACCTCCGTCGCCTGGGGCGTCTGGGGCGGCACCGGCATGGTCGAGATCGCCCCCGAGGGGTACCTCGCCCGCCACGGCCTCACCCCCCTCCGCCCGGAGACCGCCCTCGTCGCCCTGCGCCAGGCCATCGACAGCGGCGACGCCACGGTGACCGTGGCCGACATCGACTGGGAGCAGTTCGTCACCGGCTTCACCGCCTTCCGCCCCAGCCCCCTGATCTCCGACATCCCCGCCGCCCGTACCGCGCTCGCCGCCCCCCGGCCCGCCGGCGACACCGCCACCGCACCCGACCTCGTACGGGCCCGGCCCGCGGACCGGCCGCGGCTCGCCCTGGAACTCGTCCTGCGCCACATCGCCGCATTCCTCGGCCACACCGAGGACGGCCGGGTCGACCGGCGGACCCCCTTCCGGGACCTCGGCTTCGACTCGCTGGCCGCGGTGCGGCTGCGCCGCCAACTGGCCGAGGACACCGGCCTCGACCTGCCCAGCACCCTCGTCTTCGACCACGAGGACCCGACCGCGCTGGCGGACCACCTCGCCGCCCTCGTCGACGCCGGGGCCACCGGCCGTGACGAGGGCGCCGCACCGGCCGAGAGCGGGCTGTTCGCCGGATTCCGCGCCGCCGTCGAACAGGGCCGATCCGCCGAGGCCGTGGAGTTGATGGCGTCCCTGGCCACCTTCCGCCCCGCCTTCACCCGTGAGCACCCCGGCAGCGCGCGCCCGGCGCCGGTGCTCCTGGCGACCGGACCGGCGACGCACCCCACGCTGTACTGCTGCGCCGGCACCGCGGCCACCTCCGGCCCCGGGGAGTACGCCCCCTTCGCCGACGGGCTGCGCGAGCGCCGCGAGACCGTCGTCCTCCCGCTGCCCGGGTTCGGCGGCCCCGCGGAACCGCTGCCCGCCTCCCTCGACGCCCTCCTCGACGTCCAGGCCGACGCCCTGCTGGAACACGCCGCGGGCAAGCCGTTCGCGCTCGCCGGCCACTCCGCCGGGGCGAACATCGCGCACGCCCTGGCCGCCCGGCTGGAGGAGCGCGGGGCCGGCCCCACGGCCGTCGTGCTGATGGACGTCTACCGTCCACAGGACCCCGGCGCGATGGGTGTCTGGCGCGACGACCTGCTGCGCTGGGCGCTCGACCGCAGCACCGTCCCCCTGGAGGACCACCGGCTCACCGCCATGGCCGGCTACCACCGGCTGCTGCTCACCACCCGGCTCACCGCACTGCGCGCCCCCGTCCTGCTCGTCCGGGCGTCGGAGCCGCTGCGCGAGTGGCCCGCCGACGGCGGCCGGGGCGACTGGCGCTCCGAGGTCCCGTTCGCCCGGACCGTCGCCGATGTGCCCGGCAACCACTTCACCATGCTCACCGCACACGCGCGGCACACCGCGTCCGTCGTGCACGACTGGCTGGGCGCCGCCCCGCACCCGACCGAGCCCACCCTGCGCACCGGAGGAGAACACTGATGTACGCCAACGACATCGCGGCCGTCTACGACCTGGTCCACGAGGGGAAGGGCAAGGACTACCGGCAGGAGGCCGAGGACATCGCCGCACTGGTGCGCGCCCACCGCCCGGCCACCCGGTCGCTGCTCGACGTCGCCTGCGGAACCGGTCAGCACCTGCGCCACCTCGACGGCCTCTTCGACCGCGTCGAGGGCCTGGAGCTCTCCCGCGACATGCTGACCATCGCCACCCGCCGGAACCCGGACGTCCCCTTGCACGAGGGCGATATGCGCTCCTTCGCCCTGGGCCGCCGGTTCGACGCGGTGATCTGCATGTTCAGCTCCATCGGCCATCTGAGCAGCACCGACGAACTCGACCGCACCCTGCGGTGCTTCGCCGACCACCTCGAACCGGGCGGCGTCATCCTCATCGAACCCTGGTGGTTCCCCGACTCCTTCACCTCCGGCTACGTCGGCGCCAGCGTCACCGAGGCGGGCGAGCGCACCATCTGCCGGGTCTCGCACTCCGTGCGGGAGGGCGACGCCACCCGCATCGAGGTGCACTACCTCGTGGCCGAACCCGCCGGTGGCATCCGCCACCTCACCGAGGACCACACCATCACCCTGTTCCCGCGCGCCGACTACGAGCGCGCCTTCGAGCGCGCCGGCTGCGACGTGCGCTACCAGGAGGGCGGCTCCTCCGGCCGCGGACTGTTCATCGGTACCCGCCGCTGAGGCGGACTCCGCCCCCGAGACGACGAGAGGAATCCCTGGGTGTCCCGATCTTACGAATGACCCGGATCAACCCAAGAAGAAAGGTATGGAAGCCATGCCCACCCCTGCCATGGCGCCGGCTCCCGCGAACGCCGGCATCCGGGAGCTCGGCCGCCGGCTTCAGCTGACCCGTGCCGCGCAGTGGTGCGCAGGCAATCAGGGCGACCCGTACGCGCTGATCCTGCGCGCCCTCGCCGACCCCGCCCCGCTCGAACGGGAGATCCGCGCCGGCGGACCGTGGTTCCGCAGCGAGCTGTCAGCTGCCTGGGTGACCGCGGACCCCGAGGTGGCGGCGGCCGTCCTGGCCGACCCGCGGCTCGGCACGCTGGACCGCGCCGGCCGCCGCCCGGACGAGGAACTGCTGCCGCTGGCCGAGGCGTTCCCCCGCCACGAGCACGCCGAGCTCGCCCGGCTGCGCAAGCTGGCCGAGCCGGGCTTGAGCCGCTGCGCCCCGGCCGAGGCGCCCTGCGCGGCGCGCACCGCCGCCCGCCGACTGCTCCGCCGCCTGCTGCCCTCCGACGGCGCCGCGTTCGACCTCGTCACCGAGGTCGCCCGGCCGTACGCCGTCGAGCTGGTGCTCGGCCTCCTCGGCGTGCCGGACCGCGACCGCGACACCGCCGCGCGGGCACTCGCCGCCTGCGCTCCCCAGCTCGACGCCCGATTCGCCCCGCAGACCCTGGCCGTCGCCCGGGAGTCCGCCGACGCCGTCCGGACCCTGGCCGACCTCGTCCCGGAACTCGTCGCCGACAAGAAGCGGGCCGTCGAGAGCGCCGAGCCCCGGCCCGACGACGTGCTCGCCCTGCTCCTGCGCGACGGCGTCACGCCCCGCGACGTGGAGCGCATCGCGCTGCTCCTTGCCATCGGCACCCCCGAGCCCGCCGCCACCGCCGTCGCGAACACGGTGCACCGGCTGCTGGACCGACCGGGGGAGTGGGCACGGGCCGGCCGCACCCCGGCCGCCGCGCGGGCCGTCGACCGGACGCTGCGCGACCGGCCCCCGGCCCGGCTGGAGAGCCGGGTCGCGCACACCGAACTCCGGATCGGCGGCCAACGGATCGCCGCCGACGACCACGTCGTGGTGCTGGCCGCCGCCGGGCGGGACCTTCCGGGGCCGGAGCCGCTCGGCGGCCCGGACGGGCCGCACCTGGCCCTCGCCCTCCCGCTCATCCGCCTGGCCGCCACCACCGCGGTCCAGGCCATGCCCGGCAGCCTGCCCGAACTGCGGGCCGAGGAACCGCCGTTGACCCGGCCGCGCTCCCCGGTCGTCCGCGCCTGCGCCCGCTTCCGGGTCCACCCGGGATGACCCCGCCGCCCGCCGTACGCCCCCGCCCCAGACCGGAGTCACCGTGCGCGTCCTGCTGACCTCCCTCGCCCACAACACCCACTTCTACAGCCTGGTGCCGCTGGCCTGGGCGCTGCGCGCGGCCGGGCACGAGGTGCGGGTGGCGAGCCCGCCCTCGCTCACCGACGTCATCACCTCCACCGGGCTGACCGCCGTCCCCGTCGGCGACGACCGGCCCGCCGCCGAGCTGCTCGCCGAGATGGGCGGTGACCTCGTCCCCTATCAGCGGGGCTTCGAGTTCTCCGAGGTGGAGACCGCGGCCGAGACCACCTGGGAGCATCTGCTCGGCCAGCAGAGCATGATGGCCGCCCTGTGCTTCGCCCCGTTCAACGGCGCCGCCACGATGGACGACATCGTCGCCTTCGCCCGTGACTGGCGCCCCGACCTGGTCGTGTGGGAGCCGTGGACCTACGCCGGGCCGGTGGCGGCCCGCGCCTGCGGTGCCGCCCACGCCCGCATCCTCTGGGGCCCCGACGCCATCGGACGGTCCCGACGGCGCTTCCTCGAAGCGCTGGAGTGCGTGCCGGAGGAACTGCGCGAGGACCCCATCGCCGAATGGCTCGGCTGGACGCTCGACCGCTACGGCTGCGCCTTCGACGAACGCGACGTGCTCGGCCACTGGGTGATCGACCCGGGGCCCCGCAGCACCCGGCTGGACCTGGGACAGACCACGGTCCCCATGTGCTACGTGCCCTACAACGGGCGCGCCGTGATCGAACCCTGGCTCGCCAGGAAGCCCGATCGCCCCCGCGTCTGCCTCACCCTCGGCATCTCCGCCCGCGAGACCTACGGCCGCGACGCGGTCTCCTACTCCGAGCTGCTGGAGGCGCTGGGCCGGCTGGAGATCGAGGTGGTGGCCACCCTCGACGCATCCCAGCAGAAACGCCTCGGCGACCTTCCCGACAACGTCGTGCCGGTGGACTTCGTGCCGCTCGACGCGCTGCTGCCCAGCTGCGCGGCGATCATCCACCACGGCGGCGCGGGCACCTGGTCCACCGCCCTGCTCCACGGCGTGCCGCAGATCCTGCTGCCCGCGCTGTGGGACGCGCCGCTCAAGGCCCAGCAACTCCAGCGCCTCTCCGCGGGGTTCGACCTGCCCGCCGCGACCCTCACGGCGCGCGGCCTGGCCGACGCGGTGCAGGCGGCCGTACACGACCCCGCGATCCGGGCGGGCGCGCGGCGGCTGCGCGAGGAGATGCTCGCCGACCCCACACCCGCCGCCGTCGTCCCCACGCTGGAGCGCCTCACCGCCCTGCACCGGGCGACCCGATGACACGATCGAACGGAGCCGATCCACCATGCCCGAGAGCCACGCCCTGAGCGAGTTGCTCGCCGCGATCACCGCGCCCGACCGCACGCCCGAGGACATCGCCGGGCTGCGCCTGCCCGAGTCCTTCCGGGCCGTGACCGTCCGCAAAGAGGACACCGAGATGTTCCGCGGCATGCACAGCGCGGACAAGGACCCCCGCAAGTCGCTGCACGTCGACGAGGTGCCGCTGCCCGAACTGGGGCCCGGTGAGGCGCTGGTCGCGGTGATGGCGAGCTCGGTCAACTACAACACGGTGTGGTCGTCCATCTTCGAGCCGCTGCCGACCTTCGACTTCCTGGAGCGCTACGGCCGCACCTCGCCGCTGGCCGCCCGTCACGACCTGCCGTACCACATCCTCGGCTCCGACCTGGCCGGCGTGGTGCTGCGCACCGGCCCCGGGGTGAACGTCTGGAAGCCCGGCGACGAGGTCGTGGCGCACTGTCTGTCGGTGGAGTTGGAGAGCGCCGACGGACACGACGACACCATGCTCGACCCGGCCCAGCGGATCTGGGGCTTCGAGACCAACTTCGGCGGCCTGGCCGAGATAGCCCTGGTCAAGTCCAACCAGCTGATGCCCAAGGCCGCCCACCTCACCTGGGAGGAGGCCGCCGCGCCGGGCCTGGTCAACTCCACCGCCTACCGCCAGTTGGTGTCCCGCAACGGCGCCGGCATGAAGCAGGGCGACAACGTGCTGGTCTGGGGCGCCAGCGGCGGCCTGGGCTCGTACGCCACCCAGCTCGCACTCGCCGGCGGGGCCAACCCGATCTGTGTGGTCTCCAGCGAGCGCAAGGCCGGGGTGTGCCGGGCCATGGGCGCGGAGGCGATCATCGACCGCTCCGCCGAGGACTACCGCTTCTGGACCGACGAGCACACCCAGAACCCGCGGGAGTGGAAGCGGTTCGGCGCCCGCATCAGGGAGTTGACCGGCGGAGAGGACGTGGACATCGTCTTCGAACACCCCGGCCGGGAGACCTTCGGGGCGTCCGTCTACGTCACCCGCAGGGGCGGCACCATCGTTACCTGCGCCTCCACCTCCGGCTACCGCCACGAGTTCGACAACCGCTATCTGTGGATGCACCTCAAGCGGATCGTCGGCACCCACTTCGCCAACTACCGCGAGGCCTGGGAGGCGAACCGCCTCGTCGCCAAGGGGAAGATCCACCCCACCCTCTCCTGCACCTACCCGCTGGCCGACACCGCGCTCGCCGTCCACGACGTGCACGGCAACGTCCACCAGGGCAAGGTCGGCGTGCTCTGCCTGGCCCCGACCGAGGGGCTGGGCGTGCGCGACGAGGAGATGCGCGCCCGGCACATCGACGCGATCAACCGGTTCCGCTGACCGCCCCGTCGGCCCCGGCCGGCCGGAGCGCCCCCGCGCCCCCCGCGCCGGGGCGGCCGGGCGCCCCCCCCCGCCCCGAGCCGGTGTTCAACGTGTCAG
>NZ_JBEZIX010000112.1:0-5467 GCF_040651315.1 Streptomyces sp. NPDC048506
ACCGACGAGACCACCCTGCCCACCGAACTCACCGCATAGCCTCAAAACGAGATCACCGAGTGGCCGTCGATACACCACTCCAGCGGACGTGACCCCAACCTGCCGAGTGGGGTGCCGGGCGGTCAGTCCCCGCGTATCACCGGGGGATTGATTGTCCCGTCTCGGTCAGAGTCAGCGTCAGGGAGCCCAGCCACTCGAAGTCCCCCGGGTAGTCCCACTCTTCGGGTGCTGCGAGCACAGTGGGGAGGTCATGGTGGGGGAGTGGAGGTCCCGGCTGGTAGCCGGCCGTGCCGTCCGGAGCTGTCCAGGGGATGACCCGGCAGACCTCGATCCATCCTCGGTCGACGAGCGTGAGCAGGATCGTCGCCAGGTCCGAGGCAGGCCCGGAGGCGAGGGGCTCGTCCAGGTCACCGCGGACGCCGGGGAGGATGTCGATTTCGCTGGCACTGATCATGAATGCGCGTTCTGCGGAGGACAGCTCGTCTGTCGCGGGGTAGCTCACTTGGATATCCTCGCAGCTCACGAGCGCTCCGGATCAACCGCCCGGAACCGATGCCGGCCGGACGACCCTGCCTGACCCGCTGTTTGTCCATCCGCTCTACACCCATCACATGCCGATCATGGAGACCTGCGCCATCCGCTCGGGGCTTGCACCCTTCCTCTCCACCGCCCGTCTCCTCGACGCCTGACACGGCATCACCCCTCGGCCCTGAGGCGACCTCCCCCCTTGGCAGGGGCAACGGCCATGCGAACGCACCCGTTCCGAACCTTGCGGGCCAGGGACTGCGGGCCGCCCGAGACGAAGCTCGGGCCGCCGGCTTTCAGCCGATCCGTGCCTATAACATGCAAGACCGTGGCCGCACCCCGTCCTTTGACCGCAACTGGAAGGTCTGCACGCCCGGGGCGCTCGGGCGGGCCAGCATTGACACCACGACCCGTCAACTCACTGACGAAGAGCACGCCCAGGTCACCGTATCGACCGCACACAAGGCCAAGGGGCGTGAATGGCCCAGTGTGAGGATCGCAGGCGACCTCCTACCACCCCGAGGCAGCAACCAGCAGGACGACTCCGGACGCCCCATTCTTGCCCCCATCGATGACGCAGAAACCCGCCCCGCCTACCTGGCTATGAAGAGTCGTCGATGGCTACTCAACTGTCTCGGTGCGCAGCAGGTCGATCTCGCCCTGTGAGTCCAGTCGACGCTCTACGTCCGAGGTGACGTAGCTGACGAAGATGAGTGTCGGATACAGGGGGAATTCTGGGACAGAGAGGATGCCTTCGTCATCCGTGAAGTTCGACTCAATCGTGATCTCAAATAGGTCCGAGCCTCGATGTGAGAAATACTCCCCTCCTTTGAAGGAGCTTTCCCGTGATGTGAATTTCACTCCCAAGGCGCCGGAGATGAGCCTTTCGGCTTCATCGAGATCTCCCCCGCGAAAGCCATACAGGTTGAAACGATCAGGCATTCTGCACCCTTGTCTGTTCAGCGAATGACGATACTCGGAGCACGACTGGTTGCGCCCTCCAAGGAATCGTAGATCATGAAGTTTACGTCTCGCCCCCCTACGGATTCGGAAAGCTCCCTACTGAAGCCTCCAAGGCGGAGTTTGCGGAGGTCGTCAGTCCTGAGTGGCCCTGTCCTAGTCCCGCGGGAGCGCAGTGCGACGCCAGCGGCCTTGGCTCGGCTCAACAGTTCAGAACTTACGAGTGCCACGTCGAAATCGCTGTGCGGGCCAAAAGCCTTACCCGTCTTGTAACTCTTTCCGGTTACAGCGCTTCCTTGCATCACGGGAGTCACGTCGCCATGGCCCAGATCCTTGAGTCCCGACCTGAGGTTGGCTCCGAACTCTGCGAACGCTTCGGCACTCGAAAATCCAGCCACCGGAATACGTGGCGGGGCCGGTTTCGGTGCGCCACCTGGTTCTCCCGGAACAATTGGCATGACGCCGTACAGCATGTTTTCGCAGAGGTCGCCAGGGTGGCAGGTAGGCCCGTTCCAGAGGTCATGGATTGCCTCGCGCAAATTCCCGCGTTCGAACTTCCCGAAGGCGCCATCGGCAGGGAAGAAGTATGGGATTTGTGGAGCTTCCTGGAAAACCAGTCTCTCGGGGCGCTCACATCCGCACTGATACTGGGCAGCTGCCTGCCGCCCGGCGCTGATATGAACCGACGAGGTGTAATGGGCGCCTGCGGCACCCAGGCCGCTGGACCCGCCGAAGGGGTGCTCGCCCTTGCGTTGGCCGGTGTAGCCGGCGCGCTCCGGGTCACCTGCTACGGGGTAGCCGTCGCCGCAGATGTCGCGGCGGCACAGCCCGGAGGGGTCGGAGTCGGTAACGGGATTGCTGCCGGCGTAGGTGTATCCGTTGAAGCTCTCCGCGTCGGCCAGGTTCATCAGGGGATCGACGGAGAGGAAGCGGCCGGTGGCCGGGTCGTATTCGCGGGCGCCGAGGTGGGTCAGGCCGGTGTCGGTGGTGTCGTCTGTGCCGCCGACGTAGCCCTTGGTCCCGGGCCAGTTGGCCGGCTGGGTGCCGCGGGGGCCGCCGAAGGGCAGGCTGCGGCGTTGTGTGAGGGAGAGGTCGGTCGTCTTGATGGCGAGTTGGCCGGTGCCGAGGCGGTCGGCGAGGGTGACGGTATAGGTACCGTCGTCGGTGAGGACGGCCTGGTTGCCGCTGCCGAGGGGGATATAGCGGGTGGCCTTGGGCTTGTCGGCGCCCTTGTCGAGGGTGAGTTCGGTGTGGTCGCCGAGGTGGAGGATGGTCCGGTCGGTGGCGCGGGTGATCAGGCGGTTGCCGTCGGCGTCGTATGCGTATGAGGTCGTCTTGGTGCCGTTGTCACCGGCCGGTTCGGTGACGTTGGAGAGGTGTCCCTCGGCGTCCCAGTGCAGGGTCTGTTCATCACCGTGCAGGAGACGGCTGGTGGTGTTGCCGGTGTTGTCGTAGCCGTAGGTGTTCTTGCTCGTTCCGGTCGGCTCGGTGGTGTCGACGGAGATGAGGGCGTGCGGCTGGGGTGTGCCGGGCTTGGGATAGGAGTAGGAGCTCTTGGTGTCCTTGGCGGCGTCACCGCCCGGGTCGTGCTGGGCGAGCTTGGTACGGTTGCCCGCAGCGTCGTAGGCGTAGGAGTGCCAGTAGGGCGCCGGGCCCGCGATCATGTTCCCTGCCGGAGCCGGCGCGCAGGTCTTCTCGGCCTGGGTCCACGCTTCGGTGAGCCGACGCAGGTGGTCGTAGGTGAAGCACTGGGTGTCGGTGCCGATGCGGGAGACGTCGGAGAGGGACGTCACGTTGCCGGCCGGGTCGTAGCCGTAGGTGGCGGACTGGTCCACGCCGGCGATGTCCTGGCGGTCGACGCGGGAATTCGACAGGCGCTGGGTGCCGAACTCGTAGGAGTTGGTGACCTGGGTGAACTTGCCGCCGCTGCCGACGATCTTGTACCTGAGGGGCTGGCCGGTGAGCGTGTAGGTGGCATCGGAGCGGATGTCCGTGCCGTAGACGGTGGTCAGCCGCATGGTGTCGTCGGTGTAGCTGTAGTTCCACCCCTTGCCGACGATGTTCCCCATGGCAGAGAAGCCGCGGGCCTTCGGCAGGCCGTTGCCGTAGTACGACGTGCTGGCTTGATAGGTGCCGGCCAGTTTGCCCTCGGAGTCCGGGATGACGGTGGCGGTGCGCTGCGGCCGGTAGAGCGTGTCGTACTGGGTGATCTTGTTGGTGTACGGCTTGCCGTCGAGGTAGCGGGTGGATTCGGCGAGTTGCCCCTTCGCTCCGGCCACGGTGTCGTAGACCCACGTGGCGCGCAGGGGGCCGTCCCTGTCCTTGTCGTGCAGTTCCGTTTTGCGGCCGAGGCCGTCGTAGACGGTGGCGACGGTGACGTCACGGGCATCGGTGGTGCTGACCTGCTGGCCACGGTCGTCGAACGTGGACGTCGTCGTGCCCTTGTCGGGGTCCTTGGACTGGATCTGGTTGCCGAGCTGGTCGTAGCTGTACGACCAGGAGTTCCCTGCCGGGTCGGTGACTGCGGACAGCAGACCCGCCGGGGTGTAGGCGTAGCGGGTGGTCTCGGCGGGTGCGTCGGCCGCGCGGGTGCGGTGCTGAAGGAGCCGGGTGGTCTGACCGCGTGCGTCGGTCACCGTAGTGGTGGCCGTGCCACCCTGGGGCGGGATGACGGTGGTGCGGTCGCCGCCATGGAGGGTCGTGGTGGTGGCGAGGACCTTGCCTCCCTCGCCGTTGCCGGCGACGTCCCGGCTCTCGCTTTCGCGGCCCAGGCCGTCGTACGTCTTCCAGGTCTGGGATTCGACGCTCAGTGCATCGGCGGGCTTGAACAACTCCCGTTCCGGCTTCTTCAGCGCGTAGTACGGGGCGAAGGTCTTCGCCACCAAGCCGCGTTCGTCATAGAACGTGTCGCTGATCAGCCGCCCGCCGTCCGGACCGGGCACCTGGGTCTGGCGAGCACGCAAGTAGCCGTCGTACAGGGTGTAGGAGACCGTCTGCGACTGAGCGCTGGGGTTGAGGGTGTATGTGGCGACGGCAGCCGGCTGGCCTTCCTCGACCAAGTAGGCGAACTGGTAGGTGGGCACGGAGCCGCGGTCGGGCAGCCACACCTTCACCGAGCGGCCCAGAGCGTCGTACTTCAGCGTGGTGCGCTTGCCGTTGGTGTCGACGGTGGCGACGCGCTGGCCGCGCAGGGGGTCGAACTCGGTCGTGTCGGTCTGGGCAGTGGTGCTGTCCTTGGCGTCGGCGGGTGGTGTGGTGACGACGGTCTTGGTGGGGAATCCGGTGGCAGGCGTGTAGACCGTGGCGGTGGTGCGGCCGTCGCTGCGAGCGGTGCGGGTGGGTGCGCTGTCGCCGATGACGGTGACATTCGCTGTCAGATCGGTGACCTTCAGCGGGCGTCCGTAGCTGTCGTAGGTGGTGCCGGACTCCAGGTAGGTGGCCGTGGTGCCGTCGTGTTTCTTCAGCTTGGCCACGGCGGTGGCGTCGCCCTTGGCGGGCGCGGTGCCGTAACCGGTCGAGTCGTAGGCGGTGCGGACGTCGGAGATGACGTCCTTGGACCGGTCCGGGCTGCTGCCGCACTCGGTGGCGACGGTCTCGACGCGCGCGGGCAGGTTGAGGATGTTCTTGTCGGTGTTGGTGGCATAGGTGGTGCGGGTGCACCGGTCGTCGTCCGTAGTGGCATCGTCGCCGCGGTCGCTGACCTCGGTGACGCGGCCGGCAACCGTGTCAAAGGTGGAGGCGGTGGTCGTCGTACGCCACTTCGCACCGGCACCATCGTCGAGTGAGGTCCAGCGGCGGGCGCTGGCCGTGCCGGTGAAGTTCGCCGTTACCGTCCCCCAGTCGCGGACCTTCTTGGCCGTCTCGTGGTGCCAGGGCCGACTGATCGCCTTAGAGCTCCTAACGCAATGTGACTTGCAAGCGTCGCCAGCAGATGAGTGAGCAGGCGAGTTTGAGGAACGCTTCGTGGATGTCGTCGCGGGTT
>NZ_JBEZIX010000113.1:0-5373 GCF_040651315.1 Streptomyces sp. NPDC048506
TGAGCGCGACGGCCTGGACGCCGCCCTCGGCGAGCTGCTGAAGCGCGGCCGCCTTGATTTCCGCACGGTTCTGCTCGCGGTAGCGCGCCCGGGGGCTTCGTACCTCGGCGGCCATGGTCTCCTCCTGCGTTGCGGGGCAGCGGACGGCATGTGTGAGCGGTCCTCGCTCATCGTAACCATCACTTCAGTTGCGATGGGGGATCGCAAGAGTTATGGTCTCTAACAGAAGTGAGGAAGTGAAGCGGGGCGAAGTTCCGCTCCACCGCTCTCGCCCACGACTGATCCGCTCCACCCGCCATCCCGGAGAGAAGGAATCGCCATGTCTGTTGCAGCACGCCGTCTCCACGCCGTTCTGGGTGCCGGCCCGGCCGGCACCACACTCGCCGCCGAGCTCGCCCGCCAGGGCAAGGCCGTACGACTGGTGAGCCGCTCGACGCCGGACGGCGCCCCCGACGGCGTGCAGCGCCGTGCCGCCGATGTGAGCACGCACGACGGGGCGCTGGCCGCCGTCGAGGGCGCCGATGTCGTGTACCACTGCGTGAACGTCGCCTATCACCAGCAGACCGAGGTCATGCCCCGGGTCCAGCAGGCGCTGCTGAAGGCCGTCGAGGCCACCGGGGCACGGCTGGTCGTCCTGGACACGCTGTATCCGTACGGCCCGACGCACGGTGAGGTGATGACGGAGGACACCCCCTGGCGGGCGACGAGCCGTAAGGGAGTGATGCGGGCGCAGCTGGACGAGGCATATCTCGCCGCTCACCGTGCGGGGCGGGCCCGTGTCGTCCTCGGCCGGTCGGCCGACTTCGTCGGTCCCGGCGTGCTCAACTCGACGCTCGGCGGCGCGGTGTTCCCGCCCGCACTGACCGGCGGCGAGGTCCTGGCGCTGGGCGACATCGACCTCCCGCACAGCTACACGGCCATCCAGGACGTGGCGAAGGGACTGGCCGCCCTCGGCGAAGACCCGGAAGGCGACGGCCGGGTGTGGCATCTGCCCACCGCGCCCGCCCGTACCACCCGCGAGATCCACTCGATGATCCAGGAGCGGGTGGGCGGCCCGCTGCGGCGGGTGGTGCTCCCCGAACCCCGTCCCTTCGGGCCGTTCGACGCGACCTTCATGGACGAGTACGCGGAGATGTTCTACCAGCACACCGAGCCGCAGATCGTGGACTCCTCGGCGTTCGAGCGGTCCTTCGGCCTCCGTCCGACGCCGCTGGATGCGACGCTCGACGCCACACTCGGCTGGTTCCGCACGCTGATCGCCGGCGCGCGCAACTGACCTGCCGCACCCGGCCGGTGACGCCCCGGATCATGCGAACAGCCTAAGGGCGGGCAATCCGTGTGCGCTTGCCAGTGGCCGGCCGTACCATCCGCGCCATGGCGACCACATGCGTCCCTGACGCCACCGCCGAGGCCAACGAGCGCATACGCGCATTCATGGCCGCACGTCTGGGCCGGCCTCTGTGGCCGGACGAGCAGGCCGAATACGAGCAGCTGCTCGCCGCATGGGCCGCCGCCGGACCGGGAGCGAACGGGTCCGCACCGTGCTGCCCGTTCGTGCCGTCCCGCCCAGGCGGCAGCACCGGGTGAGCCCACCGAGAACCGGTTGGCGGCAGGACAGGTTGCAGAATCCGGTGATTTCCAACCAGGCGAACTGGGGGGCTAACAGAGCCATTGGATTCCCTCCGAGGGTGGGTGGCAGAGCACCCAGTGGCCCGCCCACGGCCAGCAGTTGGCCACGGGCGGCCGTCGGGGCTACCCCTTGCCTTCATCCGTGACGGCAGGGGCTTCGGGGATGAGGAAGCCGCGGAGCGGCGGTCGGTCCTCGCTTCCGATCGCTTCTTCGGCCGACCTCAAGGAGGCCACAACGTCGGCGTACTCGGCTCGGATCCACTCCATGGCGGCAGTCCTCTCGGTTGGGGGCTACGCAGGCTAGCCCTTGGGCTTGGGGATCGGCACGATCGGCCCGGAGTCGTCTGAGTGCTGGCACTTCGCCGCCACCGGCACCAGTGCGTCGTCCGGTCGCTGCCACAGGTCGGGGTCGACGGAGTATCCCGTCTCTTCGATCAGCGCGGTGGTGCGGTCGATTACGGCCTGATCGAATCGATCGGGGTCGGGCGTCTCGGGCCGGTGGTGAATGAACTGGCCGAGTCGTTCGCACAGTTCGCCGTACGTTTGCGTGTGCAGGATGAGGGCGTGCCAGCCAGCATCGACCACGCGGGACGGGACGAGACGCGCGGTGGGGAACTGGGCGCAGGCGGCGACGAACGCCAGGGCCTCGGTGAGGATCGCCTGGGCATCGGCCGCTTCGACGTCGGGATTGTCGGTTCGGATGGTCGAGCAGACGGCGGTGAACTGCTCGTCGGTGAGTAACGATCGGGCAGACTTGCCCATCTGGGTCTCCTTGAGTGGGGTGATGCCTCGCGGCGGAGGTCCGACCCGTCCCGGCCGAGCAGTCCGGCCAAGGAGAGACTCGGCCGGGACGGGGGTTGACAGCGCCGTTCCGCGCGGAGAGGCGAGGTCGACTGCGGCCCTAAGGCTTGTTCTTGATCTTGTCCTTCATCTTCTGTACAAGGTCCCGTTTGTTGGCCGCTTGCTTGGCTGAGTTGGCGTCGTCCTTGCGGTCGGCCTCGGTTTCGAACCTGACGTTCTTGGGCCTGCCCTTGGACATGGCGCGCTCTCCTTCGTGGTGGTGCTGTGTGCGTGCGGTCGGCCGCTGCCATGAGGTCACGAGCAGCGGCCGACCATCCCGCGACGCCTCGGGGGTCAGTACCGCGGGAGTCTCAGGGGTGGGTCACCCGGCCGGGGCCGGGGTGAGCCGGTGGCGCTCCGCGCACTGTTTGTGGACGCGACCTACGTAGGGCTGTTGTCTGCGGCCGGTGGTCGGTATGACCACGCAGGCCATCTCGGCGGGTGGTACCTCGTCGGGGCACACCAGGCACCAGATGACGTCACCGGAGCGCGGGGACTCAGCCATGACCACCGCCGCTGATACCGACGGCCAGCACGAATGCCAAGGCGGCCAGACAGGTCAGGTAGACGAGGGCGCGCCGCTGATCACGGGTCATGACACCCTCCCTGCCATCACGGCCCGGAGAGTGTGCCGGTCCGACTCGCCGAACGTCGTCAGGGTGTAGCCGCCGGCCGAGATGATGCGCTGCTGCAACATCAGGCGGTGCGTACCGTCCGTGGCCAGCCGATCCCAGCTGTGCACCAGGCACAGCACCTCCCGGCGGCCCGCGGCCTCCTGCATCGCCTCGACCATGGTGGTCAGCGCCGGGCGGTGCGTGCCAAGCGCATCGGCACCCGTGTCCCACCACTGGCCGCGGCTGGCCAAGACCCACCCCAGGTCGGTGACGTACGCGTGGCAGGCATGCAGCCGCATGTCCAGGTGCCGGCGATTACGGGTGGCGCACCGGTCGTAGACGAAGGCCAGCGGGGCGGGCGCGCTCACAGCCACGCCTCGGCGGTGAGCATGGCCAGCAGGTACTGGCAGTCCCTGGCGAGTTGGTGCACCTGCACGTGTGCGGATAGGGCGCCACTGCCGAGCCCCTGGTTCATCTGCCGTTCGATGCCGTTGAGCCTCGTGATCAGTTGGTGGTCAGTGGACCACCGGCGGCGGGCCGCCTCGCGCGCATCGGGGAGCAGCAACGCGATATGCCCCCGCAGCATCTCTTCCAGCCCGGCGAGCGTGTCGAGGTCTGGTCGGCCGGCACCGACCCACAGTGCGCGGCGGATCGTCTCGCCGATCGTGTCAGCGTCAATCGGCAAGGCGGGCGCCGGCCCGATCGTCGTTCGCTGCTCGGCGCGCGCGTTCACCGGGGCCTCCGATTCCTGTGCTGCGGGCAGGCGACGATGAACCAGACGTGCACGCCGCCGCCCTCAACCGACGTGGTGACCGTCCCGGCTGGGGTGAGCGTGCTGTGTGCGGCGCCGCACCAGTAACACGCCTCGCCATGCAGCCGCACGATACTGACGTCGGGTTCTGCAGCAGATGGAGCTTTCGTTGTGGTCACGGTCTCTCCTTGTGCCGTTGGGCTCAAGGAGAGGTTGGCCCCGCCGCTACCCCTCAACTACCCCTGAGAGGGGTACCTTTCAGGCGCCTGTCCCCGCGTGGCACCACTCGGCAAAGTTGGAGAGGGTCTCTGCGTCCGCTCGCTTCAATCGGCGCAGGGTGGCCACGTCCTCCTTCACCCACCGGTGTTCCCGAGCATGCTGGGGGGCGATCCGGCGGGCCACCTTCAGTGACTCGAATGCGGCATCCGGCCGTCCGGCCCAGAGCTGCGCGCGGCCGAGCTCGATATAGAACCCCGACCGCCGCTCGACTGGCAGAACCTGCGGTGGCTTCCACTCGCGGGCCAGCCGCAACGCCCGGCCGAGATGGTCGTCACCGAGGCTCACGGCCACCGACACCTTATGGACCCGCACGCTGTCCGGCCCGAATGCCGTGCCCTGGTAGACGGCCTCCCGCACCCGGTCTCCCAGGGCCCGCGCATCGTCCAGGTGGCTTTCCGCAGCGCTTCCGTCACCGGCTCGGCCGGCGAGCACCGCAGCCCGCATATGAAGCGCACCGCGGGCCGCCAGCACCTCGGACGAGTCGGCGCAGGGGGCCCGGTCGAGAGCCCGCTCCAGGGCGCGCAGCCCCACAGCGTGCGTGCGGGCGCCGAAGTGCAGTTCAGCCCGAACGTAGGCCACCGTCGCGTTCACGATCGGGTCGTCGGCCCGAGCCGCTGCCCACCGCATCAGGTCGAGGAGTCGAGCGGAGAGATCCTTCGCTCCGCGCTTGAACGCCACGGCGTCTGTTGCTCGGCAGGCATCCACCAAGAGCTTTGCCACCTCGGCCCGTTCGCCCGACGCCGCGGTGTTCAAGGCGCGGCACAGCTCCGCGAGGAGCCCCGGCGCGGCTCTGGAGATCCGCGCGTACTGCGCACTCAGCCGGTGCGCGACAACCGCCGCCACAGCCTCGCGTAATGCGGGCAGTTCGCGGCACAGTCCGTCGTCAGGTTCCTCGTACGCGGCGAGAACGGCGGACAGTTCCGGCATCGCATGGTGGACTCGATCGTCTGGGCGTTCCCGGTTCGGCAGGAGGCGGGCGGGGTCGATGTCGAGGGCCTCCCCGACGGCGTCCAGGACTGCGTCAGAGACCCCACGCTCACCGCGCTCGATCTTCCGAATGGTGCCGAGCGCGACGTCAGCGCGCTCCGCGAGGGCGTGTTGGGTGAGGCCGGCGATACGGCGTTCGTAGGCGATGCGGGGGCCTGCTCCGCGGTACACGATGCTGGGCAGTCGGGTAGCCGGGTCGTGTTGCCACGACCCGGCCCCCTCAGAACCGGACGTGCCACTCGTCGCGGCATCCGGCTCAAGCGGGTCTTTGGC
>NZ_JBEZIX010000114.1:0-5345 GCF_040651315.1 Streptomyces sp. NPDC048506
AAACCTCATCCAAAACCCCCGCAAAAACATCGTCCGACGCATACAACTCCCGCCCCATACCAGCCCACTGCGCCCCCTGACCGGTAAACAACACCCCCACACGACGACCCCGCACCGCCGACCCACGCACCACACCCGGCGCCTCAACCCCGGAAGCAACCGCATCGAGCCCCGCCAACAACGCCCCGCGATCACGCCCGACGACCACCGCACGCTCACCGAACGACGCACGCGTCACCGCCAACGAATGAGCAACATCCACCGGATCGGCATCAACCCGCCCCACGTGCTCACGCAACCGCACCGCCTGCGCCCGCAACGCCCCACCCGAACGAGCCGACAACGGCCACAGCACAACGGAAGAAACCACCGAAGCGCCACCAACCCCAACATCGGCCCCGGCCTCAACCTCGACCTCGACCGGCGGCTCCTCAAGAACAACATGAGCATTGGTGCCACTGACACCGAACGCCGAGACAGCCGCCCGACGCGGACGATCCCCCCGCCGGACCCAAGACCGCTCCTCCGTCAGCAACTCCACCGCACCCGAGGCCCACTCCACCTTCGACGAGGGGCGGTCGGCATGAAGAGTGCGAGGCAGGGTGGAGTGCGACATCGCCTGCACCATCTTGATCACGCCGCCCACTCCCGCCGCGGCCTGGGCGTGCCCGATGTTGGACTTCAGCGACCCCAACCACAGCGGATCACCCGCCCGTTCACGCCCGTACGTGGCCAGCAGCGCACCCGCCTCAATGGGGTCGCCCAACGGCGTACCGGTGCCATGGGCCTCGACCACGTCGACCTCACCCGGGGTCAGCCCGGCATCGGCCAACGCGTCGCCGATGACCCGCTGCTGGGCGGGACCGCTCGGGGCCGTCAGCCCGTTGCTGGCGCCGTCCTGGTTGACGGCGGTGCCGCGGACGACCGCCAGTACGCGGTGACCGTTGCGGAGCGCATCAGACAACCGCTCGACGAGCAGCACACCGGCACCCTCAGCCCACGCAGTGCCGTCCGCGCCCTCCGCGAACGCCTTGCACCGCCCGTCCGACGCCAACCCACGCTGCCGCGAAAACTCCACGAACACCGTCGGCGTCGCCATCACCGTCACACCACCCGCCAACGCCATATCGCACTCACCGCGCCGCAGTGACTGCACCGCCAGATGCAGCGCCACCAACGACGACGAGCACGCCGTGTCCACGGTCACGGCGGGGCCCTGGAGGCCGAGGGTGTAGGCGACCCGACCGGAGGCGATGCTGCCCGCGCTGCCGTTCACGAGGTAGCCCTCGTACTCCGGCGGGGCGGAGTCGAACTGCGATCCGTAGTCGTCGTACATCACGCCGGTGAAGACGCCGGTGCGGGTACCGCGCAGCGCGTCCGGCACGATCCCGGCCCGCTCCAACACCTCCCACGACGTCTCCAACAGCAACCGCTGCTGCGGATCCATCGCCGCCGCCTCACGCGGCGAGACACCGAAGAACTCCGCATCGAACTCGGCCGCCCCATGCAGGAAACCACCCTCACGCACATAGCTGCGGCCCACCATGTCGGGGTCGGGGTCGTAGAGCCCCTCGGTGTCCCAGCCGCGGTCGGTGGGGAAGGACGAGATCGCGTCCGTGCCGGCGGCCACCAGGTCCCACAGGTCCTCCGGCGACGCCACCCCGCCCGGGTAACGGCAGGCCATGCCGACGATCGCGACCGGCTCCCGGCTCGCCGACTCAAGCTCGGCCAGGCGGGACTTGGTCTTGTGCAGTTCGGCGGTGGCACGCTTCAGATAGCTGCGGATCTTGTCGTTCTCGGCGGTCATTGCTGCCACCAACTCCTCGGCATGCGGTCGGTCCACGGTGCGGTCACAGCTGCTCGTCCAGGAAGGCGAAGATCTCGTCGTCGGTCGCCTCGTCGAGCCGGTCCGCCACGGTCGCCTGGGCACTGTCGGCATCGGCGGGGGTGGCGGGGGCGGCGGTGCCGCCCTGGGGTCCGAGGGTGTCGAGCTCGGTCAGCAGCCCGAGCAGCCGCTGCCGCACCTCGGCTCGCCGGGCGTCGTCCGAGCCCAACTGGGCTACTGCCCACGCGAGTTCGTCTATTCCCTCCAGCACGGAGCCCGCGGCCGGCGTTCCGGCGGGGCGGGGCAGCTCCGTATCGATCCACTCGGCCATGTCCTTCGGTGTGGGGCGGTCGAAGGCGAGCGTGGTCGGCAGCCGGAGGTCCACCAGGCGGCTGAGCCGGTTGCGCAACTCCACCGCCGCCAGGGAGTCGAAGCCGATCTCCCGGAAGGGCCGTTCAGGGTCCACCTCGGCGGCCGACGCGTGGCCGAGCACCTCGGCGACCTGCTCGGTGACCAGGTCCAACAGGGCCGCGGACCGCTCCTCCCCAGAGAGCGCCACGATCCCCGCAACACGCCCGGCGCCGGGCTCCGTGCCCATGCCCATGCCCGTGCCCATGCCCGCGCCCATGCCCGCGCCCATGCCCGCGCCCATGCCCGCGCCCGCGCCCCGCCGGTCGTCGGCGGCCGCCGACGTACCGGACCTGCCGCGGCGCAGGGCCGCGGGCAGCAGGCCGCGCAGCAGCGGTGGCACCGCGGTCACGCCGCGCTCCTTTGCCATGCGGCGCAGGGCGGCGCCGTCGAGCAGGAGCGGAACGAGGACCGCGGGCCCGTCCCGGTGCGTGGTCAGGGCCAGGTCGAGCAGGTCGAGCCCCTGCTCGGGCGGCATCGCGGCGATGCCCTCGTGGCGCAGCCGGTGGAGCGCCACGTCGTCCAGGCCACCGGCCATGCCCGCCCGTTCGTCCCACAGGCCCCAGGCCAGGGACACGGCGGGCAGCCCGGCCGCGCGACGGGCCCGCGCGACCGCGTCGAGGACCGCGTTGGCCGCCGCGTAGGAGCCCTGCCCCGGGCGGCCGAGGAGCCCGGCCGCGGCGGAGAACAGCACGAACGCGCGCAACGGCCGGTCGAGGGTGGCCTCGTGCAGGTTCCGTACGGCGTCTGCCTTCGACCGGAGGACGGTGTCGAGCCGCTCCGGGGTCAGACCGGCCAGGGCACCGTCGTCCAGCACACCGGCGGTGTGCACCACACCGGTCAGCGGGTGCCCCGGCGACACCGCGGCGACGGCCTTCCGGACGTCCGAGGGGTCGACGAGGTCGCATGCCACGAAGGTGGCGGTGACGCCGAGGTCGGCGAGCTCCCGCTCCAGGACGGCGGCTTCGGGTGCGTCCGGGCCGCGCCTGCTGACCAGGAGCATGTGGCGCACGCCGTGCCGGCGCGCCAGGTGCGGGGCCACCCGCCGGCCCAGGGCGCCGGTGGCACCGGTGATCAGTACGGTGCCGTCGGGGTCGAATGCGGCGTCCGCGGCGGGGCCGTCGGCCGTCCCGTCCGTCTCGGCCACCGCCGGGGCGTCACTCGCGAACGGGACCTCGCTCGTGAACCGGGCCTCGCTCGCCGATGGAGCCGCGACCGTCGCCGGGGGCTCGCTCGCCACTCGGGCCGCAACCGTCGCCGGGGTGGTGACCGGAACGAGGGCCGGGGCGAGTAAGGCGCCGGCGCGCAGGGCGAGTTGCGGCTCCCCCGACGCGAGGGCCCGGGGCAGGGCCGCCCGGGACTCCGGGGAGTCGTCCACGTCGACGAGGATGAAGCGGTCCGGGTACTCCGACTGGGCGGAGCGGAGCAGTCCCCACAGGGCCGCGCCCGCCAGGTCCGGCACGTCGCCGGGCCCGGCCTCGACCGCGCCCCGGGTGAGGACGACGAGCCGGGCCGCCGCCAGGCGTTCGTCCTCGGTCCACTCCCGTACCAGGGCCAGGCCGCGACCGAGGGCAACGCGTACCGGGTCGTCGCCCCGGTCCGCAACGCCCGCGTCGGCGCCCCCGCCCGTACCCACATCCGCACCAACATCCGAACCAACAGCCGCACCCGCAGCCACAGCCACGTCATTCACACCCGTATCCGCGTCCGGCGCGACGAGGTGGGTGCCGGTGGGCGGCACCACGACCAGGCCGGGAACGGGCGTTCCGGCGGTGGCCAGGCTGGCGCGCAGGGCGGTGAGATCGGCGTGGGCAACGGGCTCCGCGCCGGGCAGGGCGCGCAGGGTCGCGCTCTCCTCGCCCGCGGCCGACTCCCCCGCCGACTCCGATTCCGACGCAGATTCCGACGCCGACTGCGCCACCGTTCCGTCCGCGGCGGGCCCGAGGACCGTCCAGCCACGGGCGCCAGGGGCGTCGGACCACTGCGGCACCGTTTGCCAGTCGATGCGGTACAGCGGCTCCGTCACGCTGTCCGTGCCCAGGGTGACCGGGCGCAGCAGCAGCGCGTCCAAGGTGAGGACGGGCGCGCCCGCCGGGTCGGTGGCCAGCACCGAGAAGGCGGCGTTCGTGCCGTCGCCCGCCGGTGCCAGCCTGACGCGGAGCGTCTCGGCACCGGTGGCATGGAGCGTGATGCCCTGCCAGGAGAACGGCGCCAGTGTGGTGCCGCCCGTTTCGGGCAACAGCCCGCCGGCACGCCATGGGTGGAGAGCCGCGTCGAAGAGTGCCGGGTGAATGCCGAAGCCGTCGCCGTTCGCCACCGCCTCGGGCAGCCGCACCTCGGCGAAGAGCTCGCCGCCGCGGCGCCACACCCCGGACAGTCCGGTGAAGGCCGGACCGTAGCCGTAGCCGTCCGCGGCGAACCCGTCGTACAGCTCCTCGACGTCGATCGGCTCGGCGTCGGGCGGCGGCCAGGCGCCGGCAGCCCATGCGGTCTCAGGCACCGTCTCCGACGCGGCCTCCGACACCGTCTCCGACGCGGTCTGCGCCACGGGCGCGAGCACGCCCTCCGCGTGCCTGGTCCACTCCGGCTCCTTGCCGTCCCACTCGGGGGTCTCGGGGCCCGCGGCGAGCACGACGGCGCGCCGGCCCCGCTCATCGGCCGCCTCGACCAGCACCTGGAGCCGCATTCCACCCCGTTCGGGCAGGAGCAGCGGCGCGTGGAGCGTGAGCTCCTCGACACCGCCCGCGCCCACCTCGTCGGCGGCCCGCAGCAACAGGTCCGCAATCGCGGTCCCGGGGAGCAGCACCGTGCCGGAAATGACGTGGTCGGCCAGCCACGGGTGCGCGGAGAGCGCCACCCTGCCGGTGAGGAGCAGCGAGTCGGAGCCGGCTATCGGCGTCGCGCCGCTGAGGAACGGATGGTCCGTCCATACGAGCCCGAAGCGGGCCGCGGCCGAGGTTCCGGTGGCGCCGGACACCGAGCCGGTGGCCCAGTAGCCGCGGCGTTGGAAGGGGTATGTGGGCAGGTCGATCCGTCGGGCCACGGAGCCCGAATGCAGCGCCGCAACGTCGAGTTCGGCCACCCGGGTGTGCAACGTGGCCAGCGCGGTGGC
>NZ_JBEZIX010000115.1:0-4961 GCF_040651315.1 Streptomyces sp. NPDC048506
GGGTTGATGGATCCGATGTTGGAGGATTTCCGGCGGGTTGCTGCTGGGGTGGAGTATCGCGAGCCGAGTGTGCCGGTTGTTTCGAACGTGACTGGTGCGGTTGCCGGTATCGGTGAGTTGGCGACTCCTGAGTATTGGGTGCGGCATGCGCGTGAGGCTGTGCGTTTTGCTGATGGGGTGCGGGCGGCTCGTGCTTTGGGTGTGGACACGTTCTTGGAGTTGGGTCCTCATGCGGTGTTGACGGCGATGGCCAGCCAGTGCCTCGACGGCGATGCGAGCGATGCGGATGACACGAGCGATGCGGACGATGCGGGTGGCCAGAGCAACAAGGGTGATCTGGCGTTTGTGTCTGCTCTGCGTCGTGATCGGTCGGAGGCCGAGACGTTCGCCACCGCACTTGCCACGCTGCACACCCGGGGCTTCCCGGTGCCGTCGGCCCTTTCCGACCTTTCCGGGCCCGCCGCCCGGCGGGTCGACCTGCCCACGTACCCCTTCCAGCGGGACCGCTACTGGCTGGTGTCCCCGCCGCGCTCCACGACCGGTGGGGTGTCGGCCGCCGGTCAGCGGGCGGTGGAGCATCCGCTGCTCGCCGCCGCCGTGGAACTCCCCGGTGCCGACACCGAGGTGTGGACAGGCCGGATCTCCGCCGCGGACCTTCCCTGGCTCGCCGACCACCTGGTGTGGGGCCGCGGAGTGGTCCCCGGGGCCGCCCTGTTGGAGATGGTGCTCCAGGTGGGAGGCCGGATCGGGCTGCCCCGCGTCGCCGAACTGACCTTTGAGACCGCGCTGACCTGGGTCGCGGACACCCCGCTCCAGATCCGGGTCGTGGTGGCCCCCGGCTCCGGTCCCGGGGGCGCCCGTGAGGTGAGCCTCCACTCTCGACCCGAGCCCGTCGCCCACCCCTCGTACTCCACCGGCTCCCGGCACCTTGCGGCGCAGAAGGGCGACCACGGCTGGACCCGGCATGCCTCCGGTCTGCTCGCCCCGATCGACCTCCCCCACGCGACCGACCGGGCCGGCGCGACCGACAACTCGCAAGCGACCGACCGGGCCGGCGCCGGCGCCTTCGACGAACTCGCCGGCGCCTTCGACGAACCAAGCGGCGCCTTCGCCGAATTCGCCGGCGCCTGGCCGCCAGCCGGCGCCGAACCCCTCGACGTCGCCGGTCAGTACTCGCTCTTCGCCGCGGCCGGAGTGCGCTACGAAGGCGCCTTCCGCGGGCTGCGCGCGGCCTGGCGCCGCGGCGACGAACTCTTCGCCGAAGTGCGGCTGTCCGACGAGCACGCCGCCGACGCCGCCCGCTACGGGGTGCACCCCGCCCTGCTCGACGCGGCCCTCCATCCGATCGCGCTGCTCGACCCGTTGCACGACGGCGGACACGGTTTGCTGCCGTTCTCCTGGACCGACGTCCAGCGCCATGGCGCCGGCGGACACACGCTCCGGGTCCGGGTGGCCGCCACCGGCGGCGGCGCGGTGTCGATCGCCGCGGTCGACGGCGAGGGTGCCCCGGTGCTCGCCGCGCGCTCCCTCGCGCTGCGCCGCATAGCCGCGGACCGGCTTCCCGCCGCACCCGCCGCGCCCCTGTACCGCGTGGACTGGCTGCCGCTCCCGGGGCGCGTACCCGCTCCCACCGCCGCGCGCTGGGCCGTCGTCGGGCCGGAGGCCGAGGCCACCGCGGCCGGGCTGCGCGCCGTCGGCGTCGATGCCCGTGCCCAGGTGCTGCCGCTCGGCGAGCCGCTGCCGCCGGAGGCCGGTAGGGACGCCGAGGTGCTCGTCCTCGATCTGACCGCCACCGCAACCGCAACCGCCACCGCTACCGCTACCGCCGACCGCACGGCACCCCACGGCGGGCACCTCGGCGGGCTCGTCGGCGGGCTCCTAGACCAGGTGCGCGGGACGGTGAGCCGAGCCCTCGAAGCCGTACAGGCGCGAGCCGCCGACACCCACACCCACACCACCACCGATACCGATACCGACGCAGGCATCGACACCCCTACGGACACACGTACCGGCACCCTTCCCGGTGGCGGCCCGCGGCTCGTGGTCCTCACCCGGGGAGCGGCCGGCCCTGAGGGCGGCGCGGCCGATCCGGCGGGCGCCGCCGCCTGGGGGCTGGTCCGGGTCGCCCAGACCGAGCAGCCCGGCCACATCACCCTGGTCGACATCGACGGCGCGAACGCGTCGCTGCGAGCCCTGCCCGGTCTGCCGGCCACGGACGCCGCGCAGATCGCCGTGCGCGACGGACGTGCCACCGTCCCCCGCCTCGTACCAGTGGCCGACACCGACACCGACAGGGGCACCGACACCGGCAGGGGTACCGGCACAGCCGACCCCACTGACCCCACTGACACCACCGACCCCACTGACATCACCGACACCGCCGGAGAGCCCGTCGAAGCACTGGACCCCAACGGCACGGTGCTGATCACCGGAGGCACCGGAGCACTCGCCGCTGAGACCGCCCGGCACCTCGTGGACCGGCACAAGGTACGCCGGCTGCTGCTCGTCAGCAGGCGCGGCCCGGATGCACCCGGCGCCGCCGAACTGGCCGCCGAACTCACCGCCCTGGGCGCCGAGGTCACCGTCCGGGCCTGCGATGTCGCCGACCGCGACGCCCTCCGCAGCCTGCTCGGCGACGTCCCCGCCGAGCACCCGCTGAGCTGTGTGGTGCACACCGCCGGTGTGCTCGACGACGGTGTGCTCGCCGCCCAGACGGCCGAGCGGATCGACGCCGTGCTCCGACCCAAGGCGGACGCCGCGGTCCACTTGGACGAGCTGACCCGTGAACTCGGGCCGGTGCCAATGGTGTTGTACTCCTCGGTCTCGGCCGCGCTGGGCAGCGCCGGCCAGGCCGGGTACGCCGCGGCCAACGCGTTCCTGGACGCGCTGGCCGCCCGCCGGCGCGCCGCTGGGCACCCCGCGCTGTCGCTGGGCTGGGGCTGGTGGACCGGCGTGGGCATGGCCACCGGACTGGAGGGTGCGGACGCCGCGCGCATCCGGCGCTCCGGCATCGCCCCGCTCGACCCCGGGGCCGCGCTGGAACTGCTCGACCGGGCGCTGACCCGGCCCGAGCCCACGCTGCTGCCCGTACGGCTGGACCTGCCCGCCCTGCGCGCCGCGGCCCGCGCCACCGCCCCGCCCGAGGTGCTGCGCGATCTCGCCGGCGTCCCGACCGACGCCGGGAGCACGCCCGGAGCGGGGGCTGCGCCGGGTGCCGGGGGCGCGGCCGACGGCGGCCGCCGGTCGCCCGACCCGGACGACGCGGCCACGGCACTGGCGGCCCGGCTCGCGCCGCGCTCCGCGCCCGAACGCGCGGCCCTCCTGCTCGACCTGGTGCGCACCGAGGTCGCAGCGGTGCTGGGGCACCAGGACCCCACCGCGGTGGGCGCCGGCCGCTCCTTCAAGGACGCCGGGTTCGACTCCCTCACCGCCGTCGACCTCCGCAACCGGCTCAACGCGCGCACCGGGCTGCGACTGCCCGCCACGCTCGTGTTCGACCACCCCACGCCGTTGTCCCTCGCCGAGCTGCTGCTCGCCGAGCTGGAGGCGGCCGGCCGGGCGGCGCCCGCCGGCCCGGCGGCGGGTGAACCGGCCGGTCCCGAGGGCCTGTCCAGCGCGCTCGACCGGTTGGAGCGCAGCCTCGCCGCGACCGACGACGGCGAGGCCCGCGCCAGTGCCGCGCGCCGGCTGCGCGGCCTGCTGACCGGGCTCACCACTGGTTCGGTCGGGCACACCACTGGTTCGGTCGGGCTCACCGCCGGCTCGGCCGGGCACCCCGGCCAGAGTGCCGGCGAAGGCTCCCACGGCCCGGGCGATGTGGTGATCGACCGCCTCCGGTCGGCCTCCGACGACGACTTGTTCGATCTGCTCGACAGCGATTTCCAGTGAGCCAGAGCGCGTCTGAACCGGACCGCGTCTGAGTCGGACCGCGTCTGAGCCAGAGCGTGTCTGTTCCGGACCGCGTCCGAGCCGGACCGCGTCCGAGCCGGACCGCCTCACGCGCCGGCCACTGAATCGCTCCCACCCCTGACCCATGACATGACGCAGAGGAGAACCGTGTCTGCAACGAACGAGGAGAAGCTGCGGGAGTACCTTCGGCGCGCGATGGCCGACCTGCACAGCACGCGCGAGCGGCTGCGGGAGGTCGAGTCGGCGAGCCGGGAGCCGATCGCGATCGTCGGCATGGCCTGCCGCTACCCGGGCGGGGTGGCGTCGTCGGAGGACCTGTGGGACCTGGTGGCCGGCGGTACGGACGCGATCTCCCCGTTCCCCACTGATCGTGGTTGGGACGCGGAGGGGTTGTACGACCCGGAGCCGGGTGTGCCGGGCAGGAGCTATGTGCGCGAGGGCGGCTTCCTGCACGAGGCGGCCGAGTTCGATGCGGAGTTCTTCGGTGTCTCGCCGCGTGAGGCGGCGGCGATGGATCCGCAGCAGCGGTTGCTGTTGGAGACGTCCTGGGAGGCCCTGGAGCGGGCCGGGATCGTGCCGGACGCGCTGCGCGGTACCCGCACCGGTGTCTTCACCGGCGTGATGTACCACGACTACGGCAGCCACCAGGTCGGCACCGCCGCCGACCCCAGCGGACAGCTCGGCCTCGGCACCGCCGGCAGCGTCGCCTCCGGTCGGGTCGCCTACACCCTCGGCCTCCAGGGCCCCGCCGTGACCGTGGACACGGCGTGTTCGTCGTCGTTGGTGGCGTTGCATCTGGCGGTGCAGTCGTTGCGGCGTGGTGAGTGCGATATGGCGTTGTCGGGTGGTGTGACGGTGATGTCGACGCCGACGGTGTTCGTGGAGTTCTCGCGGCAGCGTGGGTTGGCGTCGGACGGGCGGTGCAAGGCGTTCGCGGAGGGTGCGGACGGTACTGCTTGGGCTGAGGGCGCTGGTGTGCTGCTTGTTGAGCGGTTGTCGGATGCGCTGCGTCATGGTCACCGGGTGCTGGCGGTTGTTCGTGGTACTGCCGT
>NZ_JBEZIX010000116.1:0-4802 GCF_040651315.1 Streptomyces sp. NPDC048506
ATGCTCCGCACCCTCACGCGCCAACCACCGCGCCACATGACCCCCCAAACCACCCAAACCACCCGTCACCACCACACTCCCCCGCGCCCGCCAGGAGTCCTGGGCCGTGGGGGCCGTGGGGGCCGTCGCGGGCAGGAGCCGACGGCCGTAGACGCCGGAGCCGCGGATGGCCACCTGGTCCTCGCCGGCGCGGCCGGAGACGACGGCAGCCAGACGGCGCCAGTCACGCTTCCCGGGCTCGGCGGGCAGGTCCACCAGACCGCCCCACTGCGCGGGCGCCTCAAGAGCCGCCACCAGCCCAAGACCCCACACCCGAGCGCCCATCACACACGGCACCTCACCGGGCTCCACCGCCACCGCACCCCGCGTGGCGACCCACAGCGGCGTCTCCACCGCGGCATCCGCCATCGCCTGAACCATCTGAAGCACCGCCGTCGTCCCCTCGTCCAGCCCCGGGTGCCCGGCGAGGGTGGCTCCGCCCGTGTCGGGGAGCACCAGCACGCCGGCCAAGCCCTCCGGGCTCCGCGCGAGTTCGGCCAGCCGGGTCGCCAGGGCGTCCCGCTCCGACGCTTCCGTCCGCGGCGCTCCGGTGTCCTCGCCGAGCGGTCGCACCAGGCGGAGCACCTCCGCGCCGGCCGCGCGCAGCGCCCGCTCCGCGGCGTCCGCGGAGTCCGTGCGGTGCCCATGCTCGACCATCAGCCAGCGATCCGAGGGGCTGAACCTGACAACGTCTGGGGAGAGCGCCTGCCAGGAGACGCGGTAGCGCAGTCCGGCGGTCTCCGCGGCGGTGCGGCGCCGGTCGTGCCAGGCGGCGAAGTGCGGGAGGACCGCCTGGAGTTGGTCCTCGATGCCGGCGTCCTCGGCACCCAGTCGCGCCGCCGCCGAGGCGGCGTCGCCCGCGCGCACCGCGGTCCACAGGGCCTCGTCGTCCGCGTCCGCCGTGGCCGCGGCGGCGGGCCGTGCGGTGGGGGCGGCGGTCGCTGGCGCAGCCGTGGGGACAGCCGCGGGCGAGGAGGCGGCGGGGGCGAGCCAGTAACGGCGGTGCTGGAAGGCGTAGGTGGGCAGGTCGGTCGTGCGCGCGCCCGTGCCGTTGTAGAGCGCGGCCCAGTCGAGGTCCGCGCCGCGGACGAACGCGGTGGCGGCGGCCCGGAGCGCGGTCTCGCCCTCCGGGCGCCCCCGGCGCAGCGCGGGGACGCAGACGGTGTCGGCCTCGCCGGCCAGGCACTCCTCCGCCATGCCGGAGAGGACGGCGTCGGGGCCGAGTTCGATGAAGGTCGCGGCGTCGCGGGCCCGCGCGGTGCGCACGGCGTCGGCGAAGCGCACCGGTTCCCGCACCTGGCGGGTCCAGTAGTCGGGGTCCATCAGTTCGGCGGCGGTGGCGAGTTCACCGGTCACGTCGGAGACGACCGGCAGCCGGGGGGCGTGGTAGGCGACCGATGCGGCGACCGCGCGGAAGTCGGCGAGCATGGCGTCCATGCGGGGCGAGTGGAAGGCGTGGCTCACCACGAGGCGCTTCGTACGGCGTCCCCGGGAGGCCAGTGTGCCGGCCGCCGCGAGTACCGCCGACTCGTCCCCGGAGAGCACCAGGGCCTGCGGCCCGTTGACCGCCGCGATGACCGCGCCGCCGGCGACCACCGGCTCCAGCGCGGCGACCTCCCGCTCGGTGGCCTGCACCGCGACCATCGCGCCGCCCTCGGGCAGCGCGCGCATCAGCCGGCCGCGCGCCGCGACCAGCCGGGCGGCGTCGGCCGCCGAGAACACCCCCGCGGCGTGCGCCGCCACCAGGCCGCCGATGGAGTGCCCCAGGAGGACGTCCGGCACCAGGCCCCAGCTGTCGAAGAGCCGGAACAGCGCGGTCTCGACGGCGAACAGCGCGGGCTGGGTGTAGTCGGTACGGTCCAGCAGTGCGGCGTCCGGCGAGGTGGGCTCGGCGAACATCACGGACCGCAGGGGGCGTTCGAGGTGGGCGTCGAACTCGGCCGTGATCTCGTTGAGGGCCTCGGCGAAGACGGGGTACGCGGCACGGAGCGCCGCTCCGGCGCCGAGCCGCTGGGCGCCCTGGCCGGAGCAGAGGAAGGCGATGCCGCGGCCGCGCCGGGCGACGCCGGTGACCACGGTGTCCGGTGTCCGGCCGGCGGCCAGCTCGGCGAGGTCGGCGCGGGCCGCCCGGGCGTCGTTCACCAGCGCGACCGCCCGGTGCTCCAGGGCATCCCTGGTGGTGGCCAGGGAGTAGCCGATGTCGACGGCCGTGGTGGGATCCGGCCGGGTGTCGTGCTCGGGCCTCCGGCGGGCGACCTCGGCGGCGAGCCGGTCGGCCTGGCCGCACAGAGCCTCCTCGGAGCGGGCGGAGATCACCCAGGGGAGGGGGGCCGAGGCGGCGTCCCGAGGGGCGCGGCCGGCCCCGTCGCCGCCGCCGGGCTCGGCCTCGGCGGGCGGTTCCTCAAGGACGACGTGCGCGTTGGTGCCGCTGACGCCGAAGGCGGAGACGGCCGCGCGGCGCTTGCGGTCCGCCCGCCGGGGCCAGGGCCGGGCCTCGGTCAGCAACTCCACCGCGCCCGAGGACCACTCCACCTTCGACGAGGGGGCGTCGACGTGGAGGGTGCGGGGCAGCGTGGCGTGCCGCATCGCCTCCACCATCTTGATCACACCGCCCACGCCGGCCGCGGCCTGCGCGTGGCCGATGTTGGACTTCAGCGATCCCAACCACAGCGGATCACCCGCCCGTTCGCACCCGTAGGTGGCCAGCAGCGCACCGGCCTCGATCGGGTCGCCCAACGGTGTACCCGTGCCGTGCGCCTCGACGACGTCGACCTCACCCGGGGTCAACCCGGCATCGGCCAACGCGTCACCGATGACCTTCCGCTGCGCCGGACCGCTCGGCGCCGTCAGCCCGTTGCTCGCGCCGTCCTGATTGACCGCACTGCCCCGCACCACCGCCAGTACGCGGTGACCGTTGCGCAGCGCGTCCGACAACCGCTCGACGAGCAGCACACCGACGCCCTCCGCCCAGGCGGTGCCGTCCGCGCCCTCCGCGAACGCCTTGCACCGCCCGTCCGGGGCGAGCCCGCGCTGCCGGGAGAACTCCACGAACACCGTCGGGTCGGGCATCACCGCGACGCCGCCGGCCAGCGCGAGATCGCACTCGCCCCGGCGCAGCGACTGCACCGCCAGGTGCAGCGCCACCAGCGACGACGAGCAGGCCGTCTCGATCGTCAACGCCGGGCCCTGAAGGCCCAGGGTGTAGGCGATCCGGCCGGACATCACCGCGTCGGCGTTGCCCGTCAGCAGATAGCCCTCGGTGCCCTCGGGCGCCCGTGCGGTGTCGGCGACGTAGCCGGTGTGCGCGGCCCCGACGAACACGCCGGTGCGGCTGCCGCGCAGCGAGGCCGGGACGACGCCGGCCCGCTCCAGCGCCTCCCAGGACGTCTCCAGCAGCAGCCGCTGCTGGGGGTCCATCACCAGCGCCTCGTTCGGCGAGACACCGAAGAAGGCGGCGTCGAAGTCGCCGACGCCGGTGAGGAAGCCGCCCTCGCGGCAGTAGGTGGTACCGGGTGTGTCGGGGTCGGGCGAGTAGACGGCGGCCTCGTCCCAGCCGCGGTCGGCGGGGAAGCGGGTGACCGCGTCGACGCCGTCGGCGGTGAGCTCCCATAAGTCGTCGGGGGTGCTCACGCCACCGGGGTAGCGGCACGCCATGCCCACGATGGCGATGGGCTCGCGCGCGGTGGCCAGGAGTTCGCGGTTGCGTCGACGCAGCCGCTCGGTCTCCTTGACCGAGGTGCGCAGCGCACCGAGCACTTCGTCCATGGACGGTGACATGTTCGACTTCCTCGTCTGCTCGCTCTGGGGTGGGTCGTCGGTGGTGCGGGGCGCGGCCGGTCCGGGCGCTCGCGCTCCGGTACGGGGGGGGTGTTACTGCGCGGACGCTGCGCCGCGGGTGGTCCCGGCGTCGGCGGTCCCGGAGTCGGCGGTCCCGTCGCCGGACGGTGCGTCGCCGGCCGCTGCGGTACCGGCCGTCGCCAGCCGGATGAGCGCATCCGCGTCGAGCTCGTCGATGTCGGCGTCGTGGGCCGAGGGCTCCGGTGCGGCGGCCGGTGTCTCGATCCCGCCGGCGTCGGCCGGGCCCGCCGCGCCGTCCGCACCGCCCGTTCCGGTGTCGCTCCCGCCGGTCAGGTCCTCCAGCAGCGCGGCGCCGAGCCGGTCCACGGTGGGGTGGTCGAAGATGACCGTCGCGGGCAGGACGAGCCCGGTCGCCTCGGCCAGCCGGCCGCGCAGCCGCACCGCGGCCAGCGAGTCGAAGCCGAGTTCCTTGAAGGCGACGTCGTGGCCGATGCGGTCGATCCCGTCGTGGCCCAGGATCTCCGCCGCCACCGTACGGACCAGGTCCACCAGCACCTTGGTGCGCTCGCGCGGGGTGAGGGCGGCGTCGATGCGGCGGCGCAGCCCGTCCGACGCGTCGACGGTGGGCGCGGCGGCCCGCGCTTCGCGGACCTGCGGGATGTCGGAGATCAGGGGACTGGGGCGGTAGGCGGTGAAGCCGGTGACGAAGTGCTCCCAGTCGATGTCGGCGACCGTGACACAGGTGTCTCCCTGGTCCAGCGCTCCGTGCAGGGCCTCGATGCCCGACTCCGGGCGCATGGGGGCGAGGCCACGCTCGGCGTAGAAGTCCGTGACGCCGTCGCCGGCGCCCATGCCGGTGCCGCCCCACAGGCCCCAGGCGACGGAGGTGGCGGGACGGCCCTGGGCCCGGCGCCGCTCGGCCAACGCATCCAGATGCGCATTGGCCGCCGCATACACCGACTGCC
>NZ_JBEZIX010000117.1:0-4191 GCF_040651315.1 Streptomyces sp. NPDC048506
GGGTTGATGGATCCGATGTTGGAGGATTTCCGGCGGGTTGCTGCTGGGGTGGAGTATCGCGAGCCGAGTGTGCCGGTTGTTTCGAACGTGACTGGCGCGGTCGCCGGCATCGGTGAGTTGGCGACTCCTGAGTATTGGGTGCGGCATGCGCGTGAGGCTGTGCGTTTTGCTGATGGGGTGCGGGCAGCCCGTGCCATGGGTGTGGACACGTTCTTGGAGTTGGGTCCTCATGCGGTGTTGACGGCGATGGCCAGCCAGTGCCTCGACGACGCGGATGACACGAGCGATGCGGGCGCCGCGGGCGGCCTGGGCAGCAAGGGTGATCTGGCGTTTGTGTCTGCTCTGCGTCGTGATCGGTCGGAGGCCGAGACGTTCGCCACCGCACTCGCCACCCTCTACGTTCGGGGCACCGAGGTCGACTGGGCCGCGCCGCACCGAAAGGGCGGCGCCCGGCGGATCGATCTGCCCACGTACCCCTTCCAGCGGGACCGCTACTGGCTGGACCCCGCCCCTGCCGCGGCGCTCACCGCCGCGGTCGTCGGTTCGGCCGAGGCCACTGCGACGTCGACGGCCACCCAGGGCCCGGCTCAGGAGACGTCCGGGCTCCGCTACCGCGTCGCCTGGCAGGCCGCCACCACGGATCGCGTCGCCGCCCGCTCGGCGGGTCGCGTGCTGCTGCTCACATCGGACGGCAACGCAACCAACGACGCAACCAACGACGCAACTGACGACGCAATCGAGGGCGCGACCAAGGGCGCGACCAAGGACGCGGCCAACGACGCGACCGACGCCGGGCTCACGGCCGCGATCGCACGCGAACTCGCCCTGCGCGGCGCCGAGGTCCACACCGCGGTGGTGCCGGTCGGCACCGGTCGGGAGGCTGCCGCACACCTCCTACGCGCCGCCGGTGACGGCGCCGCACGCAGCACGCTGGTCCTGTGGCTCGCCCCGGACGAGCCCGACACGGCCGACGCCGTCGCGCTGATCCAGGCCCTGGGAGACACGGGTCCCGATGCCCCGCTCTGGATCGCCACGCGCGAAGCGGTGGCCGTCCAGCCGGGTGAGGCACCGTCCGTCGCCGGGGCGCAGCTCTGGGGACTGGGGCAGGTCGCGGCCCTCGAACTGGCCCAGCACTGGGGTGGTTTGGTGGATCTGCCCCGTGATCCGTCGCCCGCCGCGCTCCGCGCGCTCGTCGGAACGCTGCTCGCCGAGGGCGAGGACAACCAGATCGCGGTGCGGCCCTCCGGAGTGCACGTCCGCCGGGTGGTCCCCGCATCCGCCCCCGTCAGGGACACGCAGACCCCACAGGTCGAACCGGCCGTCCAGACCCCCCAGGCCACCCAAGCAGCACGTGCCTCTCAGGCCGCACGCGCCTCTCAGGCTGCGCAGGACGGTCGGTCCGAGGGGTCCACCCCGGGAAATCGACACCCCTCCGGCACCGTACTGATCACCGGCGGCACCGGTGCCCTCGGCGCACAGGTGGCCCGCAGGCTCGCCCGAGCGGGTGCCTCGCATCTGCTGCTGGTAGGCCGCCGCGGAGCGGCCGGCCCCGGAGTGAGCGAACTCGTCGAGGAGCTCACTGCGCTCGGCACCGAGGTGACCGTCGCGGCCTGCGACGCCGCCGACCGCGACGCGCTCGCCGCGCTGCTCGCGGGCCTTCCCGGCGACCGGCCTCTCACCGCCGTACTGCACGCGGCAGGCGTACTCGACGACGGCGTGCTCGACGCGCTCACCCCCGAGCGGATCGATGCCGTACTGCGCGCCAAGGTCACCGCGGCCCGCCACCTGGACGAGCTCACCGCCGACCTCCCGCTGGACGCCTTCGTGCTCTTCTCCTCCATCGTCGGGGTGTGGGGCAACGGCGGGCAGGCCGGCTACGCGGCGGCCAATGCCGCGCTCGATGCCCTGGCGCACCGGCGCCGGGCCCGGGGACGGCGCGCCACCTCGATCGCCTGGGGGCCGTGGGCCGGCGCCGGAATGGCGGCCGGAACGGGTTCCACGTCCTTCGAGCGGGACGGCATCGAGGCCCTGGACCCCGAGCGTGCGCTCGACGCGCTGGACGACGCAGTCCGCGCCGGCGAGACGACCGCGGCCGCCGAGACCTCTCTGATCGTCGCCGACGTGGACTGGGACACCTTCGTCGGGCGTTCCGTCACCCGCCGCGGCTGGGCGCTGTTCGACGGTGTGCCGGCCGCCCGTTCCGCCCGTTCCATCCGTTCCGCCCGTTCCGCGCGTTCCGCCCAGGACCGTTCCTCGCACGTCGCTGGGGAGCGGCCGGGTCACGGTGGCCCCGGCGGGAGCGGAGGCGAAGGGGACGAGGGCCGGCCGTGGCTCGCCGCCGGCCTCTCCTCGACGGAGCGGCGGCGGTCGCTGCTCGACCTGGTGCGCTCCGAGGCCGCCGAGATCCTGCGCCACGGCTCGGCCGCCGCGGTCGACCCGGAGACCGCGTTCCGGGCCGCCGGCTTCGACTCCCTCACGGTGCTCGAACTGCGCAACCGCCTGACCGCCGCCACCGGCCTGAAGCTCCCGAGCACCCTGCTGTTCGACCACCCGAACCCGACCGCCCTGGCCGGCCACCTGCACGACGAACTGTTCGGTGCGGACAGCGAAGCGGAGGCCGCCGCGAACACCCCCACCCGAGGCACCGCCGACGCGCACGAGCCGATCGCGATCGTCGGCATGGCCTGCCGTTACCCGGGCGGGGTCGCGTCGTCGGAGGACCTGTGGCGCCTGGTGGCCGAAGGCGGGCACGCGATCTCCCCGTTCCCCACTGATCGCGGTTGGGACGCGGAGGGGTTGTACGACCCGGAGCCGGGTGTGCCGGGCCGCAGCTATGTGCGTGAGGGCGGTTTCCTGCATGGGGCGGCCGAGTTCGATGCGGAGTTCTTCGGTGTCTCGCCGCGTGAGGCGGCGGCGATGGATCCGCAGCAGCGGTTGCTGTTGGAGACGTCGTGGGAGGTGTTGGAGCGGGCCGGGATCGTGCCGGACGCGCTGCGCGGTACCCGTACCGGCGTCTTCACGGGCATCTCCCAGCAGGACTACGCGAGCCAGTTGGGCGACGCCGCCGAAACCTACGGCGGTCATGTGCTCACCGGGAACCTCGGCAGCGTCGTCTCGGGCCGGGTCGCCTACACGTTGGGCCTTGAGGGGCCGGCGCTGACCGTGGACACGGCGTGTTCGTCGTCGTTGGTGGCGTTGCATCTGGCGGTGCAGTCGTTGCGGCGTGGTGAGTGCGATATGGCGTTGGCGGGTGGCGTGACGGTGATGTCGACGCCGACGGTGTTCGTGGAGTTTTCGCGGCAGCGTGGGTTGGCGTCGGATGGGCGGTGCAAGGCGTTCGCGGAGGGTGCGGACGGTACGGCGTGGGCTGAGGGCGCTGGTGTGCTGCTTGTTGAGCGGTTGTCGGATGCGCTGCGTCATGGTCACCGGGTGCTGGCGGTTGTTCGTGGTACTGCCGTCAATCAGGACGGGGCGAGCAATGGGCTGACGGCGCCGAGTGGTCCGGCGCAGCGGAAGGTCATCCGTGATGCGTTGGCCGATGCGGGTGTGACTGGTGCCGAGGTGGACGCCGTCGAGGCGCACGGCACCGGTACGGCGCTGGGTGATCCGATCGAGGCGGGTGCGCTGCTGGCCACGTATGGGCGTGAACGGGCGGGTGATCCCCTGTGGTTGGGGTCGTTGAAGTCCAACATCGGGCACACTCAGGCGGCTGCCGGTGTCGCCGGTGTGATCAAGATGGTGGAGGCGCTGCGGCACTCCACGCTGCCCCGCACCCTCCATGTCGACGCCCCCTCGTCCAAGGTCGAATGGGGCGAGGGATCCGTGGAGTTGCTGACGGAGGAGCGGTCTTGGCTCCGGCGGGAGGATCGTCCGCGTCGGGCGGCTGTCTCGGCCTTCGGTGTCAGCGGCACCAATGCTCATGTTGTTCTTGAGGAGCCGCCGGTCGAGGTCGAGGTTGAGGTTCAGGCCGCGGTTGTGGCCGAGGTCGAGGCTGGGGTTGTGGCTGCGGCCGATGTTGAGGCCGATGTTGAGGCCGATGTTGAGGCCGGGGCCGATGTTGGGGTTGGTGGCGCTTCGGTGGTTTCTTCCGTTGTGTTGTGGCCGTTGTCGGCTCGTTCGGGTGGGGCGTTGCGGGCGCAGGCGGTGCGGTTGCGTGAGCACGTGGGGCGGGTTGATGCCGATCCGGTGGAT
>NZ_JBEZIX010000118.1:0-4025 GCF_040651315.1 Streptomyces sp. NPDC048506
GAGGTCTCCGGCCGGCTGCGCGGCATTCTGGCCCCGCTGATCCTGGGGCCGGTGTTCGCCGGCTACTTCGCCCCACTGGTCGAGGCATCCCAGGCACCACCGCAATCGCAGGCACCACAGGCACCACAGGCATCGCAGACCCCGCAGGCACCACCGAACGAGACTCCGGAGGACGCGACGGACGAATCGGCGGAGGGAGTAGCCGGCAGAGCAACGGAGGGCGCTGCAACGGAAGGCGCTTCCCGAGGCGCAACGGGGGGCGCCGAAGGTGCTGGTCCGGGCGCCGCCGTCGTCACCCTCTCGGTGGTGGCCGGCCTCGCCGCTCTCACCGCGGCCCCCGCGCTGATGCTGTCGTGGGGGTCCTCCGAGGGCCCACGCACGGACGGCAAGGCGCACCCCACGACGTCCACCTCCGCATCATGGCTGCCGGAGCCGTCCGCCCCTACGCCGCCGCCCTCGCCGACGGCATCCCAGCTGAGCGACGGCGGCAATCTCCAGCCGCGCCCGAACCCCTCACCGGGCACCCCTGCGCAGAGCCCCAAATCGTCTCACTCGCACCCCGGCGCGACCGGCTCGCCTTCTCCTTCTCCGAACACCCCTCAGGCTCCGGCTCCGACGCAGACTCCGCATCAGACCCCTGCGCCCGGTACGTTGCTGACCAACGGCAGCTTCGAGTCGCCGACCGCCGGTTCTCCGTACACCCTCTATCACGCGGGTGATGACATCGGGCCATGGCGCGTCGTCCAGAACTCCGTGGAAGTGGACAGCCCGACGGCGTGGAAGGCGGCGGACGGCAACCAGTCGATCGACCTGAACGGCGATCTACCCGCACCGGCCTCCGGGGCGATCGCCCAGACGTTGGACACCACCTCCGGTCGGCCGTACACGGTCACCTTCTATCTGGCCGGCAACCCCAACTGCGCTCCCACGGTGAAGACCATGACCGTCCAAGCCGGGAAGGTCACACGGAGCTTCTCCGCCGACATCACCGGGCACTCCCCGTCCGACATGGGGTGGCGGCTGGAGACCGTGCTCTTCACCGCGACGAGTGACCGCACCACGCTTCGCCTGGCCAGCACCACCGATCCGAACAGCACATGTGGGCCGGTCATCGACAACGTCCAGGTCCACGCGGGGAAGCCGGGGAAGTCAGGGACGCCAGGGAAGCCGCGGAAATCGGGGATGTCAGGGAAGTCGGGATAGTCAGTCGGTCGACACTGCCCAACACCCGTCTTCCCGCCGGCAGCACCCAAATACCGAAAGACGGCGGCCCGGTCGGCCCGTACTCCGCGTGCGGGCCGAAACCGGGGCCTCGGCTGGACAGCGCACCTGAACAGCAGACACGCCCGAGGTCGGGCATGCGGGCACTCGATCCTGCTGCCCTGCGGTGGGCCGGGCGGCCGGGAGGGCGGCCGTCTGGGCGGCGGTGCACGCGGATCAGGTCCCCCACAGGGATGAAACCGACCTTAACGATCTCCGCCGGGGAAAAGCTCACCGCGCGCACCGACGACTGCCGGAGAGTGATCGACCATGGCCGACCGCACCACCGTATCGGTCCCCTGTCCGGGTGACCTGGAGAATTACGTCCGTCTCACCAATGAGGTCACGACCCCCTTCGGGATCGGCCATCCGGCCAACACCGGTGATTGCAAACTCAGCCTCGGCGCACTCGACCAGGCGGGGCAGCGGATGTTCACGGGGGTTGTGGACCTCCTCCCCGGACAGTCGATCGACCGGTACCACGCACCAGCGGGAGGAGCGGTGATTTTCGTGGAGTGCTCCCTCTCCTGTGAGGGGCGCGGGGCATTGACGTATGACACACCCAACTCCTAGGCCACGTCCGCTGGTTCCATGACGGCCTGCATCGACACTGGCATGGCAGGGACCAACGGCCCGCTCATCCGTCACCGCAGGGATGGTTGCGTGAGGTGGTCTGTTCAAAGAGTGGACTGGGGGGGCGAAGGGCTCAGGCTTCGTGGACCGTGCGTTGCCGGACATCGGCCATCAGTTTGTCCAGCAGCTCGATGAGCGAGGCTCGTTCGCCCGCCGACAAGCAACTGACGAGTGCGGCCTCTCGGCCGAGCACGGTATCAACGGATCGCTCGATGAGCGCGTGCCCTTCGGTCGTGAGCTTCACCAGGACGGTGCGGCGGCCGGTGGTCCCCGTGTCCGCTGGACGAGGCCGTCCCGTTCGGGCCGGGCGACGCGCTGGGAGATCGCTCCGGCGGTCACCAGTGTCCGCCGCGTGCGCTCGCGGGTGCTGAGGGCGTAGGGCGGACCTGAGCGGCGGATGACGGACAGCAGGTCGAGGGTGGCCGCGTCGATCCCGGCTTGCCGCAGGGCCCGGTTGCGGTCGTCGGCGAAGAGTTCGCCCAGCCACCAGATGGGCGTGACGATCTCGATCGACTCGGCGGGAGTGCCGGGGCGCTCCCGTCGTCAGGCCGAGGCGATCTCGGCCGGGGTGTGGGCAGGCACGGGTCCCCCTGGTGCGGCGGTATCGGCCACGGTGTGATCCCCTGTCAGCGTCGAATGCGTTTAGATCTCAACGCACATGGGGGTATCGCCGAGGTGAGCCCCAAAGGGGCCATGGAATGATCTTGAAGCCGTGATCGCCTGGCCCGTCACCCGTTCGACTCAACGTCGCTGGTGGTGATGTTGAGCTGTTGTCTGGGCGCGGCGCGGGATTGTGACCTCGATCGAGCGGACCGCGTACCCGCGGTTCAAGCGGCTGATCACCGCGCATGAGCTGCATCTGTTCTTCTCGCCGACGCGGGATGAGGTGGCGTGGGCGTCCGGGGCGACGGACTGCGATGAGCATCTGCTGGCCCTGTTGCTGATGTTGAAGTCCTACCAGCGCATGGGGTGTTTCCCGAAGCTGAAGGGCGTCCCGGAGACGGTGGTGGACTTCGTCCGGCGGGCGGTGGAGCTGCCCGAGGGCACCCTGCCGCTGTACCGGGCGGCGAAGACGGCGAAGAACCACCGGGGTCTGGTGCGGCAGCGGGTCGGGGTGGTCTACAACCAGGCGGAGGCTCGGCGGATCACGGAGGTGTCGATCCGGAAGGAGGCCGCGGCGAAGAACCGCCCGGCGGACCTGATCAACATTGCGCTGGAGAAGGTGGTGGAGGCCGGGCTGGAGCTGCCGGCGTTCTCCACCTTCGACGCGATGGCCTCGACGGTCCGCAGGGAGGTGAACGCCGCAATCTGCGCGGGCATCCACGCCGGATGAGCGCGGTAGAACAGGCGGGCCTTCTGCGGCTGCTGGAGGAGCGGGAAGCAGACGGCACGCGCTGGTGGCGTGCCTGGTGCACAAGGCGAGGATGCGGGTCCGTGACGATCTGGCGACCATGCTCTGCAAGCGCATGGGGACGAAGGTCAAGAGGGCAAAGGAGGAGCTGGAGGCGATCCGGCTCGCCGAGCGGGAGATCACCGAGGCGCTGATCGGCAACTACCGCAGCGTGCTCAAGGACATTGATGAGGATGGTCCGGCTCACGTCGCGCTGGCGAAGGCCGCCGAGATGACCGCCGAGGCCGTGGCCGCCCTTGAGGGGCTGGACGAGCAGGCGCCGGTGGAGGAGATCGCCCGTCGCCTGGGCGGTGAGGTCTCCCCGGCCGTCCTCGCCCTGACGAAGGCCCTGCTGGTGCAGTCCGGCGGGCTCGGAACGGTCACGAAGACCGTGGAGGGCTTCGGCGGCTTCGCCAAGCAGTACGAGCAGATCGAGAAGGTCTCTGCCCATCACGGCAACTTCTGGGAGGTGCTGCTGTACGGGCAGATCGGCCGGGACCGGCGCTGAAGTTCGACCTGGCGGAGAAGCTGGAGTTCACCGTCACCTCGGAGGACGGACGGGTCCTGGACGCGCTCGCGCACGCGCAGCGCAACGAGGCCGCCCGTGGCGAGTACATCAGCGCGCTCGGCGAGGACGGGGAGCGGGCCGACATCTCGTTCGCCACGCAGAACTGGCAGAAGGCCGTGGTCGACAGGAGCAGGCCGGGGCAGTTCGTCCGCCGGCACTTCGAGGCGATGGTCT
>NZ_JBEZIX010000119.1:0-3940 GCF_040651315.1 Streptomyces sp. NPDC048506
TGTGGCCTGGCCGCGCCTATCGGCCGTAGTGGCTGAGGAACACGTCGACGCCGCCGGTGATCAGGCGGTCGGTGAGTGCGGCGTCCGGGGCGTTGTCGTAACTGCTGTAGACCAAGTGCGGGGAGAGGACCAGGCCCGACAGTTGCAGGACCGCGAGGTCGATGTCGGGGATGTCGAGCAGACCGCGTTCGGCGAGGCGGCGCAGCGCGGCGCCGAGCGTGGCGTGGAAGCGGTCGGGACCGTGTTCCTGCCAGGCTTTGCCGAGCTGTGGGAAGCGGCGCACCTCCCCGGCTACGAGGTTGCGCAGCGCCAGGACGCGGGGGTTGGCCAGGCCTGCCACCAGGGCCCGGCACGTTGCGACGAGGTCGGCGCGGATGTCGTCCGAGGTGCCGAGGCGGTCGGCGACCGCCAGGCGGTTGGCGGCGTCGAGCGCTTCCTCCAGCGCGTGGCCGACGACGGCGGTGAAGAGGGTGTCCTTGCAGTGGAAGTGGTTATAGACCGTCACCTTCGACACGCCGGCCTCGCGGGCGATCAGGTCCATGCCCGCACCGAAGCCCTCGCGGAGGAAGACCTCCCGGGCGGTGGCGACGATGTCCCGGCGCTTGCGCTCCGCACGTTCTCCGGAAGGGGGGCGGCTGGCGACGGGCTGGGCGGGCATGGAGTCCTCTCGATGAGCGGGTGGCGGCCGGACGTTCGGGCCGGTCGCGAACTGCGCAGGGTAGTGCAGGTGCCGGGTCGGCCCGGTGTGGACTGGCTGGCCTCAGGATTCCGGCTGACCCGGCAGGGAACCCATCCGTCCTGCGACGTAGTCAGCGTACGCTTGCGCGATCTCGTCCCGGGTGTTCATCACGAACGGGCCGCTGCGTACCACCGGCTCGCCGATCGGCTCGCCGGCGAGGAAGAGAATGTCGGCTCCGCCCGGCCCGCCGATGACGTCCACGGCGTCGCCGGCGTCATCGAGTACCCCCAGATGGCCATCGTCCAGCGCGGTCCCGGCGGTGTGAGCGCTGCCGGAGAGGACGTACACCGCCGCATTGCGGCCTGCGGGTGCCGGCAGCCGGACGGTCGCTTCCGGGGCCAGCGCGGCATGGACGACCAGCACGGGCACGTGGGTGTCGAACGGGCCGGTGACACCGTGGGTGCGGCCCGCGAGCACCTTCAGCCGGGAGCCGTCCGCGAGCGGGACCACCGGGATGGCGTCGGCGCCGTGGTCCTGGGTGCGCGGCGGGACGCTCTTGAGCCGGGCCGGGAGGTTCACCCAGATCTGCAGATTGTGCTGGCGGCCGCCGGAGGCGAGGAAGGCCGCGGTGGGCATCGCGGAGTGGACGATGCCGCTGCCCGCGGTCAGCCACTGCACGGCGCCGGGCGGGACGACACCGCGGTGTCCTCGGGAGTCGGCGTATTCGATGTCTCCTTCGAGTACGTAGGCGATGGTCTCGAAGCCGCGGTGGGGGTGTGGCGGTGCGCCCTTCGCCTCGCCGGGGGCGAGATGTACCGGCCCCACCTGGTCGACCATCAGGAACGGGTCGAGGGAGGACAGGCCGGGGGTGGGGAAGGGGCGGCGCACCGGAAACCCTTCTCCCTCGAAGGTGTGGACCGGGGTGATGACGGCGGTGACCGAGCGGGTGGCTGTCGAGGTGTTCATCGCGCTCCTTCGACGGTGAGGGCCTGACAGGCGACGCCGTACGCAGAACTCGGACGACGTGCGGGTCCAGGCATGGTCAGTGGCTCTCCCGAGCATCTGAACTGAACTGTACTGTACAGTTTAGATGCGGCGCGAGGCCGACGAAGCTTCCACCGGCGAATCGTCCGGTCGACCTCGACCCGGCCCGCGCCCGACGACACCGGCTTCCGCCACCGCTCACCACCTCACCGAAGGAGCAAAGTCACCGTGTCCGAGCTGAGGATCCTTGCCATCTCCGGCAGTCTCCGCACCCAGTCGCACAACTCGGCCCTGCTGCGCGCCGCCCAGAAATTCGCCCCCGAGGGATTCGCTGTCGACATCTACGACGGTCTGCGGGAGATCCCCCCGTACGACCAGGACCACGACACCGACACCCCGCCCGCACCGGTCGCCGAGCTGCGCCGCCACATCACCGATGCGGACGGGCTGCTGATCGCGACGCCCGAGTACAACTACGGCATACCCGGCGTGCTGAAGAACGCCCTGGACTGGGCGAGCCGGCCGGGCGGCCACTCCTCCCTCGACGGCAAGCCGATCGCGCTGGCAGGCACCGCGATGAGCAACTTCGGCACGGTGCGCGCCCAGCTCGCGCTGCGCCAGATGTTCCTGTGGACCGACTCGCAGGTCGTCACCAAGCCCGAGGTTCTCGTCTTCCGCTCCCAGGACCGCTTCGACCAGGCGGGTCACCTCACCGACGAGACGACCATCGTCCTTCTCCAGGACCTCCTCAAGGCTCTCGGCCAGAAGATCCGCTCGTCGCAGGCCGCGGCCTGACCACGACAGGCACGCATGCGCTCCGGCGGGGGCGGCCCTCCCCGTGGTCGGCCGCCCCGCGTCGGAGCCCCACCCCGCGAGAGCATCGGAGACACCGTGGACCCCGATACGTCCCGCCCCAGCCTGATCGCAGGGGCACCCCATGCGGCCCGGGCCGCCGCTCCGGCGCGCACCGCGCCCGGCCGGGCGCGCCAGATCCTCGTGCCGGGCCTGCGCTTCGGCCTCCTCGCCACCGTTCAGGTGCTGGTCAACGCGGGCGTGACCGTCACCTCCACGGCCGGGCCCGCCATCGAGCGCGACCTCGCCCTCTCCCACGCCCAGCTCGTCCTCGCCGGCTCCGCATACGGCCTCGCCTTCAGCGGACTGCTGCTCCTGGGCGGCCGCCTGACCGACCTGACCGACCAGCGCCGGGCCTTCACCCTGGGCACCGTCGTGGTCGCACTCGGCTCGGCGGCAGCCGCCGCCTCCACCGGGGCAACCACGCTGATCGCCACTCGCTTCCTGGCGGGCTGCGGAGCCGCGCTGGCCGCCCCCTCCGCGATGGCACTGCTGGGCGCCATCTTCCCCGACCCGCCGCGCAGGGCGCGGGCGATCTCTCTCTGGGGCTCACTCTCCGGCATCGGCGCCTCGGTGGGCATCCTCATCAGCGGAGTGCTGGTGACGCTGCTGACCTGGCGCTGGGTCTTCGGCGCACTCGCCGCCGTGGCCGCGGCAACCGCGCTGGCAGCGCCGCGCCTGCTGCCCCGCGTCCCGCCGCCGTCGGCGGGACGCGTCGACGTCGCCGGGGCCGCGCTCGCGACCGTGGGACTGGGCGCGGCCGGCTACGGCCTTGCCATGGCCGGCACCCACGGGTGGAGCACGGTCCAGGTCTTGGTCCCGCTGGGAACAGGCATCCTCCTGCTCGCCGCCTTCGCCGTGGTCGAGAAGACGATCGCCCACCCGCTGCTGCCGCCACGGCTGCTCGCCCCGGCCTCCCGCGTCACCGCGCTGCTGACCAGCATGATCGGCCCGGCCAGCGGCGCTTCCACTGCCTTCCTGCTCTCCCTCTACTTCCAGCAGGTACGCGGCTGGTCCCCACTGGCGACCGCCACCGCCTTCGTGCCCTACAGCGTGGTCCTGTCGGTGACCGGTCTGCTTTCCGGACGCCTCACCGACCGAGTCGGCGCCCGCAGACTCATACCCGTCGGCATCCTGGCCACCTCGGCCGGGCTGGCCCTGATCAGCCGCCTCACCCCCACGGGCCCGCTGGGCGTGCCGCTCATCCTCGGCCTGCTGGTCCTGCCTGTCGGCATCGGACTGACCGTCTCCGGCGCCGTGGCAACCGCGATGGAGGGGATGCCCTCGCGCCACGCGGGACTGGCGGCCGGCGTCGTGAACACCGCCCTGCTCACCGGCGCCACCATGGGCGTGGCCGTACTGACCTCGCTCGCCGACGGCCGCACCGCCGCGCTCACCCATGCCACCCCCTCGGCAGCCGCGGTC
>NZ_JBEZIX010000120.1:0-3113 GCF_040651315.1 Streptomyces sp. NPDC048506
CCCCATCCGCATATCTCACAGACCACGAATACAGCCACCCACCCACACCCATCAGCGACTTCGCAAGGATTCACCCCAACGAGCTGAAGTCAGTATGGCTGAGCCGACCTTGTGGGTGCCGGGGTGGCGAGTTCGCGTATCGCGTCGGCGACGGCTCGGAAGTCCTTGCTCAGGATCTTGGAGTGGTTGCTCGCGACCTTCGCGCTGACCCGGATGTTCGGGTTCCGGGCGAGCACCGGGTCGAGGTTGGCGCGTATCTGTTCCATCAGCTTCGGGTCGCCGCCCAGGTTGCCGCCCGTGGCGAGCACGTACCGGGTCGGTACCGTCACACGGTCGAAGACCGGGTCGAGGGCGCTGGGCGCGTAGAGCTCGTTGATCTCGATGTTGATCTCGGCGTGTTGGGCAGCGCTCATCCGTGCGGCCAGGCCAAGCCGGCGGCCGACCGGAAACAGCGGGCTCAGTCGGCGGAACAGCTTCCGGAGATGTTCCCGGGCGGCGTCGTCGAGCCACTCGTGCGGCAACGCGCCGTCCACGGACACCACTCCCAGGGCGCGGTCCGGATTCCGCGCGGCCCAGTGGATGGCGAGCATTGCGCCGTAGGACCAGCCCACCAGGATCGGCTGGTCGACGTGTCTGGCCGTGAGGACAGCGTCGATGTCACGGAGGCACGCCTCGAAGGAATAGTCCGCCGAGCACTTCGATTTGCCGCGGGCGCGCTCGTCGTAGGTGATGTGCCGGTAGCCGATGCCGAGGTCGGTGATAACGCGCCGCCAGTGCGACTGGTCGGCGTAGGAGCCGTTGAGGTAGACCACGGGACGGCCGGGCCCACCGGTGTCGGTTACGGCCAGTGCGGTGTCATCGATCGGCACCATGCCGGTGAAGGAGGGGTGCTTGATGGTCATGATGTGCCTTTCATCAGGGATGGAGGTGGATCGGGAGCGAGGGATGGTGAAGTCGTCGCGGGAGCTCAGGGGGTACGGCCGCGCGCCTTGCCGGACTCTTGGGGCCCGGTGGCGTTAAAGGCTGCGAGCGGTGATGTCGCCGTAGGCGGTGGTCGCATGGATGTTCAGGCCGGCGGCGCCCTCGGCGTTCTTGAGCGCGTTGTGGACCCGGCCATAGGAGGTGCCGGCGTCCAGGGAGGCGGAGACACCGCGGGCGGCGCCGACCGAGATGTCGCCGGCCTCGGTGCGCAGCGTGACCGTGCCGCGCATGGCCTCGGCGATGTGGAGGTCGCCCTTCTCCGTGCTGATTTCCGCGGGGCCACCCAGGCGACCGACCCAGATGTCGCCGGCGAGGAGGGTGAGGCTGGCGTCGGCGGTCTCGTCGAGCTTGACCGAGCCCTGTGCGCCTTCGAAGGCGACATCGCCTAGCTGCCCAACGCCCCGGAAGTCGGCGCTGGCCACCTTCGCCTCGATCCGTGAGCCGGATGGCAGTTGGACGGTCACGCCGAGGGATCCGGAGCTGCCTAGGACCCGGTTGGTCGCCGGTGAGGTCTCGATCCGCAGGACACCGTCGCTGTAGGCGACCTCGGTCTGCTCCGCCGCCTTCACGTCGCGGCTCTTGGTGGCGTCCGTGGGCAGGATCACGACCGTGGTGGCGGCTCGGTCGGCGGCGATGAACCGGATGTGTCCCGCGGGGATGTCGAGGACGACGGAGATCGGGGTGGGGGTGTCGAACTTCCGCATCATTGATCTCCCTCTTCTGCATCGCGCGCCTCTGCGGCACGCTGTTTCTGATAGAGAAAACGCTACGTTGCGTTCGAGGGGGCGACAACTAGATCCTTGTACGCAATCACCATTTCCGCAGGTAGAATTCGAGAAATCGTTGCAGCGACCGTCGAGGTGAATGCAACAAGCCTCAGTCAGCATGTTGCAATGAAGTGGAAGTGAACGCTATGCCGGAGACGCCGCAGACCGCGAAGGGGACCGCGATGCCGGGAGGCAGACTCACCCAGTCCGAACGCCAGCAGATCGCGCTGGGCCTGGCCGACGGCCTCGCCTACGCGGAGATCGGCCGACGCCTCGACCGCCCGACCTCGACGATCACGCGCGAGGTGATGCGCAACGGCGGCCCCACCGACTACCGAGCCGACCTCGCCCACCGGGCCACCGAACGCCGCGCCCGACGGCGTAGGCAGGCAGCCCCCCGCAGGCCGCAGGCGTCTCCTCAGTCCCATGGTCGAGACGCCGAGGTGGTACGCGCCTATGAGGAGACGTTCACCACCGTTCTCATGCAGACGGGCATGCCCAAGATGATGTCCCGGGTGCTGGTATGCCTCTACACCACCGACGCGGGCAGTCTCACTGCGGCCGAACTCGTCCAGCACCTCCAGGTCAGCCCGGGGTCGATCTCCAAGGCGATCGCGTTCCTGGAGGGGCAGGGCCTGGTCCGCAGAGAACGCGACGAGCGCCGCCGCGAGCACTACGTCACCGACGACGACGTCTGGTACCAGGCGATGATCGCCGACGCCCGCAGCACAGCCCACCTCGCCGGAACCGCACTCCAGGGTGCCGGTGTCCTGGGCCCCGGCACCCCGGCCGGCGCCCGCCTCGAACGCATCGCCCGCTTCGTCGACTTCGTCTCAGAGAACATCGCCCGCGCTGCGGAGCAGGCACGCGACATCCTGCACGCGCAACCCGAAACCACCTCGGACGGGGCTGGGTCCGGAGTCGCCGACCGAGGTCGGCCTCTTCGGCCGTGATCGGGGCGGCGACGGATGCCGACTCGGTGGGGGAGCCTGGTGCCGGGCCTGGTCACCGGCACTGCTGCGGCCGGCGTCGTCCGTGATAGGTCTGCAACGGGCGACAACGCCACCGCATCCGCTACGAGATACGAGCCGACTTGCACCAAGGGATCCTCGAACTCGCCTGCAGCATCATCTGCTTGAGACGACTACGCACCTCATTCTGAAACGACCAGTTACTGAGGTTTTCGTTAGTTCTGTGGGTGTGGTGGGCTCGGCTGGTGGCAGCATCTTGCTGTGCCTTTCGAGTCTCAGTCTGTTCCTTCCGAGGTGTCCGTTCCGCCTTTGACGCGGCCGCAGTTGGCCGAGGCCCGACGTATGCGGGCAGTCGAGTTGTTCGAGCTGGGACATCCTCATGCCGAGATTGCGC
>NZ_JBEZIX010000121.1:0-2967 GCF_040651315.1 Streptomyces sp. NPDC048506
AACGTCGTCCCCTACCACGTCGACGAAAAGACCAACCTCGTCGACATGGACGAGGTCGAACGCCTCGCCAAGGAACACCGCCCCAAGCTGATCGTGGCCGGCTGGTCGGCCTACCCCCGCCAGCTCGACTTCGCCGCCTTCCGCCGCATCGCCGACGAGGTCGGCGCCTACCTCATGGTCGACATGGCCCACTTCGCCGGCCTCGTCGCCGCGGGCCTGCACCCCAACCCCGTCCCCCACGCCCACGTGGTGACCACCACCACCCACAAGACCCTCGGCGGCCCCCGCGGCGGCGTCATCCTGTCCACCCAGGAACTCGCCAAGAAGATCAACTCCGCGGTCTTCCCCGGCCAGCAGGGCGGCCCCCTCGAACACGTCATCGCCGCCAAGGCCGTCTCCTTCAAGGTCGCCGCCTCCGAGGAGTTCAAGGAGCGCCAGCAGCGCACCCTGGAAGGCGCCAAGATCCTCGCCGAACGCCTCATCCAGGACGACGTCACCCAGCACGGCGTCTCCGTCCTGTCCGGCGGCACCGACGTCCACCTCGTCCTGGTCGACCTGCGCGACAGCCAACTCGACGGCCAGCAGGCCGAAGACCGCCTCCACGAGGTCGGGATCACCGTCAACCGCAACGCGATCCCCAACGACCCCCGCCCCCCGATGATCACCTCCGGCCTGCGCATCGGCACCCCCGCCCTGGCCACCCGCGGCTTCCAGGCCGACGACTTCCGCGAGGTCGCCGACATCATCGCCGAAGCCCTCAAGCCCGGCTACGACGCCCAGGCCCTCAAGGCCCGCGTCACCGCACTCGCGGAGAAGTTCCCGCTGTACCCGTCGCTGTGACGCGTCTCATGCAGTGAACCCCCGGCCCGCCGGTGAGCGGCGGGCCGGGGCCGAACGGGCCGTGAGCCCGGGGCCGTTGGTCCCGGGCTCACCGTCTGCCCGGCCCGATACCGCCCCCGTTCCCGTACAGCAGCGGAAATCCCGGTGTTTCGCCGGAAATAAGGTGGTCGGCGGCAGATCACAGCGACCCTTCAACGGCGAGGGGGCACGAGCAACGGCAGGACGGACGACACTCCCCATGGACATGAGCGCGGGCGACCGCAAGGGGCTCAGCCTCTTCGCCCTCATCATGATCGGCATCGGCTCGATCTTCGGCTCCGGCTGGCTCTTCGGGGCCGGTGCCGCCGCCCAGGTGGCGGGCCCCGCGGCGCTGGTCGCCTGGGTCATCGGCGCCGTCTTCATCGGCATGATCGCGATGTCCTACGCGGAGGTCGGCGCGGCCTACCCGGTGCCGGGCGGTATGGCCCGCTACGGCCACCTCTCGCACGGCCCGGTCCTCGGCTTCCTCACCGGCTGGGCGGTGTGGATCGCGGTCGCCTCGCTCATCCCGATCGAGTCGATCGCCGCCACCCAGTACATGACGTCGTGGAACTTCGGCTGGGCCAAGGGCCTGGTCGACCCGGCCGGCCACCACCTCACCGCGTCCGGCATGGCCGTGGCGCTGGCCCTGACCGTCGCCCTCTGGCTGACCTGCTACTGGTCCGTCCAGCTGCTGGCCCGCGCCAACACCGTCCTCACCCTGGTCAAGTTCGCCATCCCGGTGCTCGCCGTGGCCGCGCTGGTCGCCTCCGGCTTCCACACCTCCAACTTCACCGCACAGGGCGGCTTCGCCCCGTACGGCTGGCCGGCCGTGCTCACCGCGGTCACCACCTGCGGGGTGGTCTTCGCGTTCAACGGGTTCCAGGCCGTGGTCAACCTCGGCGGCGCCGCCAGGAACCCGGGCCGGGCCATTCCGATCGCCCTGGTCGGCGCGGTCTCGCTGGGCCTGGTGATCTATCTGGCGCTCCAGACCGCGTTCCTGGGTGCCGTGCCGCCCGAGGAGCTGGCCCGGGCCGGCGGCTGGCAGGGCGTGAACCTCGGCTCGCCGTTCGCCGACCTCGCCAAGCTGCTGATGCTGCACTGGGTGGTCACGATGCTTCAGTTCGGCGCCTTCATCTCACCGGCCGGCTCCAACATCGCCAATGTCGCCTCGGCCGCGTACATGGTCACCAACCTCGCCGAGACCGGCTTCTTCCCGCGCAGGCTGGCGGCCGTGCACCCGCGCTACGGGACCGCGCGCCCCGCGATGTGGCTCAACCTCGGCTTCTCCGTCCTGCTGCTGCTCACCGTCGGCCGCAGCTGGCAGGCGCTGGCCGGCGTGGTGTCGGCGGCCATGGTGATCTCGTACCTGATCGGGCCGATCGCGGTGGGGGTGCTGCGGCGGACCGCGCCGGAGCTGCCCCGCCCGTTCCGACTGCCCGCCGCCGCGGTCCTGTGCCCGGTCACCTTCGCCTTCGCCGCGTGCGCCCTGTACTGGTCGAAGTGGCCGGACACCGGCAAGGTCGCCGTGCTGACGCTGGTGTCCGTGCCGATCGCCGCGCCGGTGCTGTGGCGCAAGGCCGCGATCGAGCGGCGCCACGGAGCCTCGCACGCGGCCGGTGACGGGCGAGGGGCCGGCCGACTGCTGCGGCAGTTCGCCCCGGCCTGGTGGATGGTGGTCTTCCTGGTCTGGATGGCCGCGCTGTCGGCGCTGGGCAGCCCGGACTTCGGCGGCCGTGGCCTCATCCCCGGCGGCCTGGACATCGCCCTGGTCGCGCTGTCCGCCCCGGCCTTCTACTTCTGGGCGGTCCGCGCCGGGGTCAGGGCCCGCGCGGACGGCCTGACCAGCGCGCCGATCGCCCCGGCATCCGTTCCGAAACCCACTGTTACCCCCGACGACGGACGCCCGATGGTTTCCGTCTGACGGCACCGCGCCGGGTCCGGGTTACGCTCGACAATCGGCGCAGAAACGCACCTCCTGCCCCATAGCTCCACCGTCCACCACGAGCAGACAAGGGAGTCCGCCACCGTGGCCATCTCCGTCTTCGACCTCTTCTCCATCGGCATCGGCCCCTCCAGCTCCCACACCGTCGGCCCGATGCGCGCCGC
>NZ_JBEZIX010000122.1:0-2493 GCF_040651315.1 Streptomyces sp. NPDC048506
GTCGTGACTGCGTGCCTTTTGAAGAATGAGCCTGCGAGTTTGCGGTATGTTGCGAGGTTAACCCGTGTGGGGAAGCCGTAGCGAAAGCGAGTCCGAATAGGGCGTTGAGTAGCGTGCCCAAGACCCGAAGCGGAGTGATCTAGCCATGGGCAGGTTGAAGCGGAGGTAAGACTTCGTGGAGGACCGAACCCACCAGGGTTGAAAACCTGGGGGATGACCTGTGGTTAGGGGTGAAAGGCCAATCAAACTCCGTGATAGCTGGTTCTCCCCGAAATGCATTTAGGTGCAGCGTCGTGTGTTTCTTGCCGGAGGTAGAGCACTGGATAGGCGATGGGCCCTACCGGGTTACTGACCTTAGCCAAACTCCGAATGCCGGTAAGTGAGAGCGCGGCAGTGAGACTGTGGGGGATAAGCTCCATGGTCGAGAGGGAAACAGCCCAGAGCATCGACTAAGGCCCCTAAGCGTGTGCTAAGTGGGAAAGGATGTGGAGTCGCAGAGACAACCAGGAGGTTGGCTTAGAAGCAGCCACCCTTGAAAGAGTGCGTAATAGCTCACTGGTCAAGTGATTCCGCGCCGACAATGTAGCGGGGCTCAAGCACACCGCCGAAGTCGTGTCATTGCAGTAATACTCCTAACGGAGGCTGTGATGGGTAGGGGAGCGTCGTGTGCCGGGTGAAGCAGCCGTGGAAACGAGTTGTGGACGGTTCACGAGTGAGAATGCAGGCATGAGTAGCGATACAAGAGTGGGAAACTCTTGCGCCGATTGACTAAGGGTTCCTGGGTCAAGCTGATCTGCCCAGGGTAAGTCGGGACCTAAGGCGAGGCCGACAGGCGTAGTCGATGGACAACCGGTTGATATTCCGGTACCCGCTTTGAAGCGCCAAACATTGAATCAGGCGATGCTAAGTCCGTGAAGCCGCCCTGATCTCTTCGGAGTTGAGGGGAGTGGTGGAGCCGACGGACCAGACTTGTAGTAGGTGAGTGATGGGGTGACGCAGGAAGGTAGTCCAGCCCGGGCGGTGGTTGTCCCGGGGTAAGGGTGTAGGGCGTGTGATAGGCAAATCCGTCACACATTAAGCCTGAGACCTGATGCCGAGCCGATTGTGGTGAAGTGGATGATCCTATGCTGTCGAGAAAAGCCTCTAGCGAGTTTCATGGCGGCCCGTACCCTAAACCGACTCAGGTGGTCAGGTAGAGAATACCGAGGCGTTCGGGTGAACTATGGTTAAGGAACTCGGCAAAATGCCCCCGTAACTTCGGGAGAAGGGGGGCCATTTCTGGTGATGGAATTTACTTCCTGAGCTGGGGGTGGCCGCAGAGACCAGCGAGAAGCGACTGTTTACTAAAAACACAGGTCCGTGCGAAGCCGTAAGGCGATGTATACGGACTGACGCCTGCCCGGTGCTGGAACGTTAAGGGGACCGGTTAGCGGGGTTTCGATCCTGCGAAGCTGAGAACTTAAGCGCCAGTAAACGGCGGTGGTAACTATAACCATCCTAAGGTAGCGAAATTCCTTGTCGGGTAAGTTCCGACCTGCACGAATGGCGTAACGACTTCTCGACTGTCTCAACCATAGGCCCGGTGAAATTGCATTACGAGTAAAGATGCTCGTTTCGCGCAGCAGGACGGAAAGACCCCGGGACCTTTACTATAGCTTGATATTGGTGTTCGGTTCGGCTTGTGTAGGATAGGTGGGAGACTTTGAAGCGCTAACGCCAGTTAGTGTGGAGTCGTTGTTGAAATACCACTCTGGTCGTGCTGGATGTCTAACCTGGGTCCGTGATCCGGATCAGGGACAGTGTCTGGTGGGTAGTTTAACTGGGGCGGTTGCCTCCTAAAGGGTAACGGAGGCGCCCAAAGGTTCCCTCAGCCTGGTTGGCAATCAGGTGTTGAGTGTAAGTGCACAAGGGAGCTTGACTGTGAGACTGACGGGTCGAGCAGGTACGAAAGTAGGGACTAGTGATCCGGCGGTGGCTTGTGGAAGCGCCGTCGCTCAACGGATAAAAGGTACCCCGGGGATAACAGGCTGATCTTCCCCAAGAGTCCATATCGACGGGATGGTTTGGCACCTCGATGTCGGCTCGTCGCATCCTGGGGCTGGAGTCGGTCCCAAGGGTTGGGCTGTTCGCCCATTAAAGCGGTACGCGAGCTGGGTTTAGAACGTCGTGAGACAGTTCGGTCCCTATCCGCTGTGCGCGTAGGAGTCTTGAGAAGGGCTGTCCCTAGTACGAGAGGACCGGGACGGACGAACCTCTGGTGTGCCAGTTGTTCTGCCAAGGGCATGGCTGGTTGGCTACGTTCGGAAAGGATAACCGCTGAAAGCATCTAAGCGGGAAGCCTGCTTCGAGATGAGGGCTCCCTCCCACTTGATGGGGTAAGGCTCCCAGTAGACGACTGGGTTGATAGGCCAGATATGGAAGCACTGTAAGGTGTGGAGTTGACTGGTACTAATAGGCCGAGGGCTTGTCCTCAGTTGCTCGCGTCCACTGTGT
>NZ_JBEZIX010000123.1:0-2274 GCF_040651315.1 Streptomyces sp. NPDC048506
TGGGGTGCGGGCGGCTCGTGCTTTGGGTGTGGACACGTTCTTGGAGTTGGGTCCTCATGCGGTGTTGACGGCGATGGCCAGCCAGTGCCTCGACGACGCGGGTGACACGAGCGACGCGGGTGACACGAGCGATGCGGGTGGCGAGAGCGAGGCCCGCGCCGCGGGCGCCGCGGGCGTCACGGGTGGCCTGGGCAGCAAGGGTGATCTGGCGTTTGTGTCTGCTCTGCGTCGTGATCGGTCGGAGTCGGAGACGTTCGCCACCGCGCTGGCCACGTTGCACACCCGGGTGGCCGAACTCGACGTTGCGGCGCTGCATTCGGGCTCCGTGGCCCGACGGATCGACCTGCCCACGTACCCCTTCCAACGCCGTACTCACTGGTCGCCGGCGCTGAGCCACGGACCGGTCGAAATCCCGGGGAACACCGAGACCTCGGAGAGCGACGGGGTGCTCCTTCGGGACCCGGCCGGCGGTCCGCTCGCGGCATCTCCCGAGCCGGTGTCAGCCGAGCGGCTCGTCCGGCTGGTCCGTGAGGCCAGCGCGACCGTCCTGGGCCACGACGACCCCGACGAGATCGCGCTCGACCGCACCTTCACCGCCCAGGGTCTGGATTCGGTGACTGCGGTCGAGCTCAGGGATCTGCTGAACCGGGCCACGGGCCTGACCCTCCCCGCCACGCTCGTCTACGACCTGCCCACCCCGCGCGCCGTCGCCGACCACCTGTCGGCCACGCTGCTCGGGGCGGCCAGTGCCGACCCCGACGCGGACCGGGCTCCCGCGGCGACGACCTCCCGGGGCGGTCAGCCGGACGACGACCCGATCGCCATCGTCGGCGTCGGCTGCCGCTACCCGGGCGGGGTGGCGACGCCGGAGGACCTGTGGGACCTGGTGGCCGCCGGCACGGACGCGATCTCGTCCTTCCCCACCGACCGTGGCTGGGACCTCGACGGGCTGTACGACCCGGAGCCCGGCCTCCCCGGCAAGACCTATGTGCGCCAGGGCGGTTTCCTGTACCAGGCGGCCGAGTTCGATGCGGAGTTCTTCGGCATCTCGCCGCGCGAGGCGGCGGCGATGGACCCGCAGCAGCGACTGCTGCTGGAGGCCTCCTGGGAAGCGCTGGAAGACGCCGGAGTGCTCCCCGAGTCGCTGCGTGGCGGCGACGCCGGCGTGTTCATCGGTGCGGTCGCACCGGAGTACGGGCCGAGGCTCCACGAAGGAGCGGACGGACACGAGGGGTATCTGCTCACCGGCACCACGGCGAGCGTGGCCTCCGGCCGGATCGCCTACACCCTCAACACGCGTGGGCCGGCGCTCACCGTCGACACCGCGTGCTCCTCGTCGCTGGTGGCGCTGCACCTCGCGGTGCAGGCGCTGCGCCGGGGCGAGTGCGGACTGGCTCTGGCCGGTGGTGCCACGGTGATGTCCGGGCCCGGCATGTTCGTGGAGTTCTCCCGGCAACGCGGGCTGGCCCCCGACGGCCGCTGCCGGCCGTTCTCCGCCGATGCCGACGGCACGGCCTGGTCCGAGGGCGTCGCCGTTCTGGCGCTGGAGCGTCTCTCCGACGCCCGCCGCGCCGGTCACCGGGTGCTGGCGGTCGTCCGGGGCAGCGCGGTCAACCAGGACGGCGCCAGCAACGGTCTCACCGCGCCCAGCGGCCCCGCGCAGGAGAGCGTCATCCGGGCGGCCCTGGCCGATGCCGGGCTGACCCCGCGCGATGTCGACGCCGTCGAGGCCCATGGCACGGGTACACCCCTCGGTGATCCGATCGAGGCGGGTGCGCTGCTGGCCACGTATGGGCGTGAACGGGTCGACGATCCGCTGTGGTTGGGGTCGTTGAAGTCCAACATCGGGCACACTCAGGCGGCTGCCGGCGTGGGCGGTGTCATCAAGATGATGCTGGCCATGCGCCACGGCACGCTTCCGCGGACGCTGTACGCGGAGCGGCCCAGCACGCACGTCGACTGGTCCTCGGGAACGATGGAGTTGCTGGCCGAGGCGCGCCGGTGGCCGCAGCGGGAGGGCCGCCCGCGGCGGGCCGCGGTGTCCTCTTTCGGGATCAGTGGCACCAATGCTCATGTTGTGCTTGAGGAGCCGCCGGTCGAGGTCGAGGTTGGGGTTCAGGCCGCGGTTGTGGCCGAGGTCGAGGCTGAGGTTGTGGCTGCGGCCGATGTTGAGGCCGTGGTTGAGGCCGGGGCCGATGTTGGGGTTGGTGGCGCTTCGGTGGTTTCTTCCGTTGTGTTGTGGCCGTTGTCGGCTCGTTCGGGTGGGGCGTTGCG
>NZ_JBEZIX010000124.1:0-1757 GCF_040651315.1 Streptomyces sp. NPDC048506
GGCTCTGGCTCAACTTCTGTGACACGGCCACTCTCCGTCACGCCAATAGGACACGCTTGCGGAGAAGTTGGAACCCTGCACGGCCGAACATCTGGCGCTTGAGCATCTTGATCCGGTTGACATGGCCTTCGACTGCGCCCGAGCTCCAGGGCAGCGTCAATCCGGCGGTGACGGCGTCGATGTCGCGGTCGATGCCGGCGGCGAGAGTGTGGAGGCTGGGCAGGTCGTCCTGCCGGACGGCGTCGAGCCAAGCCGGGAGACGCTCGCCCTGGCGGTCGGTGAGCATGGTCGCAAAGGACCGGACATGCCGGGTGAGGGCGTCGAGTTCGGGACACTGGGTACGGATGGTCTTGAGCTGGAGTTGTTCGGGCTCGGTGAGGGTTTCCGGGCGGCTGAGGATCCATCCGGAGACGGTTCGGGGTGAGGGCGGCCGGGCGGTCACCGGTCGCGGTGAGGTGCGCTTCTTGTGCAGGTAGGCACGGACGCGCTGGTAGCTGCCCTTGTAGCCGAGCGGCACGATCTCCTCCCACAGCTTCCACGCGTTGGTGACGCCCTCGTTCCAGCGGTCGTCCAGGTAGGGCTTGTAGTCATCGAGTATCGAGGTCCGGTTCTGCCACTGGCCGGTGAACAGGTCCTCCGGCTTCGCGGCGTCGGCGAACCGCTTGACGGTGTGCCAGGCCATGCCGAGCTGCCGCTGGACCGAACGGAGGCTGTGTCCTGACTCCAGGAGTGCGTGAACGGCGGCGTGCCGGGACCTGGTGCGGTCGGCGAACCGGTGCCCGGTCGGCCACGGTGAACCGGACGGTTCTTCTTCCGGAGCGGGCTCAGGCTCGGGTTCGGGGGCGGCCGGGACAAGGGCTCGCAGGCAGCGGCGGTGCTGGGCGACGGCCCGTTCGGCGGCCTCGCTCAGGTTGTGCCATAGGTGCCACCGGTCCGCGACCTGGACGGCCTGCGGGGCGCCGGCGGAGGCGCCTTCGGCGAAGAACGGCGCCCGGTCGCGGCAAACGACCTCGATGCCCGGCCGTTCGGCGAGCCAGGTCGCCAGGCTGGACGCCTCCCGGTCCGGCAGTAAATCGACGGGGCGGCGGGTCTCGATGTCGACGAGGACGGTTCCGTAGTGGCGGCCCTTGCGGGTGGCGTACTCGTCGACGCCGACCACCCGCGGCACGGAGATCTCGGGTTCGGGAAGAGCGTCCACCAGCCGGAGCACCGTGCTGCGGCTGACGGACACCCCGAGAACGCGGGCGATGCGGGCCCCGGCCCGGCCCGCGAGGGCCAGACCGACCGCAGCCAGGGCCGAGCGCAACCGCTCGGTCCGCTGACCGTGCCGACGTGTCAGGCCGGGTATCTGCTCGACGAAGGTACGTCGTGCGCAGCCCGAGTTCCCGCAGGTGAATCGACGGACTCTCAGCTGGAGAACAACGCTTCGGCCACCGCTCGGCACATCAGCGGGAAACCGCAGGTAGGAACCATGAACCCGGTTCGACCAGACCCCGCAGACCGGGCACACGGCGCCGTCCGCGACGCATTGCGCATCAACGCGCACTATCTCGGTGTTCACGTCCACCGACACCACCGCGACGTCCGCGATCGACGGGAACAACAACTCCTTCAGCCGGAGCACGACCTCTTCCACGGCCCCGAACTGTCAGCCCAACCGCCGGGCCGACGGGCCAATTTCGGGCGACTTCGCGTACAGCTCGAAGAGGTCCGACTGTCACTCAGAGTGGCCGTTTCACAGAAGTTGAGCCAGAGCC
>NZ_JBEZIX010000125.1:0-1708 GCF_040651315.1 Streptomyces sp. NPDC048506
CGAAGGACTCATCCGCGCCGCGGAACAGGGCCGCGAAGTCCTCTACACCAGAACCGAAACGACCCAAGACAGCACCACCACGCCACGCTCAGATCGCGAATAACCAGCCGTAACAACCGTCTCGATGGCCACAGTCAGTGGTGCCCGCGCCGGATCCTTCATCCTGAGCGGCCCCGAACGTCAGCTACGCGAGCGTGTACTCCAGCTTCTTGCGCGTTCTTGCGCCATGCCGAGACGGCCGCCCGCCACTACGGCATCGACCCCCGCGCGATCCTCGTCGAGGTCGGTCGCCGCAATACGACGGTGCGCACCGGTCACGGGCACTGGGGGAGCAACGCGGGTGGCCGACGGGAGTTGGCACCCGCGCTCCCTCCACGGCGACCGCGGGCTCCTCGCGCAGGGCTGCCCTACGACAACTCGGGCCGGCATCTACCACCCCCATCGAACACATGATGATCAGAACCGATCAAGGAGAGGCGCATTGCCATTCACCCTCAGCCATGCCGCCGCCGTGCTCCCAGCACTCCGGCAGACCGGCACGGCACGCGGTCCACTGGTCGCCTCGGCGCTCGTGGCCGGGTCGTTCGCGCCGGATATGACGTACTACGCCGACAGTCTGATCCCGGGTGCCATGGCCTTCGGTGAGGTCACCCACGCGCCGTCGGGGGTGCTGACCGTGGATGTGCTGGTCACCGTGGCCCTGGTCGGCGGCTGGCTGCTGGTACGCGAGCCGCTGATCGCCTTGTTGCCCCGCGCGTGGCGGAGCCCGGTCCACACCTTCGTCCGCGGCCGGCCCCGGCGACCCCGGGGGATCCGCGAACTCCTCGCCCTGGCGGCCTGGTTCGTGGTCTCCGCGGTGCTCGGGGCGACGACGCATGTCGTCTGGGACGCCTTCACCCACCCGGGCCGTTGGGGCACCCGGCTGGTGCCCGGCCTGGACCAGGTGGTGGGCGGCCTGCCCGTTTACACCGTCGTGCAGTACGGCACTTCGGCGCTCGCGGCGGCGGCGCTGGGGTGGTTCGGGTGGGCGGCCCTGCGGGGGCGGGGCGGCGGCACCCGCGGCGGCGTGGCGTCCGGGGCGGCCGCGGTACCGGTGCTGACCGTACGGCTGCGGCTGCTGCTGACCACCCCGGTCCCGCTGTGCGTACTGGCCGGCGCCGTGCATCGGGTGGTGCGGGCGCACGCCGTTCACGGTCCCACGGTGCACTGGCTCGGATACCTCCCGACCGTGCTCTTCGGCGCGGGTGCGGGCCTCATCCTCGGGCTGGTGCTCTACGGGGTGGCCGTGCGGCTGGTGCACCGCCGTACGCGCCGCACCGGGGCAGCCCGCGGCGGCGCCACGGGTCAGTTGCCGCGCCCCGTGAGCCGGTCCGCAGCCCCGACGGTGTCCCCGTCGGCGCCCTCGACGGGCGTCCCGTCCGCCGCGGGGACGACGGAGTCCGGCGCCCAGTGACGCCGCCCGGGGTGCCGCCGGGCCCCTGTGCCTGCTGCGCCGCGCCGGGCTACTCGGCGAGGGCAGGGTCGGGCTGCGGCATCGGGGCCGGTGTGGCGCGCCGGGCGGTGCGCAGCGGACAGGTTGCCCGATGGGGCACTGGACACCGTTGTCGTACCGGCCAGGGGTCTGGCGTGCCCGGAGCCGGTACGGGGGTGAGGGTCAGGTGTGCTGTGCCCCGCGTGCCAGGAGCATGAGGGCGTCGACGAGTTGCTC
>NZ_JBEZIX010000126.1:0-1706 GCF_040651315.1 Streptomyces sp. NPDC048506
GGTGTTGCGGGGTGCTCCTTGGAGCGGGTGGGTCAGAGGCTGCGGGCGGTGATGTCGCCGTGGGGGGTGGTGGCGTGGATGTCGAGTTCGGTGGTGCCGTCGTTCTTGAGGGCGTTGCTGATGCGGCCGTGGCCGGTGTGGGCGTCCAGGGCGGCGGAGACTCCGGCGGCGGCGCCGATGATGATGTCGCCGGACTGGGTGCTGAGCTGGACCGTGCCGCCCATGGCCTCGGTGATGCGGATGTCGCCCCGTGCGGTGCTGATCTTCGCGGCCCCGCCCAGCCGGCCGATCTCGATGTCGCCGTCGATCGCGGTGAGACGGACGCTGGCGGCCTCGTCCAACTTGATCTGGCGGTAGGCGCCTTCGAAGGCGACGTCGCCGAGGCGGCCGAGGGTCCGCAGTTCGGCGCTGGCCGTCTTGGCCTCGATGCGGGATCCGGCGGGCAGCTTGACGGTCACCTCGATGGATCCGGAGGGGCCGAAGTACTGGTCCTTCGCCGCGTTCTCGATCCGCAGGACTCCGTCGGCGTAGGCGACCGTGGTCTCCTGCGCCGCCTTCACGTCGCGGCCCTTCGAGGCGTTGGCGGGCTGGACCTCGACCGCGGTGTCGGTGCGGTCCGCGGCGATGAACTGGACGCGTCCGGCGGGGATGTTCAGGACGGCGGAGATCGGGGCGGGGGTGTCGAACTTCTGCATCGTGCTCTCCCTTTGCGTTGACGGTTCGCTCTTTCGGAACGATGGAAACGCTACGTTGCTTTCCATGCTTGCGCAACGACACTGTTGCGTTGAGATGGTATCTACGCAGGTGAGAGCGCGATAATCATTGCAACGCCCTCCCGCTTAACGCAACGATAGAACGGTCGACCGTTGCAATGCGCTGAAGGTGAACGCTATGGTGGAGGCGTCAGGGAACACCGAGCAGCACCATGGAGCACCCGTGGGGCATGAAGGGGGTCGTCATGCCGGGAGGCAGGCTCACCCAGTCCGAGCGTCAGCAGATCGCGACGGGGCTGGCCGACGGCCTGGCCTACGCCGAAATCGCCCGCCGCCTGGACCGTCCGACCTCCACGATCACGCGCGAGGTGACACGCAACGGCGGCCCCACCGCCTACCGCGCCGACCTGGCCCACCGCGCCACCCAGCAGCGCACCCACCACCGCAAACAGGCCACGCCCCGGGGACCGCAGGCCTCCCCGCAACCGTACGGACGCGACGCCGAGGCCGTACGCGACTACCAAGAGGCCCTCACCACCGTCTACATGACCTCGGGCCTGCCCAAGATGATGGCCCGGGTGCTGGGCTGCCTCTACACCACCGACACCGGCAGCCTCACCGCCTCCGAACTCGCCGGGCGCCTCCAGGTCAGCCCGGCATCCATCTCCAAAGCGATCACCTTCCTCGAAAGCCAGGACCTCGTCCGCCGAGAACGCGACCAACGCCGCCGCGAGCGCTACGTCGTCGACGACGACCTCTGGTACCAGGCGATGATCCGCAGCGCCCGCGCCAACGACCAGTTCATCGAAACCGCACGACAGGCCGTCGACGTCCTCGGCCACGGCACCCCGGCCGCCACCCGCCTCGAAAACGCCGCCCGCTTCCTCGACTTCGTCAGCGAAGGACTCATCCGCGCCGCGGAACAGGGCCGCGAAGTCCTCTACACCAGAACCGAAACGACCCAAGACAGCACCACCACGCCACGCTCAGATC
>NZ_JBEZIX010000127.1:0-1671 GCF_040651315.1 Streptomyces sp. NPDC048506
GATGAACACGTACAGTGCCGCCAGAAGGGCGTCCAGGTTTGTCGTCACACACGAGCCAACGGGCGCCCTTCGCCATGGTCGCGGCCAGCACAAACATCGGACTCATTCATCTAGTGGCCCGGAGGTAGGAGATCCTGCGCCGTCCGTGCCGTGAGGTGACCGAGCTCAGCACCTCGGAGTCGCCGTCAGCTCGCTTGCGCAGCGGTCGCGGCCAGCTGCTCGGACCGGTGCCGAACGCAGACCGTCCGGCCTGGCAGCGCGGCGCGGTCGCAAGGCGCGTCGTTGCTGCCGTCGCACACCACAGACCGCGGCTGCTCTTGGGCGACGGCAGCGGCCGCGAGGTCCTCACCCTCCTCCCGGCACAGCTTGCACAGCCCGGCAGCCACGGCCCGACCAGTCAGAAAGGTCCGGCAGCCGCACTCGCCGCAGGTACCGCGCGGCGGACCCTCCACCTCACGCTGCGGCGGAGCCGCGGTCGCTGCGCGGGGGGGCTCACACTCGGCGCACGCACCGGTCCGGCCGAGCCGGCTGCCGTGCTCCGGGCACAGCCCGGCGGCCAGCAGCTGCTCTCGCCGCATGCGGTCCCGCTCAGCACGGCGGTCGGCGATTACTTCCTCGCATACCGGACCGAACCGGCCGCTGGACCACAGCACGCCCGACTCGCAATCCATCAGCCCGCAGCCCCAGCGCGGCAGTGCCACCCCGAGCAGCCACCGGCCGGGGTCCCGGATATCCGACGGTGAGGTCCGGGCGAACCGGACATCAGCCGGTGGTGCAGCCGCTCAGCGTCCATCCCGCCCGCCAGCTGGCGGCCGACTTTCCGGGCGATCTTCCGCTCCATGAACGGGTTGTTCACCCGTGTCAGCAGCCAGTGCACCGGCTCCAGCACCGGCCACCTACCACCGCACCCAGGAGGTGCGGTACTTCCACGGCTGCTACTCGGTCGGCGACGACACCCTGTGGGGCGTCAACCGGCGCAAGAAGGGCTCCGGGAACACGCTGGCCGCGCTGAAGTCGATCCGCGCCGCCCGGCTCGACGGCGCCCCGATCTACGTGATCCTGGACAACCTGTCCGCCCACAAGGGCGCCGACATCCGCCGTTGGGCGAGCAAGAACAAGGTCGAGTTGTGCTTCACCCCGACCTACGCCTCGTGGGCGAACCCCATCGAGGCGCACTTTGGACCGCTGCGGCAGTTCACCGTCGCCAACTCGAACTCTCCCAACCACACCGTGCAGACCCGAGCCCTCCACGCCTACCTGCGCTGGGGCAACGCCAAAGCCCGCCACCGCGACGTCCTGGCCGCCGAGCGCAAGGAACGCGCCCGCATCCGCGGCGAGAGGGGCATCCGCTGGGGTGGACGTCCCCTTGCCGCCGCGGCCTGAACAACCGGTGAACCTATGCGGTCAGAGCACATAGAGTTGCGAAGCCCCTCCGTCAACAGGGAACTCCGTTCCCGTCGAGAAGGTCGCACCGAACGCCAAGTACGCCACCGCGGCGGCCACTTCCTCGGACATCCGCAGCCGCTGCATGGGGTTGGTGCTCCGGTAGGTGTCCTTCATCGTCTCGACGACGTCGGCGGGCAAGGAGCGGTCCAGGATGCCGGTGTCGATCGGGCCGGGGCTCACGGCATTGACGCGCACCTTGCGCGGCAGCAACTCGCGGGCCAGGGT
>NZ_JBEZIX010000129.1:0-1466 GCF_040651315.1 Streptomyces sp. NPDC048506
GGGGGGTGCCCTTATGGGTTTGGTCAAGCAGGGACGGCTGGTCGTGACTCGTAGAAGGTGCCGTCTCTGAGCATGGCGAAGAGCACGTCGACGCGTCGTCTGGCGAGGCAGAGGATGGCTTGGGTGTGGTGCTTGCCTTGCGCGATTTTCTTGTCGTAGTAGGCCCGTGATGCGGGGTCGGCCAGAGACGCGAAGGCGGCGAGGAAGAACGCTCTCTTGAGCTGCTTGTTGCCTCGCCGGGCTGGGTGTTCACCACGGATCGAGGAGCCGGAACTCCTGGTCACAGGGGCGAGACCGGCATAGGCGGCCAAGTGGGCGGCGGTAGGGAAGGTGCTGCCGTCGCCGACGTCGATCAGGATGCGGGCTGCGGTCCTGACCCCGATGCCGGGCATCGAGATCAGGACCTTGGAAAGAGGGTGGGCCTCCAGCAGGTCCTCGATCCGCTTCTCGATGAGTTTGCGCTGGTCGAGGACGGCCCGCAGGGAGCCGGCCAGGCTCGGGACGATCAGCGCGGCCGCGTCGGTGCCCGGAACGACGACGGTCTGCTCGTCGAGTGCGGTGAAGATGTCGCTGACCAGACGCTCGGCCATGCGTGGTGCCTTGGGGCGGGCGAGGTTGGTCAGCCGGCGGCGTCCGGCTTTCCTCAACTCGGCCGGGGACCCGAAGCGTTCCAGCATGGTGAGGACGGCGGGATGGTCCAGCCGCGGGCCCAGGACCCGCTCCAGCGAGGGATGGATCTGGGTCAGCAGCCCCCGCAGGCGGTTGCTGATACGGGTCGCTTCACCTGCGAGGTCGTCGTCGAAGCCGACGATCATCTCCAGCTCGGCGACGGCTTCGTCGGTCGGCGCGAGGTCGCGCAGGGTGTGGGGCATGGTGCGGGCGGCGTCCGCGATGATCGCGGCGTCGCGTGCGTCGGTCTTGGCCTCGCCGGGGTAGAGGTCGGCGATCCGCCGCATCGTCAGGCCGGGCAGATAGGCGACGCGGCAGCCCGCGTCACGGGCCACGGCCAGCGGTAGAGCCCCGATGGATGCCGGCTGGTCGACCACGACGAGCACGGTGCCGTGTTTGGCCTGGAGCTTGGTGAACAGTTCCCTCAGCTTGGGCTCGCTGTTGGGCAGCCGCTTGTCGAAGGCTTTCTTCCCGGCGGGCGTCAGGGCAGTAGCGTGGTGTTCACCCTTGCCGACGTCCAGGCCCACGAAGACGTTCACCTGGTCGAGCTTGGTCACGTGCATTCCTCCAGCGACAGGTTCTGCCCACCCGGCCTCACCTGCGGCACCGATCCCCGGCATCCACGTTATGAAGAGCCTGCCGAAACTGCGGCGGTCCTGCCCTTATCAGCGGTCTACCGGTGCCTCCGGGACCGGTGACACCACCCCCCGGATCATGTGGTCCAACAGGGGGGAGAAGTCATGCCGGGCCCGGAGGCCGGGAGCCCCGTTGCGGGGCCGTGGAGAAGATAACGGGGG
>NZ_JBEZIX010000130.1:0-1449 GCF_040651315.1 Streptomyces sp. NPDC048506
GGCAAGGCGCAGGCCGACACCCTGCGCAAGGCCAAGACCGACACCGTGGCGCGCCGGCTCAACGGCGACACCGAGGAGCAGGTGCCCGGCACCGAGCTGCGCATCGGCGACCTCGTCGTCTGCGAGGCCGGCGACATCATCCCCGGTGACGGCGATGTCGTCGAAGGTGTCGCTTCGGTGGACGAGTCGGCGATCACCGGCGAGTCGGCCCCGGTCATCCGGGAGTCCGGCGGTGACCGCTCCGCGGTGACCGGTGGGACGAAGGTGCTCTCCGACCGCATCGTCATCAAGATCACGACGAAGCCCGGCGAGACCTTCATCGACCGGATGATCAACCTCGTCGAGGGTGCCGCACGGCAGAAGACCCCCAACGAGATCGCGCTGAACATCCTGCTCGCCTCGCTCACCATCGTCTTCCTGCTGGCGGTCGTGACCCTCCAGCCGTTCGCGATCTACGCGGGCGCCGAACAGCCCATGATCGTGCTGCTCGCGCTGCTGGTCTGCCTGATCCCGACGACGATCGGCGCCCTGCTGTCCGCCATCGGCATCGCCGGCATGGACCGGCTGGTGCAGCGCAACGTCCTGGCCATGTCCGGACGCGCGGTCGAGGCCGCAGGCGACGTGTCGACGCTGCTGCTCGACAAGACCGGCACCATCACCCTCGGCAACCGCCAGGCCGCCGAGTTCGTCCCGGTGCGCGGTATCACCGAGGCCGAGGTCGCGGACGCCGCCCAGCTCTCCTCGCTGGCCGACGAGACCCCTGAGGGCCGTTCCATCGTCGTCCTGGCCAAGGAGAAGTACGGGCTGCGCGAGCGCCACCAGGGCGAGTTGGTGGACGCGGAGTGGGTGCCGTTCACCGCCCAGACCCGAATGTCCGGTGTCGACCTCACGGAGGACGGGCACCACCGCAAGGTCCGCAAGGGCGCGACCGGTTCGGTCGTCGCCTGGGTCAAGGAGCGCGGCGGTGAGGTCGCCGAGGACGCCCAGCAGCTGACCGACGCCATCTCGCAGGCCGGCGGCACCCCGCTGCTGGTCGCTCTGGAGGACGAGCGCGGTCCGCGCGTCCTGGGTGTCATCCACCTCAAGGACGTCGTCAAGGAGGGCATGCGCGAACGGTTCGACGAACTGCGCAAGATGGGCATCAAGACCGTCATGATCACGGGTGACAACCCGCTGACGGCCAAGGCCATCGCCGAGGAGGCGGGTGTGGACGACTTCCTCGCGGAGGCCACGCCCGAGGACAAGATGGCGCTCATCAAGCGTGAGCAGGCGGGCGGCAAGCTGGTCGCGATGACCGGCGACGGCACCAACGACGCGCCCGCGCTGGCCCAGGCGGACGTCGGCGTGGCCATGAACACCGGTACCTCGGCCGCCAAGGAGGCCGGGAACATGGTGGACCTGGACTCCAACCCGACGAAGCTCATCGAGATCGTCGAGATCGGCAAGCAG
>NZ_JBEZIX010000131.1:0-1427 GCF_040651315.1 Streptomyces sp. NPDC048506
GGTTGCGTCCAGGGAAGTGGTGTAGGGGTTCGACCTGATCCGGGGGTTTGCTCCGGCTTCTGGCTGATGCCCGCATAGATGAACGGCCACCGGCTGATCTTCGAGATGTCGAAGCTCGAAGGAGATCAGCACGATGACCGCACCTGACAGTGTGCCCCTGCACGCCCTCGCCGAGGACAACCTCGCCGCGGCGAGTCCCGATCTGCTGCGCGCGATGGTCAAGACGTTCGCCGACGCGCTCATGTCCGCCGAGGCCGACGCCCTCTGCAACGCCGAATACGGCCAGGTCAGCGATGAACGTGTCAACCATCGCAACGGCTACCGCCCACGCGAGTGGGACACCAGGGCCGGCACCGTCGAACTGGCCATCCCCAAGCTCCGCCAGGGCAGTTACTTCCCGCACTGGCTCCTCGAACGGCGCCGCCGGGCCGAACAAGCCCTCATCTCGGTCGTCGCCACCGCCTACCTGCTCGGCGTCTCCACCCGCCGGGTCGAAAAGCTCGCCGAGTCCCTCGGGGTCACCCAGCTGTCGAAGTCCCAGGTCAGCGCGATGGCAAAGCATCTGGACGAGCAGGTCGCCGCCTTCCGTAACCGGCCCCTGGACCAGGGCCCCTATGCGTTCGTCTGGGTGGATGCGCTGACCCAGAAGGTCCGTGAGGGCGGCCGGATCATCAACGTCCACGCACTGATCGCCGTCGGGGTCAACGCCGACGGGCACCGCGAGATCCTCGGCATCGACGTCGCCACCGCCGAGGACGGCGCTGGCTGGCTCGCTTTCCTGCGCTCCCTGACCGCCCGCGGCCTGTCCGGCATCCAGCTGGTCGTCTCCGACGCCCACACCGGCCTGGTCGCCGCGATCGGCGCCGTCCTGCCCGGAGCGTCGTGGCAACGATGCCGCACGCACTACGCCCGCAATCTGCTCAGCCAGGTTCCGAAGTCGGCCCAGCCCTGGGTGGCCACGCTGCTACGGACCGTCTTCGAACAGCCCGACACGACGGCCGTCCAGGCCCAGATGCGGCAGGTCCTGGACGCGTTGGAGGCCAAGTTCCCCAAAGCCGCGGCCCACTTGGATGCCGCCCAGCACGACCTGCTGGCGTTCACCGCCTTCCCACGTGAGATCTGGCGGCAGATCTGGTCGAACAATCCGCAGGAGCGGTTGAACAAGGAAATCAGGCGCCGCACCGACGTGGTCGGCATCTTCCCCGACCGCACTGCCGTGATCCGCCTGGTCGGCGCGGTCCTGGCCGAGCAGAACGACGAGTGGACCGAGGCCCGCCGCTACATGGGACTCGACCTGCTCGCCAAGGCCCGCCTCCACCCGATCGAGTCACAAACCGACGAGACCACCCTGCCCACCGAACTCACCGCATAGCCTCAAAACGAGATCACCGAGTGGCCGTCGATACACCACTCCAGCGGACGTGACC
>NZ_JBEZIX010000132.1:0-1366 GCF_040651315.1 Streptomyces sp. NPDC048506
GGCAGTCGGGTAGCCGGGTCGTGTTGCCACGACCCGGCCCCCTCAGAACCGGACGTGCCACTCGTCGCGGCATCCGGCTCAAGCGGGTCTTTGGCCATCATTCCAGCTCCTTCTTTCGGTCACCGGCATGTAATTGCCGATGGCATTGCGCGTGAATAACTTCCAGGTTGCTGAGGTGATCGGAGCCACCTCGGCTGCGGTAGACCAGGTGATGCACGTGGACTCCTCTGTAGGAGGCCGTGAACCACCGAGACCAGTCCCGTACATCGTCGGGGTCGAATCCTGCCCCTTCGATGAGGTCCTGCCCGCACCTGGTGCACAGTCCCTTCTGCCGGTAGGCCAGTTGCAGAATCCGCTTGGACTCTGCTTGTGGCATCCGCTTCCGGGCTCGATTGCGCCAGTAGTCCTCCAGACTTGGGTCGTCCCGGGAGCTTTCCCCCTTGACGGCCACATGCCGGACGATGCTGGTCCAGGAGAATTTGGGGAGGTGACGGGACGGATTCCCGAATACCCATGTGTCTCTCCTGCCCTGCGCGAACTGTCCCCAGTACCTTTCCCGGATCCACCGGGCGGTCTTGTTCGGGTGGCTGTGAAGAGCCCACCGCCTCAAGGCCGTGTAGGTGTAGGTGTCCAGCTTCCCGAAGGTGTCGCTCGAAACCACGTGCCTGTAGTAGGTCGCCCACCCCCTGATAAAAGGGCTGAGTGAGAGCACCAGCAGCTCCTCCGGGTGCCCCCGGTGAAACCGGATGATCTCTTTGACTCTCCTCTTGGCGCGTCGTACTGCTTCTTTGCTGGGCTTGATGATCAGTTTGTCCCCGAACCGGCGGACGGTGAAGCCCAGAAAGTCGAATCCTTCATCGAGGTGGACAATCCGCGTCTTTTCCTCGTTGAAGGTAAGACCTCTGGGATCCAGCCAGTCTGACAGTTTGTTCTTGAGGGCTTCCGCTTCTTCCTTCGTGCAGCAGAGCCCCACGAAATCGTCGGCGTATCTGATCAGTGCCGGGGGAGAGTACTTGTCCCTCCCGCGTTTCAGGGGCTGGTTGGCCCCCACGGCATCGCCCATCCCGTGCAGAGCCACATTTAGCAACAGTGGGCTGATCACCCCACCTTGGGGTGTTCCCTCCACCGTGTGCGCGAACGAGTTCTGCTCCATCACGCCAGCCCCGAGCCATCCTCGGACCTGCTCGCGCCCTGGGAAAAGGCCGAGCGAGTCCATGATGTGTTGGTGGCTGATGCGGTCGAAGGCTGCCGAGAGGTCTGCGTCAAGTGCCCACAGCCTCCGGGCGGTCTTCTTGGAGGCCACATGGAAGATGGCTTCGATCGCGTCGTGGCAGCCACGCCCCGGCCTAAAGCCATAGCTCCGCCC
>NZ_JBEZIX010000133.1:0-1339 GCF_040651315.1 Streptomyces sp. NPDC048506
ACGGGGGCGTGTAAGTGACTTTGTGTAAGTCCTTGGGGTTCACATGGTGTTGAGCCGGTCCTCGAAGAAGAGCGAGAACTGGTTCAGCGCCTTCTTCCAGTGTGCCGCGACGTGGTTGATGTCGCGTGCCCTGGGGGCGATCAGCTCGCGCACGGCGAGGTAGAGCACCTTCAACGCAGCGTGCTCGGAGGGGAAGTGCCCTCGGTTGCGGGTCACTTTCCGCAGTCTCGCGTTGATCGATTCGATGAGGTTCGTCGAGTAGACCACCTTCCCTATCTCGGGCGGGAAGGGCAGATAGGGAGTGAACTCGCTCCAGGCGGCCCGCCAGGTCCGCACCACCGGCGGGTAGCGTTGTCCCAGCTCGGAGGCGGCGAACTCCTCCAGTGCCTGCCCGGCCGCCTGCTCGGTCGGGGCGGTGTAGACCGCCTTCAGGGCCGGGACGAGCTTGGGATGGTCACGGCGGATGTCAGCCGCAGCGAGGCCCGCAGAAGGTGGATGACGCAGGTTTGGACCGTGACCTTCGGCCAGGTCGCGGTGACCGCGTCCGGCAGCCCTTTGAGGCCGTCGCAGGCCACGATGCACACGTCCTGCACTCCGCGGTTTCGCAGTTCGGTCAGGACGGTCATCCACGTGGTGGCGCCTTCACCCTCGTCGCCGATCCACACCCCCAGAACGTCCTTGCGGCCGTCCATGTCCATGCCGACGGTGAGGTAGACCGGTTTGGACACCACTGCCCCGGAGCGGATCTTCACCCACAGCGCACCGATGTAGATGATCGGCCAGACGGCGCCCAGGGGCCTGTTCTGCCAGGTGTCGAGTTCGTCCGCGACGGCGTCGGTGACCTTGCTGATCAGGTCGGGCGAGACCTCGATGCCGTACATGCCGGCCAGGTGGGAGCGGATGTCGCGCACACTCATGCCGCGGGCGTACAGCGACAGGATCTGCTCGTTGAACCCCGCGAGTCGCCTGGCGTGCTTGGGCACCAGCCTCGGCTCGAACGACCCGTTGCGGTCGCGGGGAACGGCCACGGTGACCGCTCCGGCGTCGGTCAGCACGGTCTTCGATGAGGTGCCGTTGCGGCTGTTCCCCGAGCCCCGGCCAATCGGATCGTGCTTCTCGTAGCCGAGGTGCTCGGTCATCTCCGCGTCCAGGGCCCGTTCCAGCACGGCCCGGGTGACCTCCGTCAACAGCCCGCCCTCGCCCAGCAGAGCCGCACCCGAGGCGTCCGCGCGGTCCATCAACCGCTCGACGACCTCATCCACCAGCTTGTCCTCGACCGGCTCGACAGCCGGCATCTCCTTGTCGTTCATGCCCGTTCCGTCCCAGCTGGCAAAGGCCC
>NZ_JBEZIX010000134.1:0-1308 GCF_040651315.1 Streptomyces sp. NPDC048506
CTTGGGTTCTAGGAGTCGTTGCAACACCCCAGCTCAAGGGGTGCGATGGACTTCGAGATCCGCAAGGAGCGGACGGGGCAAGGGCGACGGAAGCTGGTCCGTGAGCGGGAGGAATACTTTCGGCTCATGGACCAGGGCCTGACCAGCTACGAAGCGTGCCGGATCGTCGGGATCAACTACCGGACCGGCAAGCGGTGGCGCAACGGCAGGAATCCGACCTCCACGCACAAAGGGGCGCCACCCGCACAGCGGGTGGCGCCCGCCTCCGGCCCGTCACGCTACTTGCGTGAGGCTGACCGCATCCACATCGCCGACCGGCTGCGGGAGAAGGCCACGGTCCGTGCGATCGCTGCTGAGCTGGGCCGTAGCCCGTCCACCATCAGTCGGGAGATTCGACGGAACTGCACCGTCGATCCGCGCGGCGGCCGGCATTACCGTCCGCATGCCGCCCAGGCCCGCGCGGATGCCCGTCGGCCCCGCCCCAAGCCCGGGAAGATCGGCCAGAACCGCGAGCTGCGGGACTTCATCCAGGACCGCCTGGACCTACGGTGGAGCCCGGAACAGATCTGCCAGGCTCTGCTCCAGACCTTCCCCGACCGGCCGGAGATGCACGTGGTTCACGAGACCGTCTACCAGGCCCTCTACGTCCAAGGCCGCGGCGAACTCCGCCGCGAACTGGCCAAAGCACTGCGATCGGGACGCGTCCGCCGCAAGCCCCGCCGCCAGGCCCAGCAGCGCCGCCCCCGCTTCACCGACCCGATGGTGATGATCAGCGAACGCCCTGCCGAGGCAGAAGACCGGGCCGTGCCCGGCCACTGGGAAGGCGACCTGATCATCGGCAAGGACGGCAACTCCGCCATCGGCACCCTCGTCGAACGCGCCACCCGCTACGTGATGCTCGTCCATCTGCCCCACGGTCGCAGCGCAGAGAACATGCGTGACGCCCTCGTCGACACCGTCCAGTGCCTGCCCACCCACCTGACCCGTTCACTGACCTGGGACCAAGGGGCCGAGATGGCTGCCCACGGCACCTTCACCACCGCCACCGACATCCCGGTCTACTTCTGCGACCCGGCCAGCCCCTGGCAGCGCGGCTCGAACGAAAACACCAACGGCCTGCTCCGGCAGTACTTCCCCAAGGGAACCGACCTGTCCGTCCACGGCCGCGACCACCTGTCCGCCGTGGCCGCCGAACTCAACGGCCGCCCACGCAAAACGCTCGGCTGGGAAGCCCCAGCCGAGCGCCTGCATAAACTGCTCGCGGCCTGATCAACCGACCACGTGTTGCGACGATCCCCAGAATCCGCC
>NZ_JBEZIX010000135.1:0-1168 GCF_040651315.1 Streptomyces sp. NPDC048506
TACTGAGATTGAACTCGTGGTGTCGTAGGGACTGACAGGTCGTGGCTTCCTGCGATATCACCGGGGCATGCGGTATCCACAGGGCGGCGGGCTGACAGTCGAACGTCAGCAGTTTCGCGAGGAGTTACGACTCAAGGCAGCCGAGCGGTTCACCAGGGGCGAGGCGAGTTCGTTGATCGCCAAGGAGCTGCGCATCAGCGTCCGGTCGGTGCAGCGATGGCGGCGGGCGTGGGACGAGGGCGGTCCACGTGCTCTGCGGTCACAGGGACCGGCGTCGTTGCCGAGGCTGAGCGAGAAGCAATTCGCGCAGTTGGAGGCGGAGCTGGCCAAGGGGCCGGCGGCGCACGGCTGGGAGGACCAGCGGTGGACGCTGGCGCGGATCAAGACGGTGATCGGCCGGCGCTTCCACCTGGCCTACACGATCCAGGGCGTAAGGAAGCTGATGGTCCGCAACGGCTGGTCCTGCCAGGTCCCGGCCCGACGCGCGATGGAGCGGGACGACGAGGCGGTGGCCGGGTGGGTCAAGGAGGTGTGGCCCTGCGCGGAAGACTCGCGGCGGCCCGTGGAGCCTGGCTCGTCTTTGAGGACGAAGCCGGCTTCTCCATGACGCCGCCGCAGGCGAAGACCTGGTCACAGCGCGGCCGGACTCCAGTGGTGCGGGTTCGCGGCCGCTCCCGCAGACGGGTGTCCATCGCGGCGCTGACCTGCTACAAACCTGGCCACCGGTCCCGGCTGATCTACCGTCCACGCAGGGACGACGGCCGCCGCGACGGCCGCAAAAGCTTCTCCTGGCGCGACTACCGGGACCTGCTGATCGCCGCACATCAGCAGCTCGGCGGCCCGATCGTGCTCGTCTGGGACAACCTCAATGTCCACAAGGCCGCCGACCTGCGGGAGTTCGCCGAGGGCCGGGACTGGCTGACCATCTACTACCTGCCGCCCTACGCCCCCGACCTCAACCCCGTGGAAGGGATCTGGTCGCTCCTGCGACGAGGCTGGCTCTCCAACGTCGCCTTCAGCACCCCCGAACACCTCGTCCGGCGCATCCGACGCGGCCTACGGCACATCCAGTACCGCAGCGACCTCATAGACGGCTGCCTCGCCGAGACCGGCCTGTCCATCAGACCTACCTGAGCAACGGCACGACACCACGAGTTCAACCTCAGTA
>NZ_JBEZIX010000136.1:0-1150 GCF_040651315.1 Streptomyces sp. NPDC048506
CGCGGCGGCCAGGTCCACACCGGACTTCTCCAGGAAGACCACGGCCTCGGCGCAGGCCTGGATGTTGATGGCGACGATGAGCTGGTTGGCGGCCTTGACGGTCTGCCCGGAGCCGTGCGGGCCGCACAGCACGATGGTCTTGCCGAGGGCTTCGAAGAGCGGCTTGGCGGCGTCGAAGTCGGCCTGCTCACCACCGACCATGATCGACAGGACGGCCTCGATGGCGCCGGCCTCACCACCGGAGACGGGGGCGTCCAGCACCCGGATGCCCTTGGCGCCGGCGGCCTTGGCCAGGTCGATGGAGGTCTGCGGGGTGATCGAGGACATGTCGATCAGCAGCGCGCCGCGCTTGGCGTTGTCCAGGATGCCGTCGGGGCCGTAGGCGATGGCCTCGACCTGGGGGGAGGCGGGGACCATGGTGATGACCACGTCGGCGTCGGCGACGGCCTCGGCCACCGAGCCGGCAGCGGTGCCGCCGGCGTCGGTCAGCCGCTGGAGCTTGTCGGCCTCCAGGGTGTAGCCGGTCACGGCGTAGCCGGCCTTGATCAGGTTCTCGGCCATGGGCGAGCCCATGATGCCCAGACCGATCCATGCGATCTTGGGAAGGTTGCTCATCGGTGCCTCTTTCACAAACGGTGTGGCATACGGGGTCGGCGGGCGGCGCGGACGTCAGCGGGCGGCGCGGGCGTCAGCGGGCGGCGCGGGCGTCGGCGGGCAGCCAACCGAACGCCTCGGCGCTGGGGGCGTCGCCGGGCTTGTACTCCAGCCCGACCCACCCGTCGTAGCCGGCCTTGGCCAACTGCTCCAGCAGGTCGGCCAGCGGCAGGTGGCCGGTGCCCGGGGCGCCGCGGCCGGGGTTGTCGGCGATCTGGACATGGGCGGTCTTGTCCGCGTACTGCGCGATGACCGCCGGCAGGTCCTCGCCGTTCATCGACAGGTGGTACAGGTCCATCAGGAACCGGACGTTGTCCAACCCCGTCGCGGCGTTGACCGCATCGACGACCTCGATCGCCCTGGGCGCCGAGACGATCGGGCAGTCGGGCGACTCCGGCGCATTGAGCGCCTCGATCAACACCGTGCCCCCCACCTCGGCAACCGCCCGCGCCGCGAAGGCCAGATTCGCCAGCGCCAACGCATCCTGCTCCGCCGG
>NZ_JBEZIX010000137.1:0-1097 GCF_040651315.1 Streptomyces sp. NPDC048506
TGAGGGAAGCACGTCGGCGTATCAAGCTGCTGGAGCAGGAGAACGAGGTCCTGCGCCGGGCCGCGGCCTATCTGTCGCAGGCGCATCTGCCGGGAAAAGGATCTACCCGCTCGTGAAAGAGCTGGCCGCCGGCGGGGTTCCCGTCACGGTCACGTGCCGGGTCCTGAAGCTCGCCAGACAGCCCTACTACCGCTGGCTGGAGCGGCCGGTGACCGATGCCGTGCTGGAGGAGGCATACCGCGCGAACGCGTTGTTCGAGGCGCATCGTGGGGATCCGGAGTTCGGCTACCGCTTCCTGGTCGACGAGGCCCGCGACGCCGGGGCGGTCATGGCCGACCGGACCGCGTGGCGGATCTGCCGGGACGACCGCTGGTGGAGCGTCTTCGGCAAGAGACGCGGCAGGACCAAATAGGCCGGTCCGCCGGTGCACGACGACCTGGTCCGCCGTGTCTTCACCGCGGACGGCCCCAACCGCCTGTGGCTCGCCGACATCACCGAACACGCAACCGGCGAAGGGAAGCTGTATCTCTGTGCCATCAAGGACGTCTTCAGCAAGAGGATCGTGGGCTACTCCATCGACGCGCGGATGAAGTCCCGCCTGGCCGTGGCCGCCCTGAACAACGCTGTCGCCCGGCGTGGACACGTTGCCGGGTGCATTCTGCACAGCGATCGCGGGTCGCAGTTCCGGTCACGGAAATTCGTCCGGGCGCTCGACGGCCACGGGATGGCGGGATCGATAGGAAGGGTCGGGGCTGCAGGCGACAACGCAGCCATGGAGTCCTTCTTCAGCCTGCTGCAGAAGAACGTCCTCGACCGCCGTTCATGGGCCACCCGTCAGGAACTGCGGATCGCGATCGTGACCTGGATCGAACGGACCTACCACCGACGCCGCCGACAAGCCTCGCTCGGCCGGCTGACACCCGTCGAATACGAAACCGTCATGACCACACCGGCCCTCCAGACCGCGTGACCGAACCTGTCACCCAAACCTGCAGCAGACCCATTCGAGCGGCGGGAAGTTGGAAACTTGCACGTAGAAGAGCTGCGATGGCTACAGTTGGCCTGACGCTGTTGACTGACTGCTCTGACTACCAGGG
>NZ_JBEZIX010000138.1:0-1029 GCF_040651315.1 Streptomyces sp. NPDC048506
TATCCGTACACCGCGTCAATGGCGAGCACACGGCGGTGGAAGCCTCTCGCGCTGAGAAGCGCAACACGACGTAGTCCCATTACTGGGGGGCGTGAGGTGTTGATGGACCTCGTGCGTAGGTCACCGTGGAGGCCGGCTTAAAGAGGGCGCCCAAACCTGGTCGCATCTGCAGACAGCGGAACGTGGAAACCCCGTACAGGTCCGGTGAGTCAGCCGGTAGGCCCGAGGCAACGAAGGCGGAAATCCTGTGCGGGAACAGGATGGTCCAAGAAGCGAACGTCGCTAGGGCGAAAGCCCAGGGGAAAGCCAGCCGGAACGGCATCTCTCGCCAGGCTGACATAACCCGGCGGATACCGGCACTGCCGGTCGCGAAAGCGAGCTGACGTGGACCAGGTAGGTCATGTAGGGACAACGGCAAGAGACCAGCACCGAGGCGCAAGTTAGGCAGAGAGGGGAGACGCCGGTGATAGAGACTACTGGGGTTGCCCCCTCGATGAACGGAACCGAGGGCGGCGACGCTGAATTCTGGAACGGCATCGACTGGAGCCAGGAGGAAGCAGCTGTACGGCGACTTCGCCAGAGAATCTACAGGGCCACTCGTGAAGGCAACCTGAAGCAGGCGCGCAACCTGCAAAAGCTCATGCTGCGCTCCAAGGCCAACACCTTGACAAGTGTCAGGCGGGTCGCGCAGCAGAGCACCGGTAAGAAGACGGCCGGGATCGACGGAGCGGTTGCGCTCGCTCCAGCGGATAGGGGGAGGCTGGCAAGGAACATCCTGGCCAAGCCGGAGATACCTGCAAGGCCCGTCAAGCGTGTGTATATCCCGAAGGCCAACGGGAAGAAGCGCCCCCTGGGAATTCCGGTCATCCGTGACCGGGCGAACCAGGCCAGGGTGAAGAACGCTCTGGAACCAGAGTGGGAAGCCCGGTTTGACGGGCGGAGCTATGGCTTTAGGCCGGGGCGTGGCTGCCACGACGCGATCGAAGCCATCTTCCATGTGGCCTCCAAGAAGACCGCCCGGAGGCTGTG